>CAZMFL010000001.1:0-48649 GCA_964565575.1 uncultured Candidatus Peribacteria bacterium
ATGTCCGCCACTTTATATTTTAAAGCAGGATCGATTTCCAAAAAAGCCATGTTTGATAGGTAAGTCGTGTTTCTTTGAAAAAGCAAAAACTCTTTCATCATGTGCAGGCACGAACATCACCGCACCAGTAGCGTAGTCTGGAAGAACGTAATCAGCGAACCAAACTGGTACTTTTTCACCTGTTAGCGGATGTATTGCATAGACTCATGAAAACACACCAGATTTAGTTTCAGAGTCTTGTTGTCTTTCAATGGCAGTTTTTTTACCGGTTGCAAAACGATATTCGTCTAACTCCTTTTTATATTCCGCAGGAATATATGCATCGATAGATGCATTTTCAGGGGCTAACACAATTGCCGTCACACCAAAAAGCGTATCGGGACGAGTTGTAAAGACGGTTATTTTTTCTATTATATTTTTTTCTTGTCCATGGAGAGCAAAGTCAATCTCTGCTCCAACTGATTTTCCGATCCAATATTTTTGCTGAATTTTGGTCTCCTCTGGCCAGTCAATACTATCCAATCCATCTATTAGTTTTTCTGCATAATCGGTAATTTTGATGAACCACTGTGGGTGTTTTTTTTGGATCACTTCTTTACCACAGCGCTCGCACTTACCTTCTACGACTTGATCGTTTGCAAGCACAGTTTGACAACTAGGACATCGATTTACATATGCGTCTTTTTTATAGACAAGTCACGCTTTGTATAACTGGACAAAAATCCATTGAGTTCGTTTATAATATTTTGGAGAAGATGTTGTCACCTCGCGATCCCAGTCGTACGATCGGTCCATCAATTCACATTGCTTTTTGTAGTTTGCAATATTTTCTGTGGTTACCTCGCCTGCTGGTTTCCCAAGTTTCATAGCGTAGTTTTCTGTTGGTAGACCAAAAGAGTCCCACCCCATTGGGTTAATCACAGTATATCATTGCATACGTTTGAAACGTGCGATAATATCATTTGCAGTAAAATTCATCCCATGCCCGACGTGCAATCCTGCTCCTGAAGGATATGGAAACATTGCAAGCGAGTAAAAAATATTTTCCTTGCTCGCATTGGTGAGATCTGCTTTGTAGATATCTTTTTCGTTTGTCATACTATTGTTTTTTATAAAATGAACTAAGAAGGGTTTTGTGAGAGGAATTTCCGTCT
This sequence comes from uncultured Candidatus Peribacteria bacterium, assembly GCA_964565575.1. Classification (GTDB taxonomy): domain Bacteria; phylum Patescibacteriota; class Gracilibacteria; order Absconditabacterales; family Absconditicoccaceae; genus JBDHUW01. The sequence goes on from CAZMFL010000001.1 coordinate 1,155, forward strand.
ACAAGAAAACATTTGATACCGCTTATATATATGCAATTTGATCTGAGTTGCAAATGAAATAATCCAAAAAAAACCGCAGAGAAAACTCGCGGTCTTTTAAAAACATTGTTCATCAGTAAAGTTCTATTTTTACTCTGTTTTGTTTGCGGTTCCTTTTCTTTTCTGCGATATGGTCTTTTAAATGCTGGTTTTTTTGCATCCTTCTCACACGAGCAGTTGGTTTTTTGGCTGCAAAAGCGATATACTTTTCAGTGTCTTTTATAATTATCTTCACAGGCTTTGTGTCTTTTTCCCACTCTATACTAATATTGTATTCAAGATAGGGAAATAGTTTTTCAAGCTGTTTTGATAATCCTTTCAGTACCTGTGGAAAGTCCTCTACCTCAGGAACGATCCCCCAAATTGAACTTATATCTACCATTACAGATCCTTTGCTTTCCTTTATCCGAACCCGGATTTGACGCATAAGTTCATTTTCCTTTCGTCGCACAATCCGTTCTTTAACAGTTACATTGTGCCCTTTTGCGTTTTTTCTTTTATGCTTTTTCATAGTTTTATTTTTTTGTTTGGTTATTTACTTCTGTTTCTTGAAGTTTAGCATTCTATTTTTTCTTATCAAGGAAATATCTATAAATATATTGACTTTCCATTTTGTGTTTCTATACTCTCATCACAACAAAAATGTGATCATTAACAATTTAATCCAAATAAAGCCATGAAAAACAAACAAACAAAACCAAAAAGAATTTTATCTGTAAGGGGGACCATTTTAACATTACCTACTTTGGATACGATTGAAGGCCCTGCTCTTGTTTTTATTAGCCCAGAAAGCATATTTATAAGCGATACATATAAATTAAAAATTCACAAAAAATGTTTATGTGTTGTTGAAAATATTGAAACTGGTAAAACTAATATTAATTTAGAAGACTATTTCATCCCTGTTTATCTGGATCAAGATAATGGGATTGATATTGATTTGAAAGACATCTCCTATCTTTTTAAAACAACGCCAGAGCTAGAATTCGAAAAGCTCTCATCTGAAGATTTTTTACTATTTGAATTCGGTGGAGTCAGAACAAAAAGCGTTCTTTCCCAAGAAGATCTTTACTCAAATTATTCACTCACGTCTCTTTTCGAAGAGTTACAATTATGCATCGGAAGTTACGAATATGAGTACATAATTTGTGCAATAGAAAAATCATTGAGAAAAAAAATCAACAGTATTGGTAGTTTAGATCTAGCTAATCTCAAAAACGTACTTGAAAAAATTGAAAATTTCAAGACACACGATCCAGCCACAAATTACCAAGAAATGCTTGAAGACTTGCAAACATTGATTGAACAAAAAATCAAAAAAACAATAAATGAAAGGAAAAACACAAAAAAAGAAAAATTCCCGAAAAAAGAAGACCTTGAACGCGCACTAAAAAAAGCACTCGAAAAAGAAGACTATGAAAGAGCTAGTCAAATTAGAGATTCGATAATAAAGATAACCGGAAACGCTCAAAAAACATAACATCATGAAAGCAAAAATTGAAGGAAAAATAATCATTCTACCTACGCTTGCAGATGAACTCCCTATGTTTGATACTATCTATATAAGACAAAGCTCACTAATTATCTTTACAGATGGAGATGTTTATATAGAGCCAAGCACAACAAATTTTATCAAAGATAAAAATTTGCTTGATGGGTTTTCATTGCCTGTGTTTATTGATGAAGAAGGACTGACCATCAAAATGAAAGATGTTGATTTTGTCTACTACCCGAAACCCGAGGATGCAAAATCGATTTTAAGTGAAGAGGCAATATTTTGCGGAAAAGCAGACCTTTCTGCTATACGTACAAAAGAAGAATTGTTTTATCATTATTCTTTTGAAAGCTTATTTAAAAAACTTGTTTCTTGTTTGGATGAGGAAGAATATGAAACCATTTCAAATTTTTTTTTCAAACTTCTGTATGACAAATCCCAAAATGAAAAAGCCACGATCATTTATTCTTGTAGAGAGATGATTCAGTCGACATTAGACAATTTTTTGGGGTCAATTACAGAGCTTGACGAATACGCTGAGGAATACAAAGATAGATTGGTTGAAATTATGAAATTTTTGTCCAAACTATTGCCGAAAAAGCATTCCCTGACCAGAAAATTGGCTGAAGAAAAATTAGAAGAAGGAAAACGACTGTACATAGAAGAGAGGAAAATCAAAGTCAAAAAGCAGCTGTACGAACTCAAAATAAAATTTTCTGAAGCGAAAAAAGCGGAAGATTATGAGTCTGTTCAAAAACTTTTTGATGAAATGCATGCGTTAAAAAATGAACTAACAAATATGGGGAAATAACTGTACAACCGCTCTATTTTAGGGCGGTTTTTTTAGATTATAGAAATTTTAAAACACAAAAGAGTCTGATTCAGAGCCTTTTTACTCGCATTTTGCTAGATCTATCTGGGCCCAGTGTTGTATTTTTTGTAGATACGGATGTTGCTCTTCTCTCCACTCATTTCGAGGTCTTTGGAGTAGAAAAGAATAAATATTATTTCTACTTGCTTCCAGACAGTTGTCCATGCTATCCTCTATCAAAATTGTTGCACCAATATTTTTACAAACTTCGCTTTTTGAAGTATGATTTCCACGCGCATCTCACACAGCCAAAATTTCTGCAAACAATCATGGAAAATTCTTTTCTATCTGATATGTTGTAATTGCATGCTGAAAGTCTCACCTAGCCGTTAGGACACACAATGTATGTCAAGCAAGATGAAGTTCTTGCAATTTTTCCAACGCTCACGGAATAGGTTCTGTTTTCTTTGCATATTCAGAATCTAGATAAGCGTTGAACATATCCATTATTTCATCTCTGGTGAAATCAATATGCTCGTTTTCCTCTAATCTATAATACTTATAATCATGATATGGCCAATTGTAGCCATACATCCCTTTGACATACTGGCTAAACCCTTGCATACTATTTATCAAAACTTCATCACAATCTACCGCTATGATACTCATAATTTTTTCCAAAATAGTAAAAATTATTTTTCTAGGTTGTCTTTCAATCTTGCAATCATCTGTAACGCTTGCATCGGCGTTATGTTATTTGGATCAAGCGATCCCAAAAGTCTTTTTATTTTCTCCAATGTGTTTTTGGCTTCTATTGATTCCTGATCGATACTCATCGCGAAAAGAGGCATAGAATCCGGCATCTTGTCGTTGTTTTGATCACCTTGTGAGATAGAGGTATTTCAACTATTTTTGGTTTCATACACACGTAAGTATTTTTTGGCTGCCTCGGTGATAACGCTCGGGATACCAGCCAACTTCGCCACATCTATTCCGTATGATTTATCTGCTCCTCAACGAATAATTTTTTTCATGAAGACAACATCTTTTTGCGTTTCGTATACTGCAACAGAATAGTTTTTCACTCATGGAAGATTTTTTTCTAGTTCAATGAGTTCATGATAGTGCGTCGCGAAAAGCGTCTTTGCACCTATATATTGCACGATATATTGTACTATTGCCTGCGCAAGCGCCATACCATCATACGTTGATGTGCCACGCCCCAACTCATCCAAGATGATAAATGATTTTTCCGTTGCATTATGCAAAATATTGGACATCTCAATCATCTCTGTCATAAATGTGGACTGGTTTTTCGCAATTACATCCCCTGATCCGACACGCGCGAACAATCCATCTACAAGCGATATTTGGGCTGTCTGTGCAGGCACGAATAATCAACAATGTGCCATGAGTATAATCAACGCATTTTGTCTTAAATAAGTAGATTTACCACCCATATTTGGGCCAGTAATGATAGCAAGCGTTGTGTCATCGTTCACCAAGTCATTTGGTGTAGAGCCATCTTCGATGGCATTTTTTGGAGAGGTACTCTCGCTTATCATATTTTCTGGGATAGTAGAATTACTTTGAAGTGTCGTTGATTGCAAGATTTCTAAACTTGTTTGCTGTGCGGTTGTTGGTGTCTCTGATAGTGATTTTTCTGCCGATGATCGTTGTGACACCTCTGTGAATGATTGCTGTTGTATATCGTTGGATGTTTGTAATTTTTCTAAACTTGTTTGCTGTGCGGCTGTCGTCTCTGATAGTCATTTCTCCGCCGATGGTTCTTGTGAAACTCCAGTGAATGATTGCTGTTGTGTGTCGTTGGTTGATTGCGATTGCGAGCCGTCGGTGACAAATTGTGCTGTCCCTAGTTGTTGTGAAATTCCTGCATATGATTGCTGTTGTGAATCGATAGTTGATTGATCTTCCTCGGTCACCGATTGAAAGATTTCTGTTGCGGCAGTTCATCATTGTGCAAATCAATTCTCACCTAGCATTCCGCCGGTATCACGACGTTTCCCAATCAATAAATCGTTTGGAATAAAATGTTGATCGTGTGGCAAAAACGCTTCAATAACTGGATGACGCCCACCCAAAATTTGTATGGATCATGTAGTTGTCATTTCAGGTTTCACATATTTTTTTTCTTTTGCGAAAAGCGCATGGGAAGTATACAAATCAAGCCAAGCGATACCATCGGCGAGCTCATGAAATGCTGCGCTAGCAGCCAAAAGCGAAGCTTTTGCATCTTCCAACAACGCTTGTTCAGAGGAACGTAGCTGAAATTGGGCCGACAAGACCTTACGTTGCAACTCATCTAAATATATACTTGTATATCTTTGCCCTGTTTTCAATGTTTGACGACGAATCATCTCGCGCTTCGGGTCGCCTTTGATACTCCTGGCTTCAAAAGCATCAACATCCTTGGGTGTAACTTCCAAAACATATCATTGATTTGACACATACTTCACTTTTACGTTTGTAATTCAGGTTGCCTGTACGAGTTCTTGTTGGTACGAGAGCAACAGATTGTCGCTGTGATATGCTATTTTTCTGAGCTCGTCAATCTCTGTGCTGTATCAATCTTGGATATAATCAATATCGTCATTGAGTCATTCAACTTTGAGCAGACTTTCCAGATATACAAAATACTCTTTTGTCTTTTCAAGTGCTTGTGACGAAACAAGAGGTTTCAGGCCGAGAGATCAAGGGTTGCTATCTGTGGGATCTATACCCACCCGAGACCGGTTTCATAGATCTTTGTGGACTAATCCCAACGCATATCTCAATTTCCCAAATGTCATTGGATTGTTTTTTTTGTACAAGAGCGTTGAGATAATCTTGGGTAGATCGACCATCCTGCGTAAAATCTCTTGGATATTTTTTGCTTCTCAAAGATGATCAGTATAATGCGAAATCCACGCCTGACGAGTTTGAATTGTTTCTGTGTGTTGTGTCGGATGTAACAATATCTCCCTCATCAACCTCGCTCAAAGAGCAGTAGAAGTCTGGTCTATCACACCAAGCAAACTATATTTTTTGGTAGATTCATACTGTGATGTAATAATTTCCAGGTTGCGAATAGTCACAGCATCAAGCATCACGTCATCGGTTTGTGAGTCATATTGTATGCGAAGAAGTGACCTCGCTACTCCTTCTTGAATGTGTTGTAAATAATGCAACAAGAGTCACATTGCATACTCTCTGCCATCTTCAAGCGCTTTTCCGAAACTAGAAAGTGTTTGTACACCAAACAATCAACTCAAAAAACGCTCCACGTCAACTGGTTTATCGTAGGTACTTACTAAAATATCTGTTCACTGTGATGTGACGTATGTGCGAATTTCTGTGTTCTGTGGGAAGTCTATATCAACAACAATTTCGCGTGGTTGTAGTCTAGAAAGATGTCATAGGAGATCTTCAAATGTATGGAAACTTCTTGTATAGTACGAGCCAACAGTCACGTCTCACCACGCACAATGATACGAGTCCATATCGCCTCACGTGTAGGTAATTGCGGACAAATAGACAAACTCTTTTTTGCTTTCTTCGATAAATGTCGCAGGCGTGACAATCTGTGTTACTTTACGTTCCACGATCTGCCCAGTTTTCGGTTCACTCATCTGCTCAGCGATAGCGACTTTGTATCCATGAGCGACTAGTCTCGCAATGTACTTGTCTACACTATGAAATGGCACACCTGCCATTGGAGCTGGATTTTCACTCGTTCTATCTCTTGATGTAAGGGTCAAATCAAGCACTTTGGCAGCAATTTTCGCGTCTTCATTAAATGTTTCATAAAAATCTCCCATACGAAAAAAAAGAATGCAATCAGGATGTTGCTTCTTCATATCAGTGTACTGTTTCTGCGCTGGGGTTAGCTTCTCACTATCTGCATTCATAGATGTGAGTATAGTGTTTCCTTACGACGGTGCAACAGAAAAAAGAGACAGATAATACTACCTAAACACATTTAGACGTTTTTGAGTTATGCGATAACTTTAGTAATGGAGAATTTCATCTCAAAGTAGTATTCCACGCAGTGAGTTGTTTGGAAATAGATACCATCAAAATTAGTTTCTCGGTGTACTGGTTATGTGATAAAATGCCAACACTATTGCATGCTCTCCAAATTATTTTGATCAACTCTATGTTTTTCTTTGCCTCTACAAGATGCTCAGACTTTTCCTTAGTATTTGTACTCAAAGACGCAAGCGATATTTCCACCAAAACATTTAAAGCATAATTTTGCAAGCGCTCTCCAAAGGTATATTTATATTCTTTAGGAAACGAAACGACCAACCTAGACAGAATCGTTAGTATTTCAAAACTATCCTGATAGACTGGTAGATGATCATAAGAAACCATCAAAAAATTCATAAAATAAAAAGATTCTCCCACTCTTTTAGAACTCCTGCATGCACAGAATCCAAAAAAAGAGTGAGAGAGCAATCATAGGAGTTCTTGAAACAACGAGCAGAGAAACCGTTTGCACGGTTGTTGTTATTAGCTGGGTTAATATTGGACGAATTGAAGTTCAAGTTATAGGAGTTCGTTCCATTAGGAGTAGACGACCAGTAGTTGCCGTTTGATCCCTGATTGTTAACACCAGCGCTAGCGTTGTTGCGGTTACCTGCTACGTTTTGGGTGATGACTGGATTTGTGTTTTACTATCCCTAATAAAACATCTTGTATTACTACCACTCCCACAAAAAAAGAAATAATAGCGCATCACTGAATTCCCATTTTTCCGCACGCTCAAATACCTCTACAGCATTTGACTCTGGCGGAGCAATATTACAAAATAGGAAATTGCATCTCTTCCGTTTCTATTTTTCTATCTTTTTGGGTAATATTCTCAGCGGTGTGAAAGGATGGGAAATCAAGAGGTGGCAATGGGGTCTTCACATTCACATCCAAAAAAGGGAGATCAACATGTTTGATAATACGCATACTTGCTTCATATTTTTGAATTACACCTTTCATCTCATCAAGCAAGGAAGCATAGACATCGATTGGTATCGTGATTTCAAGCGGTTTTGTTCCAAGGTGATACTGCAGTACAACTGGTCCTGTTTCATGAATTTGGAGAAGGACATACGAATAATCTGCTTGTTTCAACAAATCCATATATTTCTCTCCGGCGTTCGCAGGGAATCCCGTCATCCTTGCTCCTCACTGCACTTGCACTTGGAATCCAAAGAGGTAACCCAGCAAGACAGCATCTGACTCATACGCTCTGTAAAATCCTCCAACGACAAACAACAATATTCTATTTTTCCGATCTGGATCAGTCTTGTAGTGGTTTCGATACATCTGTGGTTGCATACAAAGAGTCGCTATGTGCTAAAAAAAATTTCGCGGTTGGATAGTCATTCTCCTCTCTCCTCCGCCTCTCGCTCACTACAAGCGCGTAAGGATCAAGGGGACAAGGGGAAAGGGTCAAGGGTTAAACTATGGGGAATTCTTGAAACAACGAGCAGAGAAACCGTTTGCACGGTAGCCGTAATCAGCTGGGTCAACATCGGACGAATCGAAGCCCAAGATATAGGAGCTCGCTCCATTAGGAGTAGACGACCAGTAGCGGCCGCCTGACCCCTGACCGTAAACACCAGCGCTAGCGATGAGGCGGCGACCTGCCATAGGTAATTTAAGTGTATCTCTCAAGAGAAATCATTTATTACTTGCATATATAGCATCTCCCGAATAGATCTTTACCCGTGCATTATACAATCATTGTCGCTCTGTGCTTGTGGGTATATGATACCCTGTAGGACATGGTCACTGTCCGCCTGGTAATCGTAGGTTGGGATTCTGAGGTGTCGCCCAGTCATATGGGCTATTTGGTGCTAGAACAAATGTACTACCAGTATATGGTGCTGTAGGGCTTGGCACTAGTGTGCTTGTTGTTGCTATTGTAGCAGTTCAGTCTTGATTGGTTCATGCTGTTCCATTCCAGAATCCATAGTTATTCCCTCGTTGATAGTAGTATCCATACGAAGCAGATGTTGTTCCAACTTCCGATGCTCACAGGTTTTTATCCATCATCGTGTACACATTTGTTCCATCTGATACGATAGTATGTCCTCATTCGAAATATACTCATGGTACACTTGTGTCTACAGTTCCCCCTCCTGGCACGATATTGGTTGTTAGTCACTTTCCTACTTTTTGATATGATCCTTGTTTGTCTGAGTCTATTACCCCCGTACCGTTTGTTGTGTTTCCTTTCTTGGATTCCATTAGTGCAGTAATTGCATATCCTGTTCATGCATCGTTTGTCCAGTATGCGAATGAGTCTCCTGTCGCTAGTATTCCTCCTGGTTCCGTTGATATAGCTACCGTTCACTTCCCTGGATCTGTGGGGATGTTTGTTAGGTATGGTGAGATTGCATCTGTTACTATTGGTGTTGCTACGCTTATTCATGGTGCGCCTGTCAGTGGTGCTCGTGGATAGGTTGTTCCTTTCTCCTGTGCGTACAGTTCTACTGCACTTGAGATCTGTCATACCTTTACTATACGCGCAGAATCACTTGCTCTTTCTTTTGCTCCTGTTAATCTAGGGACCAGTACGCCAGCGAGGATTCCGATGATCACTACGACAACCAGCATCTCTATCAGGGTAAAAGATTTGCGTTGTGTTTGAAATTTCGTCATTCAGTTGGGGTTAAGGGTAAATTGTTAGTTATTAATCATTGTTTGTATTATAGAATCTTAAGCGTATTGCAAGGTGGATTTTCTATTATGCCGTATTTTCTATCTATACTGAAATATAAAAAAATCGCCTTGCGATTTTTTTACCGACGGTCTGTCGGTGACCGACGGTTTTTTTGGAAAACTGTTAGTGTGTAGGAAACCGTAGTGAGTAACTTTGTTTGCCCGAAGGGAGTTGTTATATAAATTTTTAAATCTTTTCTTTCAGAAAAATTGTAATCTAGAGTAATAGAGAGAGCCAGTTTTCTGTTGTTATGGTAGAAAATTTTTGTTTCCCATACTTTTTTACGAAATCTTCTGGGATAGCGGCATTTTTAGTTCGTTTGCACTCATAACAATCAAGTTTTCCATCATATTCACGGATAAGATCTATTTCTGCTCATTGATAGTTTCTCCAAAAATAGAGATTTCCATGTTGTTGGGTATATGTATGCTTTTTAAGATATTCCATAATGACAAAATTTTCCCAAAGTTGTCCTTTATCATTTCTTGAATCAAAACCATTAAATTGATTAATTACTGCATTTCTGATTCCTGTATCTAAGAAATAATATTTGCGTTTTTTGGTGATTTCATTTCTCAGATTACTATTCCATGCTCCAAGAGAAACAAGCACAAATCATTTTTCTAAAATATCTAAATAGCGACTAACTGTTTTAGTGTCTATACCGATTTTTGTTGCTAGTTCATGAATAGAAACTTCCTGGCCTACTTGAAAAGCAAGTAATTTGAGTAGATCAATAAGATGTCTAGGTGATTTTATCTTTTCCAGAGCAAGAACATCTTTTAGAAGATAAGATTCTACTAGTTCAGTCAATATTTCTTTTTTCTTGGCAAAAGAAGAACTCATAATTACTTCTGGATACGATCAGTAAATTAGAAACTCCTCTAGATGTTCTTGAAGTTCATATTTGTTATATATCGACAAGAGTTCTTGTTGCGAACAAGGATAAAGCGTAAGAGTTTTCTTTCTGCCTGTGAGTGGTTCTCAAATATACTGAGAGAGTTCAAATGAAGAAGAACCTGTTGCTATAATTGTTTTTTCTGGAAGATTGTCTATCAGAATTTTTAATCCTGCTCCTATGTGAGGGATATTTTGTGCTTCATCTATTGCTATAATATCATATCCTTCTGCATATCTCAATATTTGTTCCATATCTCTACTTGAGAAAAGATTTTGAAGTTTTATGTTTTCTCCTGTATCTAGTTTATATGGTTTGTTACTTGACTCAAGAAAATGTTTGAGAAGAGTGGTTTTACCAGTTCTTCTTGGTCCATATAAAATCAATACTCTCCCTTTCCAAAAGTATTTTTCTAAGTTTTTATATATTCTTGTAATCATGAGTCTTGTAATTAGCTATTAAAATTGGGAACACAACTCCCAATATTTTATATAATATTACGAATTAATACATAATGATAAAATAAAATCAAGAGGAAATTCGACCGATCTCAATCTCCCCTACAAAAACCGAATGGAAAATATATACTAGCAGTATGCTATTTGTTTGAGATGTGCACATAAATGCGAAGCAAAGCGCCAAAATTCTTCAGGAACTACGCCAGTTTGTGGATGGTTTTCCTGCAGAAAAAAATATAGTTTTCTTGGGTGATTATATGTATATGTTTAGTTACGATCGCCAGGCGCTTGCTGATTTGTTTGATTTTTTTCTCTCGCTCTGGGATGAGGGCAAAAATGTGTATGTTCTGGCGGGTAATCACGACTGGCTCAATCAGCATTTCATCTATCACGAATGAAAAAAGATTGCCGATATTCTCAATGCGCGCACGAGTGAAAATAAAATACATTTTATAACTGAGCCAAGCACCTATCTTATAGAGTGAAAAGAGTTTTTCTTTTTGCCATTCAACAAAGAGTTTTTACATACACAAAAAGAAACATTTCTCCAAAAATACGCTACCAGCATCCCTTGATCGCTCGCAGATGCGCCGAGTCTTTTCAGCGAAAGCATCCGTTTGTTGGCTTCCAAAAACAGCAACGAACAACTATCCTGAGCGTTAAATATGACCCTTTTTGAAATATATTTTTCTGAAAAAACAGCAGAAAAGAAGCCGATACTTGTGCATCATTACTACACTGCAAACACATCGTTTCCATGACAATTTGCGAAGTTTGATTACAAAGATATTTCTTTACATCCTCTGCGAATGGAGGTTGTACCTACGGTTATCTCCGGTCATCTCCACAAAGCATTTACCCACAAAAACTATTTTTGCGTGGGAAGCACATGGCACTCCTCTAGCACCGAGCGCGATCAGCAAAAGCGGTTTTGGCAGTACGATCTCAAGACAAATCTACGAGAAGGAAAAGCTATCAACATAAACCCATATTTGACCTTAGATCTTGATACGACAGGCGTTTGAACAACCGACCAATCAATCACGAACGAAACGATAGTCACTGTTTACCAAAACGTTTACAAAAATCACATAAGTTGGTTTGGAGAGAACATAGATCCTTGAGCAATCCCGACGTTCGATGCAAGTGATATATCACTCATTTTTTACACACAAAAAAACATATCGGATATAGAACAACTCCTCTCTGGTGAGATCAGAGAGACCATCCACGATATCCAATACAAACAAAAACTCTCTACACAAGAAGACATGACCGAGCTTCTGGATATTTCTCAATACAATCTCCAACAATCACTCCTAGATTGGAAGGAATTAGTGAAAAAATACATTTTGTCAAGATATTGAACTGAAAGTGAGAAATATCGCACGCTATTATCCGAATTAAATATTCTTTAATCGATAGTTTTTTCTTTTTCAAGCATTTGTGTTTATACTAAGGTATAGTATTTTATTTTGCATATCTTTGCATGAACACAGTAGCAAAACAAAAGGGAACAAGTAAAACAACGACGCTCCTGAAAACAATTGGTGGAGCGGTCCTTTTCCTCACAGTACTTTTGGGGTACACTAATTTTTTTTCACACTCAACGCACTCTGAGATTCCCACCAAAACAGTAAGTACCGTGGCTATCAATCAAAGTTCCCAGATAGATAGTACACACTCCCAAAGCGTTTTTGATGCAACATATACATTTCAAAAAACGGTTGCATTCGCTACAGGTTGAGCGCTATCAGATCCCGCTAAAGAGGGTGCGGATGTGGACTTCGTGCAGTTATTACAAAGCTCACTAAAAGCATTTTATATGTTTTTTCGACCACTGCTCTGGATTGCAGGTCTTGCTATGGATAACTCTTTAGTCTTTGGAGAGGTGTTTAAACTAGATAAAGCTCTCTGGCAATTTTGGCAAATGGCAAGAAATTTTGCTAATTTTATCATCTGATTTATGTTTTTGCGACAAGTACTAAAATATATTTTTGACATCAAATCATGAAAATCTGACACGACAAATGTGACCAAAATAATCACGAAACTCTTGCTTTCTAGTGTCGGTGTACAAATGAGCTGGTTTATCATGTGAGCACTAATAGATCTTTCAATAGTGCTGACCGCTGGGTTGTGATGATTACCATTAAATATTGTTGATCAAAATGTTGCCAGTAAACCAATTTTTGGAATGAAAACATCGGTAAAATTGAATGCAAAAGCCGCAATAAATGACAATCTTGTAGCCGTCTATACGTGGGATTGATCAGCTCTTTCTGCCTCTACTGCCAAATACCTTCTTCCTTGTTTTACCGAAAAGGATGAAATCAAACGAGAAGAAGATTTTAAAAATGCATACAAGATCTCAGAAAAAACAGATGCTTGAGGTTGAGCTTGATGAGGTGGTAGTGGGAAAGTGTTACCTTTGACGGTAAAAAAAGAAGATATTAATCGAGATTATTGTATTTTTTGACAAGATGTTCTGACAAAAAGCAAAGCTCCAGAAGGGACAAAATTAGTTGCATGAAATGAAAACATGCAAAACATTATCATTGAATCAAGAAAAGAATTTGTAGGGGCAATGAATTGTAAAGTGACTATTGGTGATGATGGATATGAAAAGGATGTAGAAAACATCAAAAAGTCTCCATGTAGCTTTTTGTGAAATCTTACGAAAAAAGGGATGTGAAAACAATGAGCATTTTTCTCGTTGTATGCTTCTATTTTAGGCCTTTCCAGTATTCAATTAGACGCACCCTTAACAACTGCAGCACTTACAATAGAAACACTTATAAAAATGATAATCGCAGTTGCTTTTATCATACCGATAGGAATACTAATTGTCGTTTTGATTATAAGAGTAGCATATTTACGGGTAATTATAGCATTTTCTCCGCTTATAGCTTTGGGAATTGCTTGAAACATAATGCCAAAAAATCCACTTACTGACAAGTTTACTCTTTCAAGCATCTTATCTCTTATATTGTTGCCAGCAGTCGTCACCTTCGCTATATCATTATCTATTATATTACTCACCTCCCTAACCGAGTGATTTTCTAGAAAATGATCTTTAGAAACAATCGGTATCCATCAAAGAGTAGTCGATTGAGCATCTTGTTATGATGTTTGAATTACAACATTGTGTATAAATAGCAAAGCTATAAATTTTGGCGCAGGAATTACTGATTATTTCACTTGGATAATAATGAATATTTTTGGAATAGGACTTATGTGGTTTGCTGTTATGGCAGCACTGAAAACGAGCAGTTTAACCAAGAAAACCGTTGAAAGTATTGAATGAATGGTTTCTGGTATCGCCTGATGAGCTCAAATTATTCCTTTGCCAGGTGGCGGATATTGAAGTTATTGAGGTATCACATGAGCAGTTAAAGAAATTACCTGAAAAATTACTAATGCTCCTGGACAACAAGTCTCAAAAACGGCAAATATTATAGATGGAATTGGAAATAACTTACTAGGAAAAGATAGAAAACTGGAGGGACAAATTAGTACAGCCACTAGCATAACACAAAATAGTGAAACGAAAATGGAAGACACATTTAAGACATTAGATAATATTGTAAAAGATGAATCTTTATTCAAAGATCTTAATGAAAACATAACACAAATTGATGGAATAAAGGATTATTTCAATGCATTAAATGCAAAAATGGGTAGCTCCTACAAATTTGAATCAGAGAAGGAAGTGTTTAATCCAAAATCTGCTCAATGAGCCAAATTCTTGACTAATCTAGTTGCTCATGGAGATGCATATTTAGGTGAATGAAGATGATCTCAGATCATTAACAATATGAAATTCTTCTATAAAACAAATGGTGAAATAGATAAAGATATACAAGATTATTTACAAAAAATCATCGATAATAGTAAAGCAGAAAAAACGTATAAAGTTGATACGAATGGGAAAATACAAAAAATAATCAAACTCGAACCTGAGGATGGAAAAGAAAAGTCAATAGAATTAGAAGCAACAGAAAAAGAAAAAGAATCACTCGTGGGTGAGTATGATGAGTACATAAAAAATATAAAACTAGCAGATGCTCGTAGCAAACAAAATGCTGAAGCAGAATTAACTAAATGGATTACAAAAACGTTTGGCAATACTACTACCCGTCAAGATGTTGAAAATGCCTTACGTCCTGCTAAAGCGAACAAACCAAACAACGGAGCACAAAAATCTGCTCAATCTAATCCAACTAGTTGATCTTCTACTGCGCAATCGTCAACAAATAGTGGAACTCCAAATGGGGCAAATCCAACACCAAATCCATAAAAAAAATAATGAGTAATATTTAGACCGATTACATACACCATGAATAAAAAATATTTCTATCTGATAGCAATCCTTGCCCTAGCGTTCTTCCTCCCATGGGATAGTGTTTTTGCGACGGTTACTGGCGCGGAATGTGCTGAGATTTCGACATTAAACACAGCAGACGGAATAATTGGTACTATTTTCGATGTGTTAGTGAGGATAGGATCTTGGATATGGATTATTTTTGCAGTGCTAGCGTGAAAACTTATGAGTAATGACTGGGTATATGCATCTGGACTCTGATTAGATAAAGCGCTCTGGTTGTTGTGGAATTATATGAAAAATATTGCAAATTTTGCAATTGCTTGATTACTAATATACCAAATTGTAAGATGAGTGATCGGGAAAGACTCCTTCAACATCAAAGCGCTTCTTCCCAAGGTGCTCGTTTCTACTGTGCTTGTAAATATGAGTTGGTTCATAATGGGTGCAGCAATTGATCTTTCAAATATTTGAACTGCTGCTGTCGGTGCGATTCCACAAGCATTTCTCAAAACGAACAAAATAAACGAGACACAGATGAGAGAACTTCTTGCCACAGCAAAAGATACAATTAAAGTACAATTGGAATGTAAGGATCCAATAGTTGCAGAGAACAAAACAAATTCTGAAAAAAAAGACTATAAGTTAGACAAGGTTTGGGCTCGTTTTAATGATATGAGCGGTCCTTTGATGTTTATGGGAATGAGCATATTCAGATTGCAAGAATTTAATATAACAAATGATACCACGGGCAGTCGAAGCGATTTATCTCTTTCCGGCATTATCAAAATTTTTATTCTTGTCATGTTTTTAGCTCCAATTATAGCATTATTACTCATAAATCTAAAAAGAGTCGTGTATCTTTGGATTATTATTATATTTTCTCCTCTTCTAGTTCTATTTAACGATAAGGGGCTCTCTAAAATGCCAAAATTAGAAGGGAAAGTATGATGAAATAGCATCAATGAGTTGGTTTCAATCAAAGAAATTGTAGGAATGATATTCGCTCCAATGTTCACCATCGCTGGAATGGCAATTACTCTTATACTGACCAGTAGTATGTTTTTTGTTTTAGGATGAGCCACAACAAAAGAGAATACCGATCCAGGTAGAGTATCAATACCGCTAGGCAATGGAGCGAGCATAACAAGAGAAAACAAAGAGACGAATTCTTTTATCACGCCAGGGAGTTCAATTACCTTCCAAGGTGATATTTTTTCAGATGTCGCAAAATTTGCATGAGGTACGGTTTGATACCTTATTCTTGTAACAATGACTATTTTGCTTCTCCGATGAGTACTTTGAATTAGTGCAAACACCTCTAAGATTGCAGCCTCAACATATGATGGAGTCATGAAACTTGGAAAGAGTTTAACTTTGTGAGCAAAATTTATACCTATGTGATGAATGGGTGAAAAAGTTTCACTAGGATGACTTGCGTGATCGCCACAAGCTCTGATGAATAATTATAAAAGCAAAATGCAAGACAAGCAAACAGAAGAGAAACAAACTTTGACAAGAAAATTTTGAGAAACTGGTTTATGACAATTTTTTGAAAATAATTATGGTCTTAGTTTTTGAGAAATAAACGACATTGAGGATGGAACGGTGAGTAGACTATCAAATTCTTGAGGGGATAACTTTTCTGCATATTTAGGTAAATTAAAGGAGGAAGTAACAAAATTCGGAAAAACAAAAATTACAGTTTCCAGTTGAGCAAAACTCAAGAAACTTCTTACAAAATATGCATCAGAGAATCCTAGTTCAATAACAAGCCTAAGAAGTAAACCGGGTTACAGTTTGACTCCAGGGGAACAACAAGCATTGAGTAAATTTGATGTGAAACAAGCTGATAAGTTATTTAGCACAACCGAAGATTTAGGAAAAGCGTTTATCAAAGTGGTAACTGCAGAATTAACAGGAAGCGCCTTGAGATGAAATATTACTGATAGTTCAGTACTTTTTGCTTCTGAGTCACAAAAAGCGAAAGACGCACCTGAGAGTACAGACACGCCTGAGACACCTAAAGCATCATCATAATGAACTACATAAGAAAGAGAAAATAATAATTAATTTTTCACTTGCAATTTGTTTTCGGATCCCTATATTTACTCCATTGCTGTGGAAGTATTTTTGCAGCGAACAACCCAAGATAGCCGGTGAAGAAATCTATTTCTTATAAATCCTGCTGAGGTAAGTAGTCTTCTTTGGAAGTAATTTATGATGAGGGGCGCATCGCACTAACACATAAAAAACTTCATCTATGAAACTCTCCCTCCTTGGAAAGTTTTTTTATATTTGACACAATGAAGCCAGGATGGCAATTACTAAACAGAAAAAACACGACCTCGTTGCTGAATATGCGAAAGAAATCGCAAAAGCAAAAAACGTTGTAATCGTGAAACAATCTGGTCTTTCTGTAAATGACGGAAACGAGCTTAGAAAAAACCTTGCAACTGCGAATGGTAAATTCTCTATTGTCAGAAAAAGATTGTTTTTGAGGTCTATTGAACAGGCAGGATTGGAAGTTGTAAAACACGACGATCTTGATGGCGCGATCGTAGCACTCTATGCTATGGAAGATGAATACGCTCCTATGAAAGAGATTCAAAAATTCATCAAAGCTGGTAAGAAGACTGAAAAAAAATACTCTATTGAGTATGTTGGAGGTCGGTTTGATAAACAATGGAAAGACGGTGAGTATGTTAAAACTCTTGCTACTCTTCCTACAAAAGAAGAATTGGTTGCAAAACTACTATTCTTACTCAAACATCCAGTACAAAAATTTGTTGGTACTCTTGATGCTATTGCAAAAAAACAAGCATAGTATCTAGATACACTAATTATTCGTTGCACATTTATATTATTATATCTTTGTATTCACAATGACATTAACAAACAACGCACAAAAGATCTTTGATCTAGTGAAAGAACTTACAGCTGTTGAATTAGCAGAACTTGTAAAAGCTCTTGAGGAAGAATTTGGTGTTACTGCTGCAGCTATGGTAGTTGCTGGTGGTGCTACAGGTGGTGATGAGGGCGGTGCTGCTGCTAAAGACTCAGTAAATGTTGAACTTACTGATGCTGGTCAACAAAAGATTGCAGTAATTAAGGTTGTAAAAGAAATCCTTAATATCGATCTTAAGGCTGCTAAAGACCTAGTTGAAAAAGCTCCAGTTATGGTTAAGGAGAATGTAAAACAAGATGAGGGGGAAACTCTTCAAAACAAACTCCAAGAAGCAGGAGCGACAGTTACACTAAAATAGCACCATTTACTCTTTTTTATTAGATACTCCATATGGCAATTACGCAACAAGAAGTGATTGCTTCTAATATGCACGTAGGTAATCTAAAAAAACTCGCAAGCACAAAAACGAGATCGTTTTGGCTTGAGATGTCTCAGGGAATTGTCGTTATAAACCCTGAAAAGATTGTTACAGCATTAGAAGTAGCAAGAGAAAAATTCTTGACAGCAAAAAAAGATGGAAAAGAAGTTCTGCTTCTGTGTGAAAAAAGTCTTCTTGCTGATGAGATTCCTGCACTTGCTGAAAAGTATAATTTTCACTACTTAAACTATAAAGTGCCTGCTTGATTCCTTACAAACTTTGATACACTTATCACAAGGATTGCGGGGATGAATCAACTCCAAGCATTTACAGAAAGTGAAGATTTTCACAAACTTACAAAAAAAGAACAGCTTACTGCTCTTAGAAAACTTAAGAAAGTACAACAAGTATATAAAGGAGTGAAAAATCTGAAGAAAAAACCAGATCTTGTGATCGTAGTAGATGGGAAAACCATGATGAAATTCACAAAAGAACTCCAAAAACTTGAGTTAGATAATATCGTCTTAGCGGGAACAAATTTTGATTCTCGATGGAAAGAAGAAAATCTTGTAGTGCTAAATGTAAATGGTTACAATAGTTTAAAAAATGCTCTTGGACACATTTTAGGTGCATAACCAATATTTTTCTATGGAAGAAAAAGCGCGTAACGATATAGATGTACTTATATGAGAACACTATGTTCCTAGCGAACTTGAAAGGAAAAAATCATTGATGATGTATGTTATCCGATGAATACTCCTCTCTCTTTCTCAGTGAAAAGCATCTCGTTATGAACAGTTTCATCTTAAGCAATCTCTTTGACGATGGACTATGGCATTTTTGCTTCTGATTCCAGCGCTGGTACTCTCTTTTATACCATATATCAAAGTTTTACCATTATTGGCTTATATAGGACTGCTTTCCGTACGAGTAATATTCTTTTTGCAAGCATGGAATGGTACATATACTTCATTTGATAAAGAAAGACCTTTTTTGCCAGTGTTTATTGGTTTTGGAGAATGGGTACTCTCTATCTTTGATATGGAATTGAGCCCTGACGGGAGACAATCGAATGAAGATCAACAAACCACACCAGAGACAGCAACAAGTACGCCTACTCCAGAAAATAACAATACGACAACGATAAATACTCCAACTTCAGAAAATAACGATACAAATACACCTCAACAATAATTTATTTCCTCCAGAAAAAATACATATGTCAGTAGATATGGAACTCCTCAAAAAATTGAGAGAAATAACATTTGCTCCGTTGAAAGACTGTAAAGATGCGCTCATCGAATCAAATTGAGATTTGGACACTGCAATTGAATGGTTGAAAAAGAAAGGAGCATTACAAGCTGCAAAGAAAGCTGATAGAGAGACCAAAGAATGAGCGATCAAGGCTCGTGTAAATGGAAATACGGTGATTGCTGTTAAAATGGCAACAGAAACTGATTTTGTGGTAAAAAGTGATTTTTTTGCAAAGCTTCTAGAAGACTTGTTAGATACAATTAGTACATCTGGGCAAAATATCGCATCTATCAATGAACTACCAGAAGAGATCAAAGTAAAATGTGATGAGCTTATACATGATTTCGTTGGTAAAATAGGTGAAAACACCAAACTTGCTGATGTATATCTCCATACTACAGACAAAAATATTTTTGTATATACACATCCAGGTGACAAAATAGTATCAATTCTATACTACTCTTCTAGTTCTGGGAATGCAGAACATATTGCAAAACAAGTTGCACTACAAATAGCGGCAATGAATCCAGAATATCTTTCATTAGAAACAATCCCTACTGAAGCAAAAGAGAAATTATTGGCAGAACTTACTGAAGAGGTAAAAACTAGTGGCAAGCCAGCAGATATGATAGAAAAAATTGTTGCTGGTAAATTTGAAAAGGCATTTGCTGACTCTGTACTATTGGAACAACCTGCGATCTGGGACGACTCTCAAAAAATTAAAGACGCATCAAAAGCTATTGAAATAAGTTCCTTTGCAAGAATGGCAATTGGCGCATAAAACCAATTTTGTTGTTGCAAAATGAATTGAATCATATATATACTCTTATATTCTTAATTATACCCTCACATGCAAAAATTCTATGAATTAGTAGTCCTCCTCCACCCACAAACGAGTAAAGAGGATCTTGCTATGTTGTATACAAAAATTGATTCACTCCTTTCTGATGGGAAAAAACAAACAGACGATATGGGATTGATGCAATTAGCGCACCCAGTTGGCAAAAACAAACTATCACAAGTACACATGGTTTCATATCACTGTGAGCTTGAAGGAAGCAAACTTGAATCTATCAAAAAAGAACTTAGTATCACGAAAGGTGTTGTGAGATATGTGTTTTTCTCTATGTGAGCAAAGGATATATTCTTCACATACGCAGACGTAAACAAGAAATTTGAAAAACTCATCGAAGAGGAAGAGAAAAAAGAGGCAGCTCTAGAAGAAGAGAAGAAAGAAGTAGTTATTGAGTGAGAAAATGGTGAAGTTACAACGCAAGCAAAAGAAAGTCCAGTTGTAAGAGCTCCGAAAAAGAAAAAAGAGCTTGCTGTAAGAAAATGATATTTCAACAAAGAGCTTCACGCAAGCGAACTTTCATGGAAAGCGACAAGACTTCTTACGTTCTACATTACAAGATTTGGTGAAATTAAACCAAGACGCTATATGGGCAATACCGTAAGACAACAAAAGAAAGTAAGAGAGGCTATTATAAGAGCAAGAGAACTAGGCGTTGTTGCTTATACAAAATAGTTTAGCACAATATTCAAAAAATTAGTTTACACATTTTGTACGATATTTATCACATACTCTAACTACCCAAATGACAACGAAACTCAATAGAGTAAGGAAATTTAAATGGTCTAAAAGATTGGGCACTCATGGCTTCCGCGCAAGGATGGAAACCAAGTCTGGACAAAGGATTATAAATGCCAGAAGAGCCAAAGGAAGACATCAACTTACTCCACAAAAGAAGGGATAATACAACTATTATCCTTTTGTGGTTTTTTAGTTTGATCCGTTTTCTTATATGAGTTCACAAAAATCACGCATACTACCTATTATATTCTAAATACCCACAATCCAAGATAAACGCTTGGCGTTTTTTCATTTTACCCCTACTAGTTCAATTTCATGGTGGCATCTTCAAAAAAAAATGCGCAAAAAACATCTGTTGTACCTGCAGAAATCCTCAAGGGTTACGAACAGATTGATGGTAGAATTTATCTTAAACACTCAAAAAAGTTCGCATCATTTCCTGAACTTCTTTGAATGCAAGAGAAGGGATTCACCGAATTTATAGATTATTATATGCATAAACTTTTTTCTGAGATAAATCCGATACGCGATATAGCAGGCGAAAAGCATACTCTTGAAATAGAGGAAGTGCAAGTTTCTGAAGCATTAGATTCTATTGAAATCTGCAAGAAAAAGGAAATGACATATGGCGGTATCATTTCAGGTAAGATCAAACTTACTGACACGGAAAGTGGAAAAATATTGTTTAGTAAACGTGCAAATATTGGTATTTTGCCACTTATGACGCACTGGTGATCATATATCATAAACGGCGTTGAAAGGGTTGTTATTTCTCAACTTGTTAGATCATACGGTATTTTCTTTAGTTTCGACAAGAGAGAATTCACATACTCATTCAAACTCATTCCTGAAAGAGGTCCTCGGTTGCAAGTAATTATTGAAAAATCTGGTAATGTTGTAGCAAGAATCAACAAATCAAGAAAGTTCTCTGTTGTTGCGCTTCTTAGAGCATTGGGATACGAAACAGATGAAAGTATTCGTCAAGCATTCTCAGATACATTTGATTTGGAGGAATGAGATTTTAATTACATAGAATACACTCTCAAGAAAGACACTTCAAATGACGCGCAATCAGCTGCTGTACAAATCTATGGTAAAATGAGACCTGGTGAAATCATCGATCCTGATAGTGCTTTGGATTATATTAAAAATCAATTTTTGTCATTAGACCGCATCTTTATTGGAAACGTAGCGAGAAGAAAGATCAATGCAAAGTTAAATATGGATAAACCTTTGGACAAGGATTATTCACACATTTTTGATTCTGATGATCTCATAGAAGGATTGAAATATATGTTCAATATAGCAAACGAGAAAAAATGATACTATCTTGACGATATTGATCACCTGTCAAATAGGCGTATCAGATCAATGGGAGAGATCCTCTACTCTACGTTGCAACCAGTGATGAGAAGATTTACAAAATCCGTAAAAGGAAAATTGTCAATTTTAAATACCGAAGAACAAATCAAACTTACAGATTTGGTTAACTTTAAAATGATAGATAATGCTATCAAAAGTTTCTTTGCAACATCGCAATTATCACAATTCTTAGATCAAATCAATCCTCTTGCTGAAATAGAACATAAGAGAAGACTTACATCGCTCGGCCCCGGTTGACTCAAAAGAGAAACCGCGAAATTTGAAGTGCGTGATGTGCATCCTTCACATTATGGTAGAATTTGTCCGATTGAAACTCCTGAAGGACAAAACATTTGATTGGTGGTATATCAATCTATTTTCTCGCAAGTGAATAGAGAATGATTTTTGGAAACGCCAGCTATTGAGGTAGCTAAAACAGTTGATGCGTTTGATTCAAAATTGGCAAATAGAATCGCTGAAGGAGATATTCTCCATCCAAAAACCAAAAAAATCTTGGCAAAAGACAATGCGTACATCGGAAAAGATGGAGCAAAGGCTATTCAAGCAATCTATAAAAAATGAGATAAAATTTCTGTAAGACCATATCTTACTCGTAAAATTGAATATATCTCTCCAGAACGCGACGAGAAATATGTTATTGCGGATATTTCGACACAAATTGATGATGATATGAATATCACACAAAAACGTGTTGCTGCAAGGCATTTTGTGGATATGGAAATGTCATACGTAAATAACATCACACATATGGATGTAAACTCATCTCAAATTTTTTCACCAAATACATCATTGATTCCATTTGTTGATCATGATGAAGCAGTTCGTGCAGGTATGGCTACAAATATGCAAAGACAAGCAGTGCCTTTATTGTATAATGAAGCTCCTCAAGTTGGAACTGGTTTGGAACATGATATTGCAAGTATGACATATGCACTTATTAGAGCTGAAGAAGATGGGGAAGTGATTTATGCAGATGGAAAAAGAATAAAGGTAAAATATAAAAAAGGAACAAGGGAGTATCCTCTTATCACATTCAAAAGATCAAATCAAAAAAGTATCATAAATCAAAGAACTCGCGTATCTATTGGCGATAAAGTAAAAGCTGGACAACTACTAGCTGAATGACCATCTGTAGATGGCGGAGAAATCGCTCTTTGAAAAAACCTAAGAGTAGCATTTATGCCTTGGGAG
Source organism: uncultured Candidatus Peribacteria bacterium (assembly GCA_964565575.1). GTDB lineage: Bacteria > Patescibacteriota > Gracilibacteria > Absconditabacterales > Absconditicoccaceae > JBDHUW01. The sequence goes on from CAZMFL010000001.1 coordinate 24,652, forward strand.
TGATACAATTACGAAGATTCGATTACCCTATCACAAAGACTTGTAAAAGATGATACGCTGACTTCAATTCATATTGAGGAACACGAAATAGAGGTTGCAGAGACTAAACTCGGCCCTGAAGAAACTACCAACGATATTCCAGGTGCGAACCTCAATAAATTAAAAAATCTTGACGAAGAAGGAATTATTAGAATCGGTGCAACGGTAAAATGATGAGATATTCTCGTTGGTAAAATCACGCCAAAATCTGAAGGTGAACTTTCTCCTGAAGAAAAACTTATTCAAGCAATTTTCGGTGATAAATCAAAAAGCCTCAAAGATACATCATTGTACCTCCCTTCAGGAAGTGAAGGAAAAGTAATTGACGTGCTTATCCTTGATGCAAAAAAAGGAGATAATTTGATGGCGGGTATCAAAAAGAAAATCAAAGTATATGTAGCAATGACAAGAAAAATTGAAGTCGGCGACAAACTCGCTGGTAGACATGGAAATAAAGGTATTATTGCTCGTATCGTACCAGAAGAAGATATGCCATTTGCTGAAGATGGAAGAGCGATCGATGTGCTTCTAAACCCACTAGGTGTGCCGTCTCGTATGAACTACTGACAGGCATTTGAAGTACAACTTGGACTCATAGCAAAAACATTGGGAGCGAAATTCGCAGTACCATTGTTCTCATGATTTGAGGTTAATGACTTGAAGGATCTTCTCATAAAATGCGAACTTCCAGAGGATGGAAAGATGACATTGTACGATGGTAGAAATGGAGAAGCATTTGCAAACCGTGTAACAGTAGGTTATATGCACATGTTAAAACTTTCACATATGGTTGAAGACAAAATTCATGCGAGAGCTGTTGGACCATACTCTCTGATTACACAACAACCTCTTGGTGGAAAAGCCAGAGATGGTGGACAAAGGTTCTGAGAGATGGAAGTTTGGGCGCTTGAATGATACTCTGCTGTATATACATTGCAAGAAATGCTTACTATCAAATCTGATGATGTACAAGGTAGAAACAGAACATACGATGCGATTATCAAAGGTAACAAGCTGAAAATATCTGGTATCCCTGAGTCGTTTAATTTAGTTACCTACTTATTCAAGTGACTTTGTCAAAACATTCAGCCATTGAATGAAGACGAAATTGAAGTTATTCACAAAAATAGAATAGAGAAAATTACGAAATTGGGTCTCAAAGGTATAGCTTCTAAACAAATTCTAGACGAACCTGAATCAAGCGAAGAGTTAGAATCAATAAATGATGACAAAAAAGAAATGATAGAAAACGTGATGGAAGCTATGGAAGATTATGGTGATATAGAATAATACCAATCAAGAAAAATACTCAATCAGCCCCGCCTTTGGCGGGGATTGCCCGAACTATCGATGGTTAGCTAAATCACAACGATAGGACGGGCAAACAACTTCGTTGTCTAGGATACAAAAAATTTTATTATTACTACTCCTCTTTCATGGAAAAAACACATTTCGATGGTCTAATGGTAACGCTTGCATCTCCAGAAAACATTGCAAAATGGTCTTTCTGATCTGTTGAAGTGCCAGATACAATCAACTATAGAACAGGAAAACCTAAGCAAAAAGGCCTTTTCTGTGAGTCAATTTTCGGTCCTATGAAAAACTACGAATGTAGCTGTGGAAAATATAAGTGAGTGAGATATAAATGAATCGTTTGTGAAAGATGTGGTGTAGAAGTTACTTCTGCAAGAGTAAGACGTGAACGCATGGGACATATTGAATTAGCTGCTCCAGTAGTACATATCTGGTATATCAAAGCTACTCCATCAAGAGTAGGTCTTTTGTTATGACTTTCTGTTAACGAGATAGAAAAAATACTCTACTACGTAAAATATGTACTTATCACCGCTCCCTCAGAAGCAGAAAAAAAAGAAGTTTTTGCAATTTTAGATGCAGATTATAAAAACAGTCTTGATCAACTTAAATCCGCATATGAAGCGGAATTAGCTGATGGCAAAAATAAAAATGATTTAGAAAAACTTGTTGCAGATAATAAGAGTGCGTTGGAAAAGGAATTCAATAGAATCAAATCAATCGTTGCTAATCTTAAAGTAGGATCAACGATTTTGGAAAGTGATTATAGAAATATTTTCTATAGATTTGACAATATTCTCCATTTTAAATCTGGTTCAGAATCAGTACAAAAACTTCTTTCTCAAATAGATGTTGAAATAGAGATCAAAAAACTTATCAAAAATTTCGGATCGTTCAAGGGCGAGAACAAAAACAAAGCGCTCAAATTGCTAAAGTTACTTATAAATCTATATATATCTGAGGTGAAACCCGAATGGATGGTAATCAAAAATCTTCCAGTTATTCCACCTGATTTAAGACCAGTAGTTCAACTTGATGGTGGAAGATTTGCTTCCTCAGATGTCAATTTGTTCTACAGGCGCGTGCTCATGAGGAACATAAGATTGAGAAAAATGATTCAAGTTGGTATGCCTGATATTGTGAAAAAAAATGAGATTAGACTTTTGCAAGAATCCGTAAACAACCTCATCGTATGAGAAAAAAATCAGTGAGTTGGTGGTGCATGAGTCAAAGTATTCAAATCTCTTACAGATATGCTTTCTGGAAAAGAAGGTATATTTAGAAAAAATCTTCTTGGAAAACGTGTTGATTACTCTGGTAGATCTGTAATTACTGTAGGTCCAGACTTGAGCCTTGACGAATGTGGATTGCCTATTTATATTGCAGTCAAAATTTTCACGCCATTTATTATTGGAAAACTTATAGAAAGAAAGATTGCATATACGCCTAAGCAAGCAGAAAAAATCATCAAAGAACAAGCTCCTATTTCTCTGAAAATTCTTGAAGAGGTAATCAAAGACAAATACGTTCTTTTGAATCGTGCTCCAACTTTGCATAGATTGTCTATTGAAGCATTTAAGATAAGATTGATGCCAGGGAAGACTATTAGACTTCATCCATTGGTATGTGATGCGTTTAATGCCGATTTCGATGGGGATCAAATGGCTGTCCATCTGCCACTTTCTGATGAGGCACAAACAGAAGCAAGAGAGATGATCGCTGCAACCAAAAACGTATTGAAACCTGCATCGTGAGAACCTACGATTTTCCATTCACAAGATATGGTATTGGGTATCTATTACTTAACTGATGACACAGAAAAACGTTTGGAAAACGAAAAATTATATATGGGTCATTTCAGCACATATGAAGAAGTGTTGGCTCGTTATTACGCAAAGGAGGTTGACGTAAAAGATGCAATCAAATTTAACTCTGGAGAAGAATGGGTTGATACGATAGTTTGAAGAGTTCTTTTCAACAATATTCTACCAGAAAAGATTAGATTTATCAATCAAAAAATAGTTAAAAAAGATCTTAAAAAAATTCTTGACAGGATATATGATGAATATGATATTGAAACGACAGTGAGAATTGCTGACGCGATCAAAGATTATGGATTTAAGTATGCGACTATCTGAGCAACGACAGTAAATGTATTTGATCTCATAATTCCAGAAGAAAAAGAATGACTTTTAAAAGAATGACACGATAAGGTAAACAAGATATATGGATTTGCGTTCAAATGATTTATATCTGAAGATGAAAAGCACAGACAGATTATCAAAATTTGGTCAAACATCATCAAAGATATTGAAGGTTTTGTAAAAACAAGTTACAAACCGTGAAATCCTGCATATACGATGGTAGACTCTGGAGCGAGAGGTACGTGGGGACAGATGACACAGCTTTCGGGAATGAAAGGGTTGGTACAATCCCCTTCTGGAGATATTATTGAACTACCAATTCAATCATCGCTGGTTGAATGATTCTCACCTATTGAATATTTTATTGCTGCGCATGGTGCACGTAAAGGTAAGGCAGATACTGCTCTTAGAACTGCAGAATCTGGATATCTTACCAGAAGATTGTGTGATGCATCGCAAGAGGTTATCATCAGAGCAGAAGATTGTGGAACAGATGAGTACATCACAATTAGCAAAGACGAAGCAGAATTGAAACAAGAAAAATTTGATGATCTTCTTTTCGGTAGAGTAACAAAAGAAAAAATTATAGACGAACATTGAAACACAATAGTTGAAGCCAATGCTCTTCTTGATAGAAAAGCACTCAAGACAATCCTCGCATCAAATATAGAAATGGTTAAAGTAAGATCTCCTCTTACTTGTCATATTTCAAGCGGTGTTTGTCAAAAATGTTTTGGTATGGACTTGTCTACCAGAAAGATGGTAGAGATAGGAAATCCAGTTGGAATTATTTCATCACAATCGATTTGAGAACCTGGTACACAGTTAACACTTCGTACGTTCCATTCGTTGAGTGCGGATGTGGATTCAGATATTACACAAGGTATCAGAAGAATTGAAGAACTCTTTGAGATTAGAAAACCTAAAAAGGCGGCTATCGTAGCACCATTTGATGGTTCAGTGGAATTTATGGAATCTGGAAAACAGATTGAAATGGAGATTACTGGAGAAGCAGAACCTAAACCATATATAGTAAAAGATGGTTACAAAGTTATCCTAAAAGCAAATCAACAAGTGAAAAAATGAGATGATTATGCTATCAGTGGCAAAAGTAAACTTAAAGTAAAAGAAGATGGTATTGTCCTTGAAGTAACCAAAGATTATATCACTGTTGGAGTAGTCCAAAAAATCAAAAAAACACTTGCTGGAAATGTAAGTTTGAAAGTAAAAAACGGAGCAAATGTATTTAAATGACAGATTCTATCTGGTTGATCATTGGATATTGATGATTACAAGAGTATCGTTGGAGATTTGGCTGCTGAACAACATATTGTAAGGGAAGTAAAAAAAGTGTATACTTCTCAAGGACAAAATGTTAATGATAAATATATGGAAGTTATCGTGAAACAATTATTCTCAAAATTATTTTTGGAGGAAGCAGGTGATTCTATGTTCATCCCAGGTACGCAAATCAAATACGAAGAATTTATGGCGGAAAATGAAAGACTCATATCACTGAAAAAAGCTCCTGCGAAAGGGAAAAGATTGGCTCTGGGATTGACACAAATCGCGAAAGAAAGCGATTCATGGTTGTCTTCTGCATCGTTCCAAGAAACTATTCGTGTGATGGTAGAAAACTCTCTGAAGGGATCTATTGATAACCTTACAGACTTGAAATCAAATGTGATAATCGGTAGACTACTTCCAGTTGGTGAGATATTTAAGCAAAAATTAGAAAATCATTTTGTAGACGAGGTGGATATCCCTGAAACTAAACAATACGCTCCTGCTGTTGAGGAACCAATAGAAGAAGAGTAAAAATCATTAATAACCTTGAAATAGCTCTACGAATTCCTATAATCGTATGGTTACGAAAAAATACATAAAATTATTTCTAAAATCCTTTTAGTCTTGTTGGAAAACCTGCTTTCAGGCTCATTTAGAAACCAATACTGTTTATTTGTACGATAAAACTACTATGGCACACAAGAAAGCCGCGGGGTCGGCTAAAAACCTCAGAGACTCGAAACCTAAGTTTAGATGACTCAAACTCTTCGGTGGACAACCTGCAGTAGCAGGCAATATTCTTCTCAGACAAAAAGGAGATAAATACGAAGCAGGAAAAAATACTTATAAGAGTAATGATTTTACTATCCACGCTCTTATCGATGGTATTGTTACCTTCAAAAAGAAAAATATCACAAGGTTCGATGGAAGAAAGTATCTTAAAACTGTTGTAGAAGTACTTACTCCAGAAGAGGTTCTTTCTAACAAAGCTCTAAAAGATGCTACCGCGAAGGTTGAGAAACCAGCGAAAGCTCCTGTAGCTAAAAAAGCACCAGTTGCTAAAAAAGCGCCAGTTGCGAAAGCTGAAAAACCAGCGAAAGCTGAAAAAGCGCCAGTTGCTAAAAAAGCGCCAGTTGCTAAAAAAGAAACTGTTGCAAAACCTGCGAAAGCTGAAAAACCAGCGAAAGCTCCTGTAGCTAAAAAAGCACCTGCAAAAAAGACAGCTAAATAATTACTTACTTCATAATGTTCTAACCCACCATGGCAACTCCTAGAAAAAAAATCTCGATCCATAAAAAAAACATGAGACACTCTACTCGATTGAGAGTGAATTTGAATAACTTATCTGATTCGTACGCACTCACAAAGTGTACTAATTGTGGAAAATACCATCTTTCTCATAGAGTTTGTCACCATTGTGGATACTACAAAGGGAAACAAGTAATTACTATCAAGGCAAAGGGTGGTAAGAAAATTCTTGAAGCATAGTAGCATAATTCGTCAATAGAATTGTAATATTTGACATATCCCAACCCACCAAAAGCCCCAGACATATTGGGGTTTTTTAGATTGTGTTTGACAACGAAGTTGTTGTCCGCATCGTATGCGGATGGCTTGTTCGTGTCGGATATGGCGGACATGTTCGTCGAAAGCGGAAATAAACGATCTGTCCTTTCTATGTTGATTTTGTACAGTATTTATGTACTGTGAATGTATTTATACGTCATTTCAAAAATGAATATCAAAGCTCGTATTGTAGCAAGGAAAATGGTACTCACCTATCTGTATGAGAAATACACCTCTCACGCGATTGCTGAAAACGACCATATTCTCAAAGAGATCTGTGATATTGATATCACTAATTCCGCTTTGGAACAAAAGGACGAAATGGACACACAAACGCTTGCAAAGTCGCTTAATGAAACATTTACGCAGAAGTGATATGATACTGATATGACATATCTAGCGAAAAATTGTTTTGAAAAATGATCTGAAAACGGCATAGATGCTGATTATATTGATACGATGATTGTTGCTTATGATAAATATGCAGACAAACTCCCTGATTTGATAAATACGTATGCTTCAACATTCCGTTACGAAGATATGGATATCATGGATAGAGTAATTTTCCTTTTGTGATATGCGGAATTCAAACTTATGAAAACGCCAAAAGAAGTAATTTTGAATGAGACAATCGAGCTCGCGAAAAAATATGGTGACCAATGATCTCCTAAATTGATTAACTGAATTTTACACAAAGTTATCACAGCTGAGGAGGATAGAAAGTAAATAATAATAGATTATGATCTGAACGAGACTCAATTTTTTGCTTCAGAAAAAAAAAGATAAAGCGTGTATTAATCATTAAACATTAATCATTATTATATTTTGATTTTCCTATAATCCAAAAAAACAGGCCATTCGCGACCTGCTTTTCTTTTTGCTCTATTAGATAAATTCATCTATAAGGAGGACTATTTTTTGTACACATTCAAGATTTCTGCTAATGTATCTGCTCCTGGAGGGAGGCTATTAAATATGTCTGGATTGTACTTGAGGACAACTGCTCCATAATCTTTAAGTGCATTTTGTCTCTCTGTTGATTGTTCCTGTCATTGATACATATCAGCAAACCACGTATTTACATTTGATCTTCTTGTAGCTAGCAGGCTATCTGATGTTGTACTACGGATATTTCCACCGATGAGAATTCCATTTATAGTAATATCTCATGCATTACACCACTCTTTTGAAAGATCTGTATTGTGAGCAGATTTTCTCCAAGATCCAAATCAAGCATCTGATGAAATATCTTCCAGAGAGATAAAGATACCATTTACTTGTTGTTGAGTATTACAACTATCTGGTGAAAAGTGAATATTACCATTTTGAGCAATAAACATGCCCTTGTTTCATAAATTCCCCTTTACATTCAATGCGCCTTTAGTGAGGATCAATGTAAATGGTTTTGCTGGAGTGGTCGTTTTATCACCAACTGTAATAGTAGCATTCCCATTTTCCGGAGAGAATATATATACCTCTTTATTAGGTACTTTGTAAACGGTAACATTCGAACCTTCTTTTGATTTAAATGTTGCTCCATCAGCTTTCACTGCAATTTTTTGATAGTCTTCTATAAGCTTATTAACTGCTGTTGATACTTCGGTGCCTGGATCATAATTTGTTGTTAAATCAGGCACTCATGTTGTAAATATAGGCGAACCATCTGGGAATTGCAAGGATGAGGTGAGAGTATCTGTTGCGAAGTCACCAAGTGCACCTCTTGAAACCATATATGGTTTGGTAACGACGAAGTTCATTTGACAAACTCTTTCTGTAGAGTTTGTGGTTGTCTTGGTTGATGTGCCATCTAAATTTCACGATGAGTTAACATTACATATTTCATAAGAAGAGACTTTCATATCTATAGAGTGCTCTCCAAGAGCCGAAGCATTAAATATAAATTTTTTTGCATCAAATCAAGCAGGTGTTGGATACTCTTCAGGTTTATATCACATTGATTTTAATATGCTATCATAAGCAGTATTTATTAATTTGTTTGTTGTTGTATTGAAACATTCTTGATCAAAATTCAATATTATGTCGTTTTTTGCATTTTGCACTATAAATTCACACATAACAGAATTTCTCACAATTTGAGATTTAGAAGGCGCAACAGTTCAAGAAACACAACTTGTAACAAAATCAGTATTATCTAAATCAGTTCATTTTATCTTTGATTCAAGATCCCACCAAAATGGCAAATATTCATTTGATTGAATTGACGGTGGATCTATGTATCCACAAGTCGGAGCATCTACATTTTCAGGTGCTGCTTTCACTTGACATGGATAGTTTGACTTAGGTCAATAACAGAATCTTCCTTTCAACGCTCATTGAGTAATAACTGCACCAGAACCAAATCTAAATGGATCATTTGGGTTAGAAAGATTTCATTCATCACAAATTTCATATACTCATTGGTTATTCGGTCTATGCACAATTCCATCACCACAATAAAAATTAGTTCATCCTCCACAGTTAACAACACATCAACCTGGAGAGTATGGTGTTATTTTTGCTGATGCTTCATCATCCTCAGTTCATGGATTCGCTCCTCTATTACATGGGTCAGAATCTATATCTTTTGGATTCTCGCCAACAGAAGCTTTACCATTGTATTCACATATCTCAGCATAGTTTGTTCTTTCTACGGTTCCATTGTAAACTGCCTTGAATGTTATAATCAATGAACCCTTTGCAGGAATTGTTAAATTACTAACCAACAATTGCCTATTACCAGATGAGTACACAGCTGTTGCATTAGTCAACGATGAGTTTACGAGCGTTGAACCTTCTACATACTCAAGATCTGCAGGCATATAATCTTTTAGGGAAAAACCAGTTACTCCTACTGTTCAACTATTCGTTACAGTAAGCGTAATTGTAACCTCAGTCGCCTTTTGCACATTTGGAAGAGTCTTTAGATTGTTAATAGTTTTTTCCAATGAAAGATCAAAATAATCATTTACTGGATTCACTGATGCAAATGATGTGTCATCTTCATCGTTCCCTGTGCCATTACATGGAATTGAATCTATGTCATATGATTTTGTCGTATCTTGGCCCATGCCATTGTAGTCACATATTTCTGTATAGTTTGTTCTCGTTACCTCATCAACATATCTTGCTTTGAACGTAAGGGTCATAGATGCTCCCGATTTCAATGTCAATCCTGTCCATATTAATGTGCCAGGAGTAGCATCACCTGCTGTATTTGAAGTATACTTACTACCACTTGAAGCTTGCACGAAAACGAAACCAGCTGGAAGATAGTCTTTTACTGTGAAGTTAGTTGCTGTATCTGGTCATGCATTTGTTACAACCAAAGAGAAATCTATAATATCTCCTGAATGTGCTTGTATAGATTTTTTTCCATTCGCAAGTTTGTTGATTGACAGATCGAAGTATGGTTTCGTCGTCGGTGGTATGATAACTCCATTTGATGTATCGTCTTCGTTGTTGCTTGTGCCGTTACATGGGTTTGAGTCTGCGTCATACGGTTTTGTGCTGTCTTGTCCGTTTCCTGCTCCTACACCATTGTAGTCACATATTTCTGTGTAGTTCGTTTCTCTTCCGTTTGAAATTGGTCATACGTATTTCACCTTCACTGTTAATACAAATGATCCTACCGCTCCTATATTCAAATCGCTCCATACTATCGTTTTGGTAGTCGCTGTATATGCTCCGTTATTGCTCGCAGAGACAAACTCTAGTCCCTTTGGTAGATAGTCTTTTACTGTAAATCCATTTACTCCTACTGTTCCACTGTTTGTTACTGTTAGTGTGTAATCAAACTCATCACCTATTACTACATTTCTTTCCTTTGGTGTTTTGTTGATTGACAGATCGAAGTATGGTTTCGTCGTCGGTGGTATGATAACTCCATTTGATGTATCGTCTTCGTTGTTGCTTGTGCCGTTACATGGGTTTGAGTCTGCGTCATACGGTTTTGTGCTGTCTTGTCCGTTTCCTGCTCCTACACCATTGTAGTCACATATTTCTGTGTAGTTCGTTTCTCTTCCGTTTGAAATTGGTCATACGTATTTCACCTTCACTGTTAATACAAATGATCCTACCGCTCCTATATTCAAATCGCTCCATACTATCGTTTTGGTAGTCGCTGTATATGCTCCGTTATTGCTCGCAGAGACAAACTCTAGTCCCTTTGGTAGATAGTCTTTTACTGTAAATCCATTTACTCCTACTGTTCCACTGTTTGTTACTGTTAGTGTGTAATCAAACTCATCACCTATTACTACATTTCTTTCCTTTGGTGTTTTGTTGATTGACAGATCGAAGTATGAGTTTGTTTTCGTGATGGCGTCATCACAATTATTATTATTGAAATTATTGTCGTCTGTGATACATACTTTATTTAAAAATTCCTCTTTTGGTGCTAGTGTGCTAGGAATTTTGGCTTTGATTGTGATAGTTCATCTTGCTCCTGGTTGCAATGTTCCAACATTCCAAGTTAGCGTTTGACCATTTACAGTTGGTTGTCCAACATTCGGTGTAGATGTTGCAGAGTTAACTATATATTCTGTTTTTGCAGGAAGCGTATCAGTCACTGTTCCTGGTCGTGCAACTGTTCCACTATTTCCATAGTTTATCGTATATGTTAGCGTATCTCCAGCTACCGCAACTGCTTTATCAACTTCTTTTGTTGATCGAAGATCAACACATCACATGTAAAACTCTGCCCATGAAGGGTTGTTTTCAAGCAATGTATTTGGCTCGTTCGTTGCAGAAATTGTCAAATCATTATGTATTTTGAGTGCACTACAAACTGGCGTAGAAGCACCAATTTTCACATATATTGTGATGGTACCACCCGCGTTTGGCGCAAGTGTTCCAATATTCCATGTAAGTTTGTTTCCATTTACAATTGGTTGTCCAATATCTGGACTAGAAACAGAAGAATTTGCAATATATGTCACTTGCGTAGGAAGTGTGTCAGTAACTACTACTCCATTCGCCGTTCCAGCTCCTTGATTTTTGTATGTTAATGTATACTTCACTGTTTGTCCAGGCATATATGAACCTGAAGCCACTTCAACTTTCTTGGTTGTAAGCACATCAGGATTTTCACACGATGTGGTGAAAGTTGCCGTTGAGTTGTTATTCGATGTATTTGTTTCACCATCTTTTGTGTCTGGCGCTATCGTTGCATCATTCTTGAACGGCGCACAAAATGGAGCAATATTTAATTTTACAGAAAATGTAATTTCATTGTAGTACCCTGCTGGCATATTTCCCATATTCCAACGAAGTGTATTTGCTGTCGCATTGTATGTTGGTTCTAATGCTGTTCCATTAGAAAATCTAGTTGATCCAGCAGTATACGTAACACCGGCAGGAAGCTGATCAGCGATAATAACATTTGTCGCGGTTCCAGTACCAATATTTCTTACGATAAGTTTATATACGACAGTATCTCCTGTTACATATCATATAGTATTTCAAACTACTGATTTCACAATTGATACATCAGGAATAGCTGGTGCTAATATAGTTGTACAAGTCGCTGAACACAGTGCTCACGGTTTGCCATTTTGTGTTCCAAGGTCACATTGCTCACCCTTATTCATAGAATTTGTTGTCCCATTCCAAATGTTGTATCCATATGCATCAGTTGTTGCTACTCAAGCTGGCAATGCGCTTCCATTATCAACGATACCATCGCCACACCAAGAAACATAATAGTTTGCACACTCGTTTCAGGATTGTCTCTCGCTTTCTGCTATTGCATAATTAGTTATGCTCCATTGTGTGGAAGCACCTATTTGCCCATTTATTATTGGATAATAAAGCCCCGCGCTTGTATTTGAGCTACCTTGTATCAATGGTACTCTAGAAATATTGTAAACTATTTGCATTGCTAGTAAAGTCGCAGTTGGTTGAGAGCCAACTGTTGCAGTAGTACCGGGAACGTTTTGTGTAGCCACTACTTCATAAACGTTCGCTGGTTTACTATTTGATGCCAGTGCAAAAGATTCATTTCCTCACTGAATTGCAAATCCAGCATACGGATTATAAATTGTAATAAGACTCTTACTTGGAGAAATAATCCAACGAAAAGCAGAACTGCTATAAAAAGTATCATACGGATAAAATGTGCTTCACTTATAGTAACGATAATTACTAAACTTAGTACCATCATCCTGACAGGCCTGTGGAGCCAAAGATACAGTTGAGGTTTGTAAAGGTATATACGAAGCAGCAAATGTAGACGATACAAATGACATTGCTCCTAGAAGCACGCTCATTCATAAATACCTTTTTAGTGATTGCATTTTCATTTTTTTCTAAAAGAAAGAATAAAGTAATTATTGTATCTCATTAACTTCTGTATCCGTAACAATCAGTTTGCTCTCATCGCGGTTGATACCAGTAAAAGAAGTTGTAGCATTGGTCGGTTTATTGTCTGTGATAGTTGAAATTTCCTCAGTAAGGATCAACGTCTCAGATGGTCACTTATCAATAAAAAATTTGAACAAAACAAATCAAACGCCAATACCTATAATCACAATTAAAAGAGTCCATAGAATACCTTTTTTCATTTTACATAGATTATAAATAAATAAATGCTAATGTCAATACCGCTTTAATATAAATTTATTTTTGTTTGTCGTTTCTCTCCTCATTTTGTACTTCGCTTGTTTCTGTCGTCACAACTGTTCTAATTGGAATTTCTTTCTTGGGATTATAGGTAGGAGTGCCTGATGGATTGTTTGCAAGATCTTCTGTCTGTTTATTAATTGGGGGGTTAGGGATTACTGCGGCGTTATCTAAATCATCAGCAGTAGGGGTTACAATAGGGTTATCTGCATTGCCTGTCAAAGTTCAATCAGCATTATTTATGTTATCGGTATTCGTCCCACTTGAAATATTTTCTTTAGTAGTATAGCTATTTCACGCTCATCCAATTACAGCAATTTGATTTCTAGTAGCTGTTTGTGTTGTATTTGCCAAGTTCTCATATACTTTATCTTCAATTTTTACATCAGATTTTGTCTCTTTTGTTACTGTAAGATTTTTCATAACAAGAGATTCGTTGAAACACTCTGCATAAAAAGCGAATGAAAACTCTGCTCAAATTGGAATTTTTTTGTCACCTATTTCTATTATGCGACCACTGTCGTTTTCGGCCAAAAGGGCTTTTTTAATAAGTTCGGGAGTGATTAATTTAGCATCAACTTGATCTGTTGCCAATCCTGCATTGTATTGATCTGCGATACTTTTTGCTAATTGTTCAAAATAGTTGGTTTTTGCACTCATATTTTCCAAGAAATATTGCTTTAGATTATCATCAATTACTGGTGTTTCATAAAGTGCTCATCCCTCTTTTTTGGTCGCTAATTTTGGATGGCCAGTAAAATTTTCTTCTACTCAATTTGTGCCATAGCCAAATACCAATGCAATTGCATTTTTAGATTCCTGAGAGCCATACAATGCGTCTCCTCATATCATATTAACAGTAGTACCTCTTGCTGTTTCAAATGCCGTTTTTCAACTATTAAGATATTGTTCTTTTGCTATCAATTTTTGTAGACTGTTTACGCCTAATCATTCATATGTACCTCATTCTCGCCTTGCGGTAGTAAGTTTTGTTAAAGGGACATCTCTCAATTTCTTTTGTCTTTCTCTTGATAACGTTCCTTTGTGTTTATTCTCTGCTGTGTCAATATATTTCCCAAAATTATCAGAAGTTGCATCTTTAGACCATGTAGCTGATGTAAGGGCGAACTTTCCACTTAAGTAGTTCAAATTTGCAATAGATATACTTTGATCTTGGTTTTCTAATTCAGAAGGATTAAATCACATTATTTGTACTTGATCCTTAGCAGAATCATAATTTTTCTCCTGCATTGCTTTTTTATAATTTATGTATGCTTGTTTTTGAGCTTTGGTTCAACCATGATTTTTCAATTGTATAATTTTCGCTTCTATTGTTGGATCATCCACGTACTTCTCTCGCTCTGGAGACGGTTTTCCAAGTTCAATATTCATAACTGTTTGCGTCACATACTCTATTTTCAGTGGTTCATTTGCCAAATTGCCAGTTGTATCTAATTTTACACTAACATTACCATTTATCTGTGAGAATCTAAGAACGCCTTTAAGTCAATCAAATTTAACCGGTTCGCCTGTTTCAGTAATTTTGACAGTGCCATTTCTTTCATCTATTATTATATTTTTATCTTTCAATGGAGCGAGTAGCTGGCCTTCAGTTTGGAGGTATTTTATTGTCTCTGCTACCGCATGTGGTGTAACCAAAATAGATTTATCAAATTTCTCTGGAAGGCTGTCGGGTATATGACTCAAAATAAGTTGTTCTGTATTTCCAGTCCCAACTGAGCCAAATACTAATGTGCGGATCATAGCGTCACTCTTTACTAATTCAGTATATACTCAAGGAACTGCTGGTATTGCTACTTTTCCTTGATAGGTACCAACATATTGTTTCAACACCGGCAAAATAGCAAAATTCATTTTTTCAAATGCTACTTTATCTATAAGTATATATGGTGTACCATTTATATCTTCTTTTGAAAACCGATCGATTTTGTTTGTCTCTTTGCGTTGTACAGATTTTGCAATACTATTTAAATATGTAATAGCTGTTTGTTCAGATCGAGAGCCAATTTCACTATTTTCATCTAATCACGCACCACTTGCAAGTATGTCGCTTGCTTGTTGTACACTTTCTAAGTCTTCAAGCCATTTAGTATTTGAATAAAATGTGATACCTACGCTTGAGAATACAGAGAGCAATACTGTTTCTATTGCCAAATCCACAGGTGCGCCTGGTCTAACTGGGAAGTCTACAATCATACGCACTCCAGAAAATTGAACTTTTGCCATACCTTGCACTTGCTCATTTTTATATGATTTTGCTAGATTTTCTGCAATAGATTTTGCAACATTTGAAGAAACATCTTTTTCATTGATTCTGGTTACTCATCCGAACACAGCAATAGCATTCATGATTTTTTGTGCAAATGCTTCCATTCATGCAGTTTGTTTAGTTTTTGGAAAGACTTTTTTCAAAGATTCCAACACCTCCTCTTTTTTTGTTGATCATTTTTTTAATATTTCTTGAATAAGTTTTTGTAAGTCAACATCGACACGAATTACCTCGCCCTTTTGTTCAATACCACGAAGTTGATCGCGACGATATCCTAGATCTCATGCAACATGTGCGCCATCTACTGAATAGTAAGCAGATATTCATGCATTAACATATTGTGCAGTTGTCTTTTCAAAATTTTCTCTGATTTGCATTGCATTTACTTGCCATTCTCTTCAGTATCTACCACCCACACCAAATGTAAATGTAGGACCGACATTTACCATAGTTCAGAAATTCCAACTTGCGCTACGATCTCCATGTTTCAGGATATCTCACCATTGTTTACCTCATCATAAGTTTAACCCAAGCGCACCTCAAAATTTCTTATCCCCTAAATGAACCACTCCTGGCACAAAAGATAAATTCTCAAGAAGACCTTTGGTGTTTTTTGACAACCATTCATTAAGTGGCTCGTTGGTAACTTGTGCTCCTCCGCCAGCTCACAAATACTGGTTCTTTAAAAACATAGCACCAATTCAGATCGCTTCAAGTTTAATATTTTTAAGATTTTCTTCTTTATTTTTTATCAAATCATTTATTAGATCTTGATATTTTTTTGCTTCTACTGGTTTGGTAGCAGGATCTTTCGCTAATTCTTGTAACTTTGCCATAAGTTCAGAATATCATTTTCCCATCTTATCATTTATAAGGTCACTTATTTCTTTATTGTTTGCAATAGCATCGGAAAACGCTTCTTTATCAATATATCTGGAAGTGGCTATTTCGCCTGTCTTTTGGCCTTTTTTGAATATAAGTATCGCTTCTTTTCCCATCAAAAAAAGTTTGTTCCTCAATGATTGAAGTTCAGCAGGATTTGAAATCAAATAGTCCGTAAGAGCAACTTCTGTATTTGAAGCAAGAGTTATTGTTTTATCTTTTCCTTTTCCCATATTCATGAATGCAACAATATTTTCTATTAGTTTCCCCTCACCTAATTGTGCCTTTGCACTTTCGTACATATTAGACAAAGCTAGTCAGGCAATAGTTGCTCCATCTTCTTTGTCTACCTTACCGTTTGCGTCTATATCTCATAACAAATAAGCTAATTTTTTATCTGTTTTAACTTTCTCTGCAGAATTGGTTACTGTTGTTAATCTAGCAATTTGTTCCCAAAGAACTTTTCCATTAGTCACATCATTATTTTCAAGAATTGGCCTTACCTGGTCAAGGAATTTTTTTACATTTTTGTCAACAATAGTGCCTGTAGTTTTAGTGTCCTTTTTGTTTACTTTTGATTTGGATTTTGGATCACTCAATTCTTCTAGAACGGCTTCTTTTATATATTTATCAATATCGGCATCTGTAGTTTTAGAGTACTTTTCATATACTTTTGCCGCAGCTCTTGCAACACTCAACTCCGTCCTGAATATGTTTCAGGATTTTCAAGTTCTATTATATCAATCTGGATATTTTTTATCAAACGCGATAGCGCCTGATTTTTCAACTATTGAGAATATGTCTCCAAGATTCGTATTTTTCCCAGCTCTGACCAATATTGAAAAATCTTTTGCATCAATATTATATGTCTTTTTAATTGCTTTAAATATTTTGTTCCAAGATGGATCTTTTTTTAAGACATTCATCTCTTCTACCGTTGGCTCAATGTTATCAAATTTTTCTACATTTAATTGTGCTGTCTTAAGAAAATCTGAATTTTGTCTGTAGAAATCTGACGTTGTAGAAAGACCGTCTGTGAACGTTTTTAACGCGTTTATTTTGGTTTGTCTTAAGTTATAATCTGTTTCTTCATAAATTTCTTTTTGCAAGAACTCGCTAACTATCTTTGCTGTTCAACGAGCTTCTTTTGGCGCATTAGAAGAAAATATTTGTGTTGCCTGCTCCTTTTTAGAGTCAGCGTCTTTCGCTCTTCTTAGAATATCAACATACATTTGTTTTTTCTCTCCTGTCATTGAATTTGTTAGATTTTGTAACTCATGAAAAGCAATATTTCTTTTCGGCGCATCAATAGTATTATCATTGAGCGTCTGAGAAAGAAGAGAAAATAGATTGTTCGCAAGCGTTTCATCGTTCAACTTAATACTATCTGCCTTCACCTCTTTAAACGCTGAAGAAATTTTCTTTGTATTTTTATTTACATTGAACTTAATCAATAAAGACGATATTTCATTAGAAATTCATTCTACCAAAGATCATAACTCTGTTTTATATGAGCTTTCTAAATGATCAATCTCAGTAGCATATCCATACAACCAAGCGATCTGTTCTTTAACATTATCTGAAATATCATTGCCTTTTAGCAACTCCTTAATTTTTTCAATCTGATCTTTTTGTAATTCAATGTTAGGATTTTGTATTGCAGTTATTAAATTCGACAATGCCTCTTTCTTGTCATCATCAAGTTTCGATTTTTTAAGATATTTTTGTAATTTAATTTGAATATTTTCTACTGCTTTGTCAAAAGCTCACTCAATAGATTTTTTTTCGGGAGTTCCTTCTAACCTCCTTTCTGTTTCAGATAAATTTTGGTTGGTGATGTTTGTCATTTTTATAAAAGTACCATATAAAAAATAATTCTACTCTATTATACTGTGATTTTGTTATTTAGTATTATTCTAGAAATCAAATAGATATTTTATGGCAAAGTAAAAGAGTCAAAATGCATTTTTAGTAATATATACAATTGACATTCTAATTTTTTATATATTATTATTGCTTTTGTAAAAAAATTATTTAAAAAAAATACGTAATTTATCATCGCGTATATTTCAAAAAAATATTATTTACACTTCTCATATTCCATCTCTAAATCATTATTTCGTCTGGCTACTCAACTACGCCATATCGCGCTCCGGAATTAAGATCTCATCTTTAAGTTCATTGAGTTGGCCTTTTGTTGCGCCTACGAGTTCCGCTGTTTGGTTTGCTAATTCAGGATTGTTACGATAATACAAACTATTCAATGGTATTCCAAGTTTCGTTGGTTGCAACTCGCACAACATTTGTATATCATTTTTCCCTTTTTGCATCTGAGCAATTGTCCTTTGAAACAATGCACTATCAAATTTCATCACACTTGTTTGTCCTACACAAAAAAACGATAAAAATGATCGTACTGTTTTTTTCCCTATAAAATTTGGCGCACGTGTAGATTCTTGTGTGGAATTAGAATTTCTATTCATATTTTCAGTAGTAGCACTACTATTTTTTGCATCGAGCATGCCATCTAGGACAAAAGGGTAGTTTTCTTTTTTAAAAGAATTATTTGCGTATATTTCACGCAATCATTCCAATCAATTTAATAGACTTTCCGCCTGTATAGCGCTCATTCACATGATTTTATCACGTAATAGAAATAGCGGTTGTAAGGCGGTGTTTTCCGAAAAAGCGAGAGACGCGATATTTGTCGTGCCAGCTTTCGTTTGTTGCAGATAGCGCAAAAAAACATCTTCCTTTGGGTCCACTCATTGTATCTTGGCGGTATATTCCAATAACGCCGCGACCCTATCTGCACATTGCATGAGCAAGAGCTCTTTTTTCAAAGGTTCTTCGATATTTTTACGAGCAATTTCATCTTCTGGTGTTATCATTTCTTGGATTATTTCTGATGTATAGCTTCCTTCAGTATCGATATTTTTTTCATTTCCCTGACCCGTCGCAGACACATCTTGTAAATCATTTTTTCGTTGTTCAAAAAATACGTCCTTATTTTTTGCACCGCGTTGCATCATGCTAACCATAGATATCAAACTACCATCAAGCGATTTTTGCATTGGTTGGATATTGAAATTTTTTCACTGTTGTGGATCATAACCCATTGGCGTTTCAATACTCAACACACCGTCTGCGCCAATTTTGATGCTTCCCTGCAGACCAGTTGTTGTCTCATATTTCATAGTTATCACGCCATCAGTTTCGTATACAATCGGTTGATTTTCGACCAAATGTAAGTGATTTCCTCACACTTTCAAAAGTCCAGCTACCTGTGAAAAATACTCTTTCAAAACAATTTCTTGTATACGTTTTTTTGTATTTTCAACGAAATACGCCATAACAATTTTGTTGAAACACTCTTCAAACGCATCTTTAGACAAATTTTTGGGAACGCTCCCGGTGTCCACATACTCTTTCATTGCTTGTGCGTCTATTCACGCTGGTGGTGTTGTATCTGGATACTGGGCCAAAAAAAATACCCATCTATCCAATGAAATATCTTTTAGCATAGCACGAAAGGAACCCAGCTCACTCTCAGAAAGCCGTGTTTCTCCGAAAACTGATTGGTCTACTTGTTCCAGTATTTTTTTTGGCCCATCCTCGCGCGATAGATCACGAGCGAAAACAGCATCTACCTCTGAAAAACTTTTTTTTTGTGTCTGATCAGCAGAACTATTAGATGAAGTTTCTTGTGCGGTTGGCTCTCATTTTACAGAGCGTACAAATTCCGGTGGTAACTGCACAATCGTCGCCAAGCGACTATTTGATTCGGTATATTCTACAAACGCGACTTTTGATTCTTGCGATAGTTTTCAAAGTATAACTTCTTTGTTATCAGACTTTGCGAAGGACTTTTCCAAATATTGTGAAAAAAGAAACGCACTTTGCGAATATCATTTCGTCAGCTTAATTTGTTCTATTGTTACAGGTTGTTTCTTGTTTGCTTTTGCAACAAAGTTTTTATAATCAGCAAACTCCTTATCGGTTTTATGTGCTTCAAATTCTTTTTGGAGTTTTTGGATCTTTATAAATTCCTCCCATTGTGATTGTAGATATGTTTGGAAGTTGGTAGGAGATAACTCTGCGCCATGTAAATTATCTGCATAGTTGAGCAACGATACCGCAATCATTGATTGAGGAACATTTTTTTTATCGTACTTTTTAGCTACGGCAAAGAGTTCTTTTACATCAGCTTTTTTAGAGAATTTTTCATATTTTTTTGCAATCTCCTTCTGCCATCCAATTCACAACCTTGGAAAAGCCTTTGCGACTTCGCGTTGCAACGGTGTTTCTATTTTTGATTGTTTATTTAATTCTACATTATGTTTTACCATACTCCTACTCTACCCCCTTTTTCGAAAAAAAGAAAAAAAAAGAGAGATTCAGCATCCCTACATCTTTTTTAGTTGTTTTGTCAAGCTCAATAACACAAATCTACGCATATTCTTTATCTGAACGTATTCGCTATCTTCACGAAAAAACAACTTTTATCGTAGATAGAATCACTTGCAAATCCATAGCGAGCGACCAATTTTGGATATAGTACAGATCAAGCGATGCCTCTTCGCGAGCGCCGATTTTGTCTCTTCCGAATATTTGTGCATACCCAGTGATACCAGGTTTGACTGAATATAATCTATGCATTCGTGGTTCATATTTTTCTACTTCATTTGGCAAATGTGGTCTTGGACCAACCAGAGACATTGTGCCAAAAAGCACACAAATCAAACTCGGAAGTTCATCAAGCGATGTTTTACGCAAGAAACGACCAACTCTAGTCACGCGAGGATCATTTTCAATTTTGGGTAAAATATCATCTCTTGTGTTTTTCTTTTTTATAAGTTTCCTGTACAATCTTTCTGCACTTATTCATCCATAAGCATCACCAGTAGAAAACTCAGTGTGCATGCTACGAAATTTAATAAATGAAAAAGGCTTTTCTTTTCTTCCTATTCTTTTTTGGATAAAAAATATTGGTCCTCGCGAATTTATCAATATTGCGATTCATATAATCACAAACAATGGAGAAAGGATGATTAACCCAATTGCTGAAACCACGGTATCAAACAATCTCTTCCATACGCGCGACCATCATTCTAGCGGTCATGGTTTATATTCCATCACCATAATAGGTCACAGACGAGAACTTGTCGTCAACAAATCATCCAAAAAATAATTTTCTGAAATGTGGAATAATTGCTTATCTTGTAAACGCGCATGATCTGCGATTTCTTGCAAAAGAATTTTTTCTGGGGTTCCCAAGACAGCGACAATATCTACCTTTTCTCGATTTTTATCACGGTCATACTCTTCTAGTGGTACTCATCTAATATCATAAATAGGATAGTCTTCAAATTCATCTACAAACTGGTCTAAAAGTTCAGGATTATCGTACAGTGCAAGTATTCTATATGGATCAAGCATTTCTAATCTTGAATTCCACGAGTTCCAAAACACATCAAAAATTGTTATGATAAGTCATGTTCCGAATCCCACAAAAAGAATAATAAATCTTGAAATACCATGGAGAAACAAAAATCACTCTCCAAATAGCGCTAAAAATGTCATACTAACAAATCGCATAACCCATCCAGTGAAAAAGCGTTGGTAATATCCGTGTAATGGTTTATCCAAAACATATGCTTTAGTGGAGAACTGAAAAATCGCGAAAAGTAATACACTTATTCACGCGAAAATTATCAAGTCTCTAATATAAATATATGGTATGGCTAGTTGAATTCCTGGTATCAAATCTGTTTTCTGACGTAGATAGTACGCAACAAAGAAAATTCCAATCAGCAATAATGCGTGTAATGAAGGTCTTAATAAACGCAATAACAACTTTATTCGTCTTCTATTTTTGCTTTGTAGCATTAGATTTTAGATGAAATAAGGTTGAACTAGTATATTTTTTAGATAAGTATAGTCAAGAGAGCAAAAAAAGTATCTATTCTGACTCCTTCCTATTGTTTTATCTGTGTGAATCCGTTTCTTTGTGTGTGCACCATTATAGAATTGTTAAGAATTAAGCAATCCTATACTTTTCTTTCGGTGGTGCATTTTGAATTATAATTAACAATGTACAATCTGTGTGGTATTGCTCAAAAAAATCCATAAAATTGACGCACCATTGTTGCAAGAAAGCATTGCCCGTCCTATCGACGCAAACAAATCAATCCCACGACGGTGCGGGCATCCCGACTTCGTCGGAAAAAACATTAATTTTTCTCTTTCGAAAGTACTATCCAATAAGTGAAAAACTATATAAACCTCATATCTTCAATAAAAATTTTTTATAAAAAATAATACAGATGGCGCAATCAGCTACTGATCTCCTTTTATATAGAACAAATGAAGAACGATGGAAAAGAGGAGAAGTTTACGCAGACCAAGACAAAGTAAATATTTTGGAATATAATGATAAGCAGGTCAAAGCTATAGTAGCTTGAAGTACATTATACAATGTTGAACTAGCATTTATTGGTTGATGACTGAGTAAAATATGTACTTGCCCAATTAAAGGAATATGCAAACATATCGTAGCTACTGCTATCCTTTGGGATGAGTCAAGATGAATACCTAGACCAACTAAAAAGGAAGTGTCACAATTAAGCTTGCCTTCAAAAACTATTTCAAGAAATGATGTAAAAAATGCTTACACAAACCCGCTATCATGCAATTTGGATATTATCAGAATAATGGCCGAGGAGTATTGTCTTGGTACTCCAAGACCTCATGCAGTATTGCCTAAACAGCCAAAATTATCAAAAAGTAATTTAAAGATTGAACTGGAAGAGATAAAATTTTATATTCAAGAAATGAGATCGCGAAGCAGAAAATATAATTATGACATGTATTTTTGTAGTGGAGAAATGGTAGCAGCATTTTGCGAAATGATAAGAAAAATAAATATGAGGATTAAAAAAAACACAAAAGAAGAAGCAAAAATAATATATCAATATTTGAAAAAACTTGAATCAGAAATAATCTATACGCTGATAGATGATAGTCAGTGATTGCATAAGTTTACAGAAACACATTTAACACAATTAGAAAACACAATAAAAACAATAAAATAGATGGCTTTGTGTTCTCCATGAAAAAAAATTATGCACTATTTGATTGTTGATTACAGATGAAAAATGCATATAAACAGATATATAAAAAACCACAAAAAAATCTTTATCTATTTATGCTATCAATGTTCCTTATACTAACCACCTATCCAAACAAACCTAGAGATTGCAAGAAGTTTATCATCGGTATGATTAAGTGATGATTCGCAACTTGTGTACAAAAGATAAATTATGCTAAATCGTACTATATGCGAAAGGACAAACTCACGCAAGCAGAAGAAAAAATACTTCTCATCAAGTGTTCTTCTACACAAAAAGAAAAACTCCTCGCGCATATCAAAAAACAACATCCGTATGAAATACCTGAGATTTTAGTCCTGAAACCTGAACAAGTTGATGAAGCATATGAAAAATGGATTGAGAACGGTCAAAATAAACCACAGTAATTTTATATAATGCACTTCTTCATATGTCTGTCTATCAAAAAAGAGTCCTTTATCGATCACTAATCATTGGCGCAGTATGGATTTTTTTTGCACAAAAATTTCTTTTTGTTTGATGGCGAGTTAGCATCTCTGGCTTTTTAAGTATCGTTTCATTGGGATTGCGAGCGTGATGGAAACAAGCTGGCATGTGAGCCGTTGCATTTATATTAAGCATAATTACTTTTATCGGATTTGTTTTTGGGGTAATTCCAGTCTACACTGCTCGTCCAACACTGGATGCTTTTTATGCAACAAAATTTCCGACTATTCAATGTATACAAG
>CAZMFL010000002.1:0-31749 GCA_964565575.1 uncultured Candidatus Peribacteria bacterium
AATAATATCATTCATACAAATTTCAATGTTATACGTTTCGGAGAAATGAATAATTTGTTTTCAAAAAAATTATATACAGAGTGAGCAGTAATGTCTGAAAATCACACAAGGGCATATATTAAGCTATTGTGATTATCTTATCTTAATGAAGATGCAAGCTTTTCACTCATAGATGCTTGTGAAAAAAAGTTTCCTACTCTTAGGTGATCCCTTCATCTTTCGCAGATAAATAACATATTTTTCATAACAATAGAGCCACTTTTAGCTTGAACTTTAAACAAAGATATAATTAAAGATTTAACCGACTACATAGTAATTCTATTGGAAAGTTTTCCTTGAAAAAAATAGAAATAAGATTATTTTCAAAACAATTGCACCAAATTCCAAAATAAACTTGCTACCGTAACTGGTCAAACCCCTCAAGGAACAGGAGTCAACGCTTGTGCTTTTCACAAAACCTTTTCTGTATATACATCTCACGCTGGTTTACCTTCTCGCATCCCCCATCACGCATCAACAATAATTTGATCTTTTCACAAAAACTTTTCATCTACTAGGCGCAGACTTCCTGTACAAGCCATGATATAGTTGCTTTTTCTGCAAATTTCACGCATGTTTTCTTGATCAGAAAATTCGTTAAATGTATATACATTTGCTCACAGGTCGCGAAGTTTTTGTGCCAATGGTTTTCAAATCAATCCACTTTCTCCAAGCACTGCTATGGTTTTTCCTTCGTACTTATCGCAATCATAAAAAGACAAAATTGCCAATATCGCACTAGGTGTAGCAGGAAGCAACAATGAATGATCTGATAAACCGTCTATATCTTTTTTGGGTAAAACAGCGTTCAGTATTTCTGTTTGATGTTCCTGTAAATCTACTGGTAATGGAAGTTGTACGATAATTCCAAGGCACATTTCATCGTGATTACATGTCGTAATTTGTGCAAGAAGATCTGAAAGATTTGTGTAATCTGTATATACTTGGGCACTCAGTCACAACTTCTGTGCATACTCTATTTTTTTGCGAACATAGACCATAGATGGATGGTCTAGACCACTTTCTCTTAGTGCGAAAATTGCAAGATATCAAGCAACTTGATTATCTAGGATATATTGGGATGTTTTCAAAAACAATTGTTCTGCAACCGGCGCGCCGTATAGTAGTTGAGTCATCTATCTTATGTAAAAAAATATGTATCCCTGCTCTATTTTAGACAACAATACCACAAGAAGTATATATTTCCTAGTATAATTTTCCATAGATTAAAGAGCCAATAAAACAATCCGATTCTTCCAAAGATATTATGATTACAAGATTTATTGCAAATGAAATCGCGTTTGATATACTTCAACGTATGCAATCATACAAACCAGACTTCCCTATCTTTGCACAAGATCCATGATTAATTTTTTTGGATTCTGCAGCTTCCACACAAAAACCATCGTATGTGATAGACAACATGGCGGATTTTTTGCGCAGATCATATGCAAATATTCATCGTGGTTCGTACTCTTTTAGCGAGAAAGCAGAAGACATATACTATAAATCAAAAGAAAAATATGCGAGTGTGGTGTGATTTTCAAGCGATGAAATCATCTATACATACAATGCTACATATGCATATAATTTATTGGCACAAACATTGCGATACTCAGGAGTTTTGAAAGAAGGAGATATTGTGCTTGTAGATATCGCAGAGCATCATGCAAATCTAGTGCCATGGCAAATGCTTTCGGAGCGTCATGGAATTATCATTGAATGGATTGATCTAGACGCAAATTTCGAGTATGATATGGACGATTTCAAAAAAAAATACATCCATGCCTCAGATACTAATCGTGTAAAAGTTGTCTCACTAAGTGCTGCCTCAAACGTCACTGGAAGAATTTACAATCTTGAAGGTATTGCTAGTTTACTTCGTCCTGAAACGTTTTTTGTTGTTGATGGATCACAGGCGATTCCTCACATATCAGTTGCAGACTACGCTTGTAATACTCGTATTGATGCACTGGTTGCAACAGGACACAAAATAATGAGCGACACAGGAATCGGCATGTTAGCTCTTAGAAAGCCACATATCAAAGCTCTCAAACCAGCTCGAGGAGGCTGAGGAATGATAGATGATGTAACGACGCAAGGCTACACGCTCACGAGCGGGTGGGAAAAATTTGAACCAGGAACGCCTCATATAGTCGGCGCTGCTTCGCTACTATACGCGTTAGAATATATAGAATCAATCGGCGGATATCCAGCGATACAAAAACACGAAAATCAGCTTATTGAATACGCATTGGATCGCATTTACCAAAACAATAATATTGATTTATTTGGTCCAACGACTGCAAAAAACAGACTTGGTATATTTTCTTTTCGCCTCAAAAAAAATCAAGGAAATGCAAAAAGAATTGGAGAAATGTTGGCTGACCAAAATATCTGTATCAGATGCTGATGACACTGTACTCATCCGCTCTTTCAGTCGCATGGATGAAAATGAGCATTTAGAATATCCACATACATATACAATGATATCGCTGATCTAGAAAAAACATTTGATGCACTAGAAAACATTACATAAAAATATTTTTCTAATTTCACACTCTAAAAAACATACTCAGCAAAATCATTTATCTAATTGAAAACACGTTGTGGTTTTGAAATAATTTGTGATAGAAAAACTTAATGTGGCTGGTAAACAAGGCAAATTTTTATACACTAAATATTATACTATCGCGTGTTGACTTATCAGCATAGATGTTTATAATATGTCTACACAATATTTACCATTTTTTTATTGCAATCCTATGAACAAAAATATTATATGAACTGCTTTGATCGCGGGAAGTCTTTTATGATGCACGCCTAGCTCACTCAATAGCAAATCTACAACGTCCATGGAAACAGTTGAAACAACTATTTCGAAAGATTCTACAAAAGAAAAAAAGGATACCACAGCTCTCGAGATTACACAGACAATAAACGAAAAAATTTTTTCTTACAACATAAAAGAACTTATCAAAAAAAACGACCCATTAATAACAACATCAAAAAGTTATAGCATGATCTACGGATTGGGGACACAAGACCTAGAGCCAATATTAAAAAAATACAATCCTCACTTGATGAAAAAAGGTAAAACAATTGAGCAACGAAAAGAGACAAGTTATAAAAACATTGACTCATTGCAGGTACCAGCAATATTTCCTAGTGTTAAGGATTTTTTCTTACCCAATATAGATAGTTTCCTAGCTGACAAGCCAGAGATCCAGCAAGTTATGAATGATTTTTTCACCAAATATCCAGAAGCCAAAAAAAAGTTTGATATAGACAAAACATGCGTAATCACAACCAAGCTACCAAACGGAAAGATGGGAACCGCCTATTATGAAAATGGCCTACTCCAACTAGCTTGACCAACGTCTATTGGGAGTGGAAAATGGTATAGAAGAAATTGATCTCATTGATATTTACATGCGCGCTCTCCACAGGGTGGATTTTTTTTCATCTCTTTTGTGCCAAAAAAAAGAAACAAAGATGGAGATGCAATGACAAACTATTTGGAATTAAACGCAAAAAATAATCATGGCAATTTGCGCGGATTGTGATTCCATGGAGGGCAAAGAGTAACAGGAAATCCAGCTTCCCACTGATGTTTTAGAATAATCAACATGTTGAGTGGTCAGCTTGCAAAGAAAGTAAAAATAACAAAATGGAAAGATGGAGAAATTCAAACATATGGAACGCCATGTTTTGCTTCACGAGAGCCATACTTACAAGAACTTGATAGTGTACAATATTATACAAAATGGCATCCGAATCTTGCAAAAAATTGGCTAGAAAAACAAGATAGTATAGCTTTGAAAGATAGCACAAAAGTGAACCCTTATAAAGAAAAAATAGCAAAACTTATAAAGCGACAAGGCGCAACCAAGAAAGAAAAAACTAAAAACATAGGAATAGATTCCACAAAGACAGAACGCGAAAAAAAAGATACAATCATGAAAAAAGAAATTGATAGCATCGTTACAGGCGCTTTTTCAAATGATGCTATATAAGATGTTTCAAGATTATTTTCTTTAGGTCTTCTACACCTTCGCTTGTGATAGCTGAAACAAAAATTGGATTCAAGTGAGCATAGTTTTCTTGTATCGCTGTTTTTTGTTCCTCACTAATAGCGTCAATTTTGTTGAAAACATAGAGCTTTGGCTGGTCGGCATGAATGCTTTTGAGTATCTCATCAACGATGTCAATTTTTTCTGAAAAATGTGGATCAGACACATCAACAACATGCAACAGAAGTTGCGAATAAATACTATCTTCAAGTGTTGACCTAAAAGCTTCTATCAGTTCAGGTGGCAATTCGCGGATAAATCAAATAGTATCATTCACAAGAATTTTTTGATGTACATACGGCGTATGTGCGAGGATATTTTCTGTTGTGGTTTGTCAATATTTCTCATCATCTAGGTGCGGAGGTTTCATCTCTCCTACCGACGTTCCTAGTGTCGCAAACAATTTGTTCTCGATCAATATATCTTTCCCTGTTAGATTGTGCATCAGTGCCGATTTCCCAGCATTTGTATATCCCACAATTCCAACAGTAAATAAATCTTTGCGAACTCTTCACGCACGATGCAATCAACGAGTTTTTTGGTATTTCTCTAACTCTTTTTTGATGACAAGCGTTTTGTCTTTTAGATGTCTACGCATACGCTCCGTATTGGTTTCACCGATTCATCTTCCCGCTCTTCAACCAGCTCATCATGTTCATCATCACTGACGAGACAATTCCATTCCCATACCAAAAATACGAGGTCACATATGGTGAATCGCGGCGAGTTCTATTTGCAATCTGGCTTCGGTGCTTTGTGCATGACGTTCAAATATCTTCAAAATAAGATCTACACGATCCCATACTTGAATATTGTCTTTACGAAACAATTCTGAAACATTATAAACCTGTCATGGTTTCATGATATTTCAAATAATGAGCAGATGAGCATCATTTGCAATCATATCTTCCCTGATTTCTTCTAGTTTTCCTTTTCACACATAGGTACGATAATCTGGTTGCGTGCGCTTTTGCAATGTTTTGACAATCACTACTCATTTGTACGTCGTAACCAAACTTTCCAACTCTGTTAAACGAGTTTGAATCTGCTCGGCAGGGAATGTTGGCGGAACTATATCAACAATATATACACGGAGTTGATCAGAAATTTTGGATGTATCTTGTTCTTTCATGTGGAGATGAGATATCTAGTAAAATATGCCTCTGAACAATGCTCTTTTTTCTACTTACAGAAAGAAAAAAGAGCCGAAGCGAAGAGTATAGACAGATTATAGATACCATTATATGTTGATATTCTATAATCTAAATAAAATCTATTGTATATGTACAGTATATACAAGCACGTACTAGAATCTCATTTATTTTCAGCTAAAGGTTGTTATTTTACTTTTTTGAGTATCCACTTTCCTATCATTGTCTGATATGGAACACCCTTTTTTTCTGCTTTCGCTTTTACACGCTGAAGTGTCTTTGATGAGATTCTTATGCTAATCACTGTGTCTTTAACCTCTTCTGGTTTAGAATCTGTCACTTTAGTCACTAGGATTTTTTTTGTTACAGAGTTTTTCGCTGCTAATTTTTTTGCAGGTTTTTTCGCTGGTTTTTTTGTTGTGATTTTTTTGGTAGGTTTTTTGGTTTTCATTGGTATAGTATAAATAATTAAAAGCTAACTGTTCGTAAACATTATGCCAAAAATTTTTGATGTAGTGCCGATATATTATACAAAGATTAGATGTATATACAAGTGATTTTTATAATAAAAAAACTCTCATGTTACAAAAACACGAGAGTTAATTAAATTTTAAATTTTTTTTAAAAATCAATATACCAGTTATTGTCAAAAAAGGTTTCTATTGTATCCTCATATTTTGAAAGGTAGTATTCCATGATCTGTTCTTTTGAAAGAGCATTTTCTACCACCAGAGTTGGGAGAATCTTTACAGTTTCAAGAGCAACAAAGTAATCTACTGTAAAATCTCTTTTTAACACTGGAACTATATTATCGACACTTTTCATCACTCCCATAGTTAGAGTGTCTGGAGTCAAAATATAGTAAACTTTTTCTTTTTTTTGTTTTGCCAAAGAGAGCAAGTCAGGTCGTTTTTTTAGAGAATCCAATAATGGTCGAATCTCATCTCCATAACATTCTTTTTTGTATAACCAGTATACATAACTTAATGGCCAGGAAGAATAAAGTTCATCATAATCATTTTTGAACTTTCTTAGATGGAGAATGCCATCATACGGAGGTCTCTCAAAATACATCCAAAAAGGGATTGCTTCATCTTGTTGACAAAGCGAGTGAAATAGCCCAAAAGGCAACCACCAAATGCCTTTTAATGAAGTGCAAATTTTTGTACCAGTTCTCTCTATCGACTCAGCTAGAACACGGTAACCCGTGCAGTTTTTGCTGTACCAAGAATTTTTTACCAAATAATTAAATGCTTTTGGTAACTCATACACCAACGCATCATGATAGTAGTTATCCTCTGCTATCTTGGTAAGAACCCCGCTTGTACTTTCTGATTGTGAAAGACCATCAATTTCCGATTTTTTCTTTTTTTTCCAAAATGTTTTTTCCATAATAATTTTTATTTATTTGTTTATTGTTTGTTTACTTATGCGATTTTTTATCCCCCAAACGAAACATCAAAAACGCAGTATGTCAAGTATACCAAAATACAATTGTTTTGCAAGATAAATTTGTAGTCAAATTCGTACTTAAAATTCTCTCCCACTCGAGTAAAATCGTGGTTTTATGATTAGAATTGGCCTGTTGATCGTGGTATAAGTAAAACATTGCTTATACAAAAAAATGTCCGAAAAAAGAACTAGCAGGAAACCTAATAAACACAGAGGACTACCAAAACCCATTACAGCGTCGTATAATCCACGAGATTATTCTCGCCGGTTGCTCTTTTGACAACCTCTACCATATTTTCTCCTTCTGCAAGAGTTTTATCAGAAACGATTATTTGATATGCATATCCTATCAAGTCAGCATCTTTCAATTTCATTCATGGAGAAATTGTTCTATCATCAAGCATCACCTGATCACTTTCAGAACCAACTTCCACTCAATGTAACAAATGGTCGTATATCTCTTGTGCTTTCTGAGTCGCTTTTTCGCCGATAGGGATGATGATATATGTAAATGGTGCAAGTGCTTCTGGCCAACAAATTCCTTTTTCATCGTGATACGCTTCTACAACCGTTCCCATCAATCTGCCAATACCGATACCAAAACATCCCATGTAAACATGGTTTTTTTCGCCCTGCGAGTTTGTATATACAACGTCAAACGGTTGAGAAAATTTGGTATTTAATTTAAATATATTTCCCACTTCGATAGTTTTGAGTTCTTTGAGTTGTTTGTTATCAAGGTCAAACTCTGCTCTTACTTCTGGGTCGTTGATGATTTCATCATTGAAAGCGATATTGGTAGTTTCATCCAAATAGATAGTATCCTCTCATGCATCACATACTGTTTGAAATTCATGAGAAAATTTGCTAAACGTTCAGCCAGATGCATATGTCAAAAATGTTCTATCTGCAATTCACATCTTGTCAAAAATATTGATATATGCTTGCTTTTGGATTTCATAGTATCTATCAAGGTCTTCAGCTGACGTGTGAAAACTATAACAATCTTTCATCAAAAACTCACGCCCTCTCAACAATCACGACTTCGCTCTTTTTTCATCACGAAATTTGCTTTGAAACTGATAGACAGCAAGTGGTAAATCTTGATATGATCAAATAAATTTTTTGATAAGCGGCGTTACAACCTCCTCGTGCGTAGGGCCTAATGCGTACTCTATTTTAGAATAAAACGACGTAAACTTAAAAAGATTGTCCATGTTATCCCAACGATCAGTCGTTACCCAGTTCGCTTTTGGTTGTAATGCTGGCATATAGATTTCGTTTGCGCCAGCCATATTCATCTGTGCACGAACGATGTTTTCTATCTTTTTCATCACCCTCAACCCCAATGGCAACAATGTATATGCACCAGCCATCAGTTGATCAACAAATCATCATCTAATCAGATACTGCACATTGATAGATTTTTCCTCAGACGAGATCTCTTTGTAGGTTTTCAGCAAGTAGTTTGAGAGTTTCATACAATAACAACATTTATAAATAAAAACTAATCCGATTTCTTTAGTATATACACATCAACCATATCACGAATATATTTTTGCATATACTCATATTTTGGTGGGTTTTCTATAAGTCGGTCAACTCCTTCTGTTTGATCCCAATCATCAGAAAACAAATTTTCAAATACAAATTCAAGGTTAAATAATTTGGTGAAGATATCCGAGGTTTTTTGTATTAGAACTTCTAAAGATATACCCTGTTGTAAAATAAAATATAAATCAACGATATCTTTATATTTTCTTCTATACATTATCGCATACAATTTCAAGGCGCCTAAGTTTTCCAAAGATAAAGTGCTAATTCATTCACATATCGTCAAATCAGACTCAATAAAAATAGGGATATCAAATGGGTTTCTAGAAAAGTCAATAAATTGCACCTTCAATCCGTCAAAAAAAAGAGTTAACTCATCGAGTTGTTCATCAGCATACCAAAAACGAGGAGCTGTATCAAGATCAAATTTGCATCATGTTTGTTGTATTCTCTCGTTCAATTCTTTCCCTGTTCATTGTTTACCAAAAATAAACAAATCAAAATCTATGCTTTTTCTATGTCCTACCTGTAAGGCAATTGCAGTTCATCATACTAAAATATGTGTAGATGAAAACTCCTCTAACAGCGGTTTTAACGCACGCTGTTTTTCAGATAAAACTATTTTTGCGGTATTATCTCGTACGAGCGTCATATAAATCTATAATATGTGATATAAAATTTTTCTTTTTTGCAGAAATCAATTGATTCTGTTGAATTCTATCAGTAAATACTCCGCGAGCCAAAGTAAGATTGTTTTTTATCCAGTCAGTTTTTTCTGTCAAATTTCCATACAACAAAATCGCCTCTCACTTAGACTGCACCGAGAGATTTTGCTGTTGATCGTGTGGAGTAAATCGATTGTATTTCATGATATTATTATATATTTTGCGATCATGATAACAAGAGTTTGTTAGTAAATGATATAAAAGTAAGGGAAAATATTTGGGATCGCGCATCATTCTTTATTCTCATCAAACGAACATAATGGCTTCGACTTAATTTCCGAGAAGCCAGTAACAATGTGTTTGCCGACCTCTCGGCAAGTTTGCACAAAAATCACATTTATCTGCTGATAGACATTTTTTCTTGCATGTTGGAGAAGACCGCCAATAAGAGAAATAAGTTTAGAATATTGGTCAAATTGTTTGCTTTCTGAGTTTCTCATTGAGAGGATAAAAAAAATAAAAAACCATAATACATTGGAAAAAATAAATTACAAAGACAAATCTAGGACAAAATACATAAAAACAAATACGCCACACTGCTCGCAGACAAATCGACGAATCTCCCCGTCCTATCCAAGTATACTTAGACGAACAACGACTTCTCGGGAAGTCCTGATAGATCGGGACAAAAAAACACTAGGCGGGAAGCCCAGTGTTTTATGTGTATACACAATGTATATACAAATTATTTCCCTTTTGTAAATTTCGCAACTCCTATATTTTCTCACTTATTTGTCCTAAGCGTAAGGATGTATATGCCTTCTGGAAGATCATCAACTGGAAGGATAATTTGGTTACCTATATTTTCTAGGATAGTTGCTTTGAGCTGTTGTCATGTGATAGAACTCACCTGCACACCAACACTAGAAACATCAGTTGCGAGCGGAATGTGAAGCTCTCTGGCAACTGGATTCGGTCGCACATTGATAGTTGGAATAGTAACATCGTTGATTCAGGATACGACATTGCTGACAGTAATCACTTTCGGGATATCCACGAGAACTGCTTTTTTCTGATCACCTGCGAAGCCAGTAAACTGATATGCCAATCTCGCTGGTTTATTATTTACGAACCCATTAGCAGAAGAAAATGTTAGATGAAATGTAATCAAACCACTCATTGGATCGATCGTCGAAGGAACAGGTTGTTTATTTGGGTAGAGCATTTTTCTATTTGTTTGCATAGTTGCATCAGAGGTATTGTAGAATTTAGGTGTGAAATCTATCGTATGATCAGGAGCATTCTGTGTGTTGATCACATCTGGCAATTCCTCTACCACACGCTCGCGAAGTACTCTCCACGCAGACGGATACCGCAATTCAACACCATTCATCTCACCTGTTTTCACTGCTCACTTTTTCACTTTTGCTCTCACCTGATCCATATCTAGCTCGTCGCCTGCTCAACTCACTGCGTTCGACGAACTCGCTCCCTCTCTCTGTGCATGTAACTGAGCAAGCAGTCACCCAAACTTCGGAGCAGCAAATGAAGTACCATTTGACTGTACCAAAGAACCGTCCGTAGAATACAACTCAGCTCCACCTGCTCCATCAATAACAAAATCAAGTGTGTTATCCACATGTGTTCAATCTCGCAAAGCCCTCGTAGCAGTATTTGCTTTTGAAGCTCATATAGCAAAAACCTCATCGTATCTCGCAGGATATGAAACTGGTTGTGTGTTTCCACTATTCCCTGAACCGCCAGCCAAAAAATTTTGTGTGCCATTTTTTAATCATTGTATCTGTTGTATAAGCGTACGCATAATAGCATCATCAACAGATGTAAAAGACATGTTTACAAGATTTATCTCGCCTGGATGAGCTAGCGCATAGTCGTATATTTTTTGTAAAGCAGTCATAATGAGATAGCTCGAGAGATATCAAGGCATATTTGACCGTTCTGCATCGTACGAAAAGAGTGCAAATCATGGAGCAACTCATCATCACCCATAGTTGTTGTTCAAAATTCCGACAGCATCTGCTGACACTGCGTTGCCATGTGCGCTCTGTATGTTTCCTGTTGCTCATGTTTCTATGTTGTGTGCCTCTTTTAGATTGTACTCTGGACTAGCAGTATTGATACCCAAATCAATAACATGCACATTTACTTTGGTTGCATCGTGAAATACCTTCACAGCTTCTATACTATCAACCGATTGCGTAATGATATTTTTGTATCACCTATTTACCCAGCTTTCATCAGTTAACCGATTTTGATAAATAATGCTTCAAGAATCGTGCCAGATTCAGGGATCGTTCCAGTAGGTAGCTCAACCAACGAGTGGAGAAAGAAAATAATTATATGTCACATGATTGACTCATGCTGTCTTTTCTAGGAGAGTTTTCGTGGCATGGATATCTTGACTTACAGAAATGCTATAAATTCTATCAGCAATTTTTTTGTGATCGAATCACGCTTTTTGAAAAGTTGCCAAGGTTGACTCATCCTCAATTTGTACCACCAAAGAGTGTGGATCAGCATAGTAGATATTTTCTTTTTGCATGAGCGCATCCAGATACCCATCTTGGAGTGGTTTAGAAAATACATACGATGCTTTGGTTGTCGGGTCGTAGAGAGATTGCTGTTTCAACTGTATGAAGAGACGCTTTGCACGCTCTGGTCCAGAGAGGGCTTGGAGTGTTTGTTGTTGTGATTGCTCTTGCATAGTAGTAACCTTGGTTTGTGCAGTAGCTGATTGTAATCACCCTGCCAGAAGAACAGATCATGCAAGCACTTTTAGATTGTTTGAATGTGTCATACAAAAAAAGTAAGAAAAAAGTAAATATTGTTACATTATATCATAAAAGATAGAAAAGGCAAATCATTTTTTTGGAATAGAAAGAGAGGGTCTTGCTTTTTAGATTTTTGTTTTTATATACATAGAGTACATTTTTACTTTTTATTCCGATTGGATACCATGCCATCTTTCTCATCTCGTCTGTCACAAGATATCGAAAATTTTTATCCTAATGAAACACTCTTACCCAAAAACGCTTTTGCAAAAGGGGTTTTGTTTACACTTGGTGTTCTAGGATTTGCTACTATGTTTTTGCAACCAAGTATTGCAGAAGATGGTAACAGCAACCTTTCTGTAAGTACATCATTGAGCAACAATATCATGAGCGTTGGGAAACTAAGCGTGATCAGCTGATCAACAACATCAGTTATTTTGGATTCTAATGGTATTAAACTACCAAGTGAGACAAGCACAACTACTCTTTTGAAACTAGTAAATAAGTATATCAAACCATCCGCACTTACAGGTTCAGATATAGGTCCAAATATGATCACCACAGAAAAGATAGCTGATGAGACGATAAAGTGTGAGGATTTATCAGTTGGACTGCAAGCACTGTTGTGTAATACAACGACTGCACCAACACTCTCTTGTCCCGCAGGACAGTATCTGATAGGGATAACAACAGGAGCATGACCAATATGTACTGGAAGTAGTGCTGGTGGACTACCAGCATGTAACCCATGAGATAGCGTAAAACGAAATGGATCAACATGGGTTTGTGATACACCAGCGCCGCCAATCACAGCAAGTTGAGTATCTCTTTGGGCAACAGATATGGATGATGATACTATCATCTACAACAAAAATCTCGCTGGAAAGGTAGGTATCGGTATGACGAGCCCATCTGCGACATTGAGTGTTAGTGGTAGTTTGTTGGTAAAAAATACTTCTGGAAACGTCCTCTATGTAACAGGAGCAAACGGCGGAAGAGTTGGTATCCTTACTAACAACCCATTGTATCCTCTGGATGTGGCTGGATCTATTAGAGCTTCTGCATACCTACAGAGTTCAGATGCTAGATTAAAAACAAACATTTCTGCGATACCAGACGCGTTGGGGAAACTCCTTGGTATCAACTGATATACATATAACTTAAAGAGCGATGGTAGTTTTCACTACTGAGTTATCGCACAAGAGATTGAAAAATTTTTCCCATACCTTGTTTCTACAGATGAAAACGGAATGAAATCAGTAAATTATAATGGTTTAGTTGCTCCGATTATTGAATCTATCAAAACACTGAACACCAAGATAGACACACTTGAAGTACAGTTGAACGCGAATACTTCTCGTATTGAAGCACTAGAAAAACTACAGAAATAACACCATATTTTTTACATCGTCCATTCATCTCGTATGAACAAAAAATATATTATAAGTGGTATTGTAGGTGCAATTCTTTTAAGTTTTACGACAGTGTTTGCATTTACAATCACAAAACCAACTATTACCGACCCTGTTTTCAAAGCAGTCTATATTTGATGACCTGCTAGCCAAACAGATTCATGTAACTCATCACAAGTACCATTCTGCATGGATCAAAATGGTTTTTTCATGAATCTATCACTATCGCCAAATTATAATATACTCAAGCGGGATACGAGTTGAGGACAAGGTAAATGAAAAATTACAATCGGCGCATTAACAAGTGAGGAGATTCCAAACAGCATAATCAACACGACACATATTTTTGATACAACAATTATAAGGAGTAAATTTAATGAAAATTCTCCATGATTTCGCATCCCAACTACTGGAGAGATGGTTGTAACTACTGGAAATTGTTGACCAGGAAAAGCAGCGACTGGTATGAACGCTTGAGTAATGAAATGTGTGAGCGTGGATTTTTTAACTGGATTGGCATTACCAAATTGTGGAGAAATGGGCGCTGGATATACTTTAATGCTAAGCGGAACACAATGGGTATGCAAATCCAATGTGGTTAATGTGCTTGGAGCAGATGGCGGTGATACAAACTGGTCATGAAGCACAACATGAGATATCCGGAATAGAAATATAGCCAATGTTTGAGTAGGTTTAACAAATCCTAGTGAGAAACTTACGATAAAAGACTCTTTTGTGGTAAATTGATGAGGAGGTGGTAGTCAACCAGAAATGATGTATTGTCACAAAACAGATACATGGGTAGATAAATCAACCTATGATGAAGATAACTGTGCCGTATGTCCAACTGGATATATATATAATACTGCAAGCAACTCGTGTGAAACAACAACAATGACAAATGAAAGAGTCTACTGATCGACAATATGATTCCCAGATTGTTGAACAGCAAACTGACAAACATACGAAAGACGAGAAAACGTGCCGAAAAATCAATTATGTGCGAATAATTGAATTCCTCATATAAACACAGGTGCGACGATTTTCCCATGAGAATTTAAACGGTTTTGTAGTATAACGGATCCAAATAGACTTCACACAGGTGAATATAATGACACATTTTATATGGAATGAGAAAAGTGTTCTTTGACATTAAACAAATGATTAGTAGATTGGCCATGATATGGCGATGAGTATGCTAGATGTAATTCAGAATCAGAAGGGAAATATCGACCGACAAGCAGTTGATCGATCTTAAGTTGAGTTGCATGTTACAACGGTTCGCCATACTCACTTGTACAACGCACAGGTTGAGCGTGGACATGGGCATGTCTTGGGCCGACCGCAGGTAATTCAGATTTTACATGTAAAAGTAGAGATAGCACTAATGATGGCAATCCACTATGATTGTGTAATTGAACTTTAGAGGAACACTTTTGGGATATAGCTGAAGATACTGATACTCCTTCTATAAATAGTGGCGTCTTTAATATAATACCTCAAGGCTATACTGGCAATATTGTAGATATTTTTTCTGGAACAAACGCTTTATCATTTTGGATCAATGGCGATCGAGTTTATAATTTACCTGAATGATATCGAAATTCATACTCTAGTGTACAGACTACGATAGTTTCATCTTTTTGGGTATGGACTGGAAATGATTATTGGACTAGAACACCGACATGATATTCGTGAATTAATCTTTGTAATAAATGAGTTGCTAGCCCTGTATTTGTTGGATGGGGTAATCTATTGAATTTTTGGATGTGTACCGACAATGGTGTAACTGAATTATGTAAGCAGGAATCACAAGAGGGAAAAATCTCCACTCCTATATGTAAAAGCGATAAAGAAACTTTTTATAATGGTAATGGACAATGCATAGCGTGATCTCATTCTTATATATTTAATAATAGAGTTGGTGATTACGCTAATTATTGGAATGATGGAGAAAGTTTGATTAACGATTCTGAAATATGTTGGACTGACAATGATTATAATGGGTCGCGTTCAGAAGATGAGTATTTTGTCGAGTGTGATTTCAATAAGTTTGAATATCCTGTTTGTGCGAGTAATTGAAGCAATGAGTTAACATGAGAGGTTATAATAAAGCTGCCAAATGTTGATCAATGATGGCTTGATTGTGGTATTAATGGCGGGAGATTATATTGTTTATATAATTACCTTAAAGATCCAACAGAAATCACTGCAAAATGGTGATCTGCTTTAACGAAATTCTGAACATCGACTTCTCGAGACTGGCGTGATGCCACTTATGAGGATTTTAAATGTGCTGCATCACCGACAAATAAGCGATACCTTACTAGATTAAAACAAGATTTTACAACAGAATATTTGTGGGAAGGATGAGCCTGTTCTTGAGGACGAGGAGGTTGTGCCGATTCATCAGCAATATGTGATTGACGATCAACACCTACACAAAAAATCACTGCAAGATACTGTGCAGGAGAAGCAACTCTTAGCACTACCAATCCAACCGTCTGTTCTCTATCTGAACCACTTATTGCATGAGTTTGTTATCAAACAGAAATCAGTTGGGGGGCTACCACTCTTCTTGTGAAAGATTGACTCGTGGCAATAAATAGTAGTAATGTTGATACTAGCGGTACAAACATATCTTGTACGACAAATAGTGACTGTTGAGGTAATACTTGTAATGGATATATTCCTGCTACTGGGACTACTGAACCTGAATGAATCTACTATGTATGAAATGATATAGTGGTATCAGATGGAACAACAACATATACTTTAGCAGATAAAAACGTCTGAGCGTCGATAGCAGGAACAGGGGCTGCATCATATGGACACTACTTCCAGCGAGGGAATAATTTTGGATTTGCAAATACAGGTACTGTTAGTCCATATTCCACGACACAAGTAAATGCAGGTTCATACTGAGCTAGCACATATAGTAGTAGTACTTTTATTTGATGATCTTTATCTAACGGAGACTGGTCTAGTGTTAAGAACAACAATCTACGATGAAATACTACCAATACAAATATAGCAAGACAGTGACCATGTCCAAGTGGATACCATGTACCAAGTTACCTAGAATGGGAATGATTAAAAACCACTTTAGAAACAATTTGAGAAGCTGGTTGAATTAACTTTATGAACAACCTTAAATTACCTCTGGCAGGCAGCCGCTATTACGATTCAGCATCCACAATCTATGATCAAGACAGCCTCGGTGTCTATTGGTCATCTACTCCTGCTGACATTGCTGACATATACTCCTATATATTGGACTTCGGTCCGGACGAAAATAGTGTGGTCGCTAACGACCAAGAGGATCGTGCTTACGCCCACTCTGTCCGCTGCTTCAAGGATCCTTTTTATACCCCTGAAACACTTTGAACATGTACTACTACAACAACAGGTACTGCGCTGCTCGTTAACTGAACAGGAGGTGTTCGTGCTACGACAATGATCAACTATTCAGACGCTCGTATCAAAACAAACATCCAAAAAATCAACAATGCACTTGCAGATATTACTCGTCTCAATGGATACGAGTTTACATGGATTGAGTGAAGTAAACCAGACTTTGGCGTGCTTGCACAGGAGGTAGAAAAGGTATTTGCTAGTATGGCATCAGAAGATTCCAAAGGCATAAAAGCTGTAAATTACACTGAACTCCTCGCTCCTATTATCGAAGCGATCCATGAAATCAATACTCGCGTAGATGAACTCACAAGAGAAGCACAAGAGCAAGCATTGAGAATAGAGACGCTAGAAAAATAATTTGTTAAACAAAATATTGATACATAAGAAAAACCCTAGCTTAATACTCCACCGACACGCTCGGTAGGTATCTAGGGTTTTTTGTTTATGTGAAGTGCGGATTCGTGAGTTGTTGAGATGACTTTGTCCTAGCTTTGTCTTTGTTTTTTTGAAACGATACTATAAAATATGCTTCTGAAGAGTGCTCTTTTCTCTGCTTGCAGGAAGAATTTGATTTTTCTATAACCTAAAATCCAAAAAAATACATTGATTTTTGTTGTGATTTTACTACACTTTTATTATGTTTTTATGAAAAAATGAAAGAATGGGAAAAAATACTGCATCAGATGCCAATACACTACCTTTTGATTATAAAAACATCAATTAAAAAAATAATTGCATGAAAAACAGAAAGTTTAGATATAAAACCACTTGTCTGAAAAAAAGATACATATAGATGTAGAATCTGAAAATATAGAATTATTTATACAATTGAAAAATGAATAGTAATTATACGTAAAATAGGATCTAGATGAGATATATATAAGTAGCTTATATACAACTAACCTTCGACAACCTATCAGATGCAACCTCGGAATAAGACACATAGAAGTAATTTACATATTAAACTATTTACCATGGAGACACAAATTGCATTTAGTTTAGACACGAAAACGAAACAAACATTTTCAAAAAATTTAAAAAACCAATGATTAACAACAAAATGATTTTTTCTTATGTGTATACATGCTTTTAATGAAAAGAAAATCTTCCCGACTATCACAAC
The DNA here is from genome assembly GCA_964565575.1 of uncultured Candidatus Peribacteria bacterium. Lineage (GTDB taxonomy): Bacteria > Patescibacteriota > Gracilibacteria > Absconditabacterales > Absconditicoccaceae > JBDHUW01. Next base: position 17,679 of record CAZMFL010000002.1, read on the forward strand.
AGAGCAAGAAAAAATGGTAGATGTGAACGTATCTGCTAGCGAATTTCTAGACACACTACAAAAAGAGCTAACAAATAGATCACAGAAAATAAATAGATTGTAGTATGCTATTTATAAATGGTAGATCTATGCCATATAGCCAACACTTCATATCATTCTTTACACTCTCTGAGTAACAATCTATAATCTTCTTAATCTAGAGCCTTTATATTTTAATGACTCTACTATGAATGAAATACTTTTGCCTGCATTTGCAGTGTATCCTGGAGAATATATTACAGAAGAGCTTACGGCAAGATGACGGTCGCAAGTGGTTTTTGGAAGTATGCTATCAATGAGTAAAACTGAAATAAACAATATAATTAAATGACGTAGATCAATTACTCCACAAATTGCAGCACGTATTTGAGCAGCATTTTGAACATCCGCAGAAATGCAATTGAAACTGCAAAATGAGTATGATTTGTACCTCATTAGAAAGGATTTAGAAACATATACAGAAATCAAAAAAAGAGCAAAAAAAATAGCGTTTGCATAAACTTGCAACGTGTTTTTTGAAAATTCGCAAGGGCGATAGGTCGGATTAAATGAAGATGAAAAACATCACCACTAAAATATCTCTTATGTATAAATAGTAGATCTGTGTCATATTGCTAGTATTTCATATCATTCTTTGCACTCTCTCAATAGCAACCTATAATCTTCTATTCTTAATCTATGGGTAGCTAGCAACATATTTGTTAATGGCTTAAGGTGATATCATTCACCATCCTTGATTTTTTGTAATTTTTTACGTATCAAAATCTGAATTCCCTTGTCTAGTTTCAGAAAGTCGCTTTCGGCTTCTTGAGTAAAGACAAATTGCATATAAAGAAATTAGAGGAACTAAAATATGCTTCTAAACGAGGATCAATTCTTTGCTCGCAGAAAGAAAAGAGATGAAGCGGTGTTAATTATTAATCATTGTTTAAATTTTCTTATAATCTAAAAAAAACTAAATGATTAAGGATCAACGACCAGATGAAACAGAGCGCTGTAGTTTCTTCTCTACGAGTTCTTTGTTTGCGTGCATTTCTAGGTTTTCCAGATATTCATCATCTAGAGAAAAAGATATATTTCTTTTGCGGATTAACTCTTTGGCTCGTGCGTTAATCAATGATGAAACAGGAATTCCTAATTGGTGTGCAACGGTATATAATTCCGTTTTCACCTCATCATCTACCCTAGCGGTAATTATGGCCATTTGTAATACAATAGTATATAAAACAGATAGTATTGTATTCATCTAGTAAAAAAAATCAATATGTTTTTTGCTGTAATTTTATCTCGTGTATGCAGAAAAAAGATACCAGCAAGTATGAGTAATTTTTAATGTATGCATAGATACTAAAACCCAAAAAACTATAATCACGTATACGCTTTTCACCTATAGTCTATAGAAATAACTATGTTGGTTGAACTATCATCCTCTTTTATTTTTCTTCTGTAAATAATTCTAATTTTTCCTTTTCTTATCCTATACATATCCGAATATCCAATAAGTTTTTTTGTGTCGTACAAACTTATATTGTTTACTTGAATATCCTGAAGAATGCGCAAAATAATATCTCTTTGGAGTGGTGAAAGCATAGAAAGGAATTTATATATTTTATCCATCACGTAACTTTTTAATAGTAGAGATTATCTTTTGAGCATCCAATCCTTTTTCTGAATATAATCCAAATCCCTTATCGTCTTGGTAAAAAACATCATTAGAATTACTTAAAGGTTTGATAAGAAGACCGTCCTTTGTTTCCTCTGCGACAAAATTAGTAGTTCATTGTCTATCTCTCCAACTCTTAGGAAGTGTTATTTGTCCAGTATTAAATGATTTGAGGGTGTAAATCATAATATTAGGTAAATTAAATAAATTAATTATATTAGTTAACATAATAATGATTTAGAAATAAAATAAAAGAGATAATACAAGATCATAAAAAGAAATCTACTAACAAAACAATGACAAATTTGTATGTAGAAAGAAAAAAGACGAAATGCTAAATTATTAATTGTAAATTAATACTAAACATTAACCATCAATGATTAATCACTAACTATTTATAATTAATCATTATATGTTGATTTTCCTATAATCAAAAAATCTTTACTTTCCTCACATTTTACCTTGATTTTCACTTCGTGAGAAGTATATATATAACATACATTCCTTATCGATTAATCAATCGTATGTACAAAAACAAAAAAATAGTAGTGGTAAGCATTATTCTTTTGGTGCTAGTTGTCCAATCATTAAGCAATTGGATATATTTTGTTATATGAGAAGAAGGTTGAAATGACGCTTCATGATGAGATAAAAAAAATATTGCACAAGCATCAGGACCAAAAGAAGAAAACAAACTTGTGGCAATTTTTGTTGAACAAAATATTTATCAGGGCATACAATGAAATTTACAACGATATGCCTTAAAATACATTCAAGAACGTTTTCCTAGGACGAAAGCTCTTATTTTTCCAGTTGATACAAGCACAATTGGACCAAAAGATATACAAAAAATTCTTTCTAATCTCTACCATGGTGGCGAAAAAGATGTTCCCTCAACTCTCATTGGTACAATACTTATATGAAATATACCACTTCCGACAATTGAGACGAGCGTTAATAATGAAATGAAATCACAGAAAAGTATTCTACCGTATACCGATCTAGAAAAACCCACTTATGTGTACGACAACGAAAAAGAAAAATTTTTGCCGACATCGACAAATGTAGACAATGAACAGGAATTATTCCATTGATTAATTATTTTTAATTCGGCCTGAGAATATAATGATTATTTTGATAAATTAAAAATATATATAAATGATCCTAAATCATTTGCTACAAAAAAAATGTGGTATGATGATTTTATTCAATTACAAAAAAATTATACTGAACAGAATTCTCCAATATATGCAAAAAAACAAATATTTGATGAGGATTTATTATACCACAGATACACGCCTGCATTATTTAATATTATTGCTGAAGATAGCAATGATGATGCATTAAATATATTATCTGAAAAAATAGATATTCCAGCGCCCACTCCGGCAAATGAATCAACTCCTCTTTTTTCTGCTGAAGAAGAAGCATATAATAATTGACTAAAAGATTGGCAAGATAATTTAGCAAAACAAGCCGATGAAAATAAAGATAAAATAAAAAAGGCCGCCTGATGAGAAAATATTCCTACGCTAGTTATGGGACAATCAATTTTGGAACAATTAAAAAATTACGGCGAAATTTTTTCACCAGAATATTGAGATATAATATTTAATCAAATGTGAAGGTGAGCTTGAAGGTGGACAGGAGTAGACATCGCAAACAATATCACAAAAATCAGCACATTTGATGATGTTAGTTCACAATTAATTTACACACTCAATAACGGTTTTGAAAATATATTAGATGCAAAAATATCTGGTGATGCACTTTCATTAGAAATTCCTATTCCTGTTTTTTCTGAATCATATACATGTGATAGATTATATATATTATGCAATAGTTGTAGTCCGAATATGTATTCCTGTGAAAAAAGAACATGAGTATCTTTGAGCACAGCTAGATGGATTCTGTGATATCCTATTACAGAGACAGAGTTGGCAGCTTGATGATGAGTTTGTGAAACAAAAAAATTACAGGTTCCAGACGGAGCGCCAGACACATATGAAGCATTTTATTTTGGGAAAAACGCACTAGATATCACGGGTGCAGATCAAACAACTTGGTATAGAGGAACATATGGCAATATAACAGATGCATCAATAGCTCTTTCACTCCCATGGTCAAAAGAATCTCTTGGTATTTGATCGTCCTTTGGATTTACAGATCAACAAGTTATTGCATCTAGATGATACAATTTAATGAAAGCCCAATGAGATGGGGATGTTTTAAATGAACTCGCAGATGGAGAAAAAAAATCTGAATGTTCTAAAAAAATAAAGAAGGTTGCTAAAAAAGCAAAAAAATGATCAGATGAAGGTGTGGTAGAATTTTTTGCAAATAATTTTCGGGGATGACACAGTGCGTTGAACCTAACATGAGATGGTCCAATGTATCTTGCTTCAGACCTACGACAAAAAGCATATAATCCAAGCACAAATAGATTGGTATGAGGTGCTCTATTTGATATTGCTGGAAGTAGTTTAATGCCAGTAACCGGTTCACAATATACATGAACCAACGCTCTAAGTGTAGATGAATATGGACATTTTCGCGTTACAACGGTCTGGAATAAAAATATTTTTGACTGGATTCCTATTGTTGGATGATTAGCAAGCAATATAGTTTCTTTAGTTTCTGATATTAGTTGACTGTATGAAAAAGAATTAAAAGATAACGAAGAAGAAGTTGATTGGTGTAATGATACAAAATATCCTATACTATCTGTTAAGGGAGACAAATTAGATTATTTTTCTGCAATAGAGAAAAAAAATACTGATGTACAAATTGTTAAACAGCAAACATGATGAAAAATAGTATATAATGATTTACCGACTTGTAAGACAAGGATCATTTACAAAACTATTTCATCTATCGTTAAACACACATCGCCTACTCCAGATGAAGTAAAAGGTATGAATATAGCAACACAAGCAAGATGAGTAGACACAAAAAGATATATTTCATTCAAAGGAATAGCAGGGAATATTATAAACCTCTATTATCCAAATGTTTATGATGTGCCCGTCTATGTGAAATCTTGATCAGCGCGGATATTACAAAATACTACTGGCATCAAAGAGAACATCAAAACCTATTTACAGGATGTTGTAAAAGAACATAACAAAATTCTTCTAGCTGAAAATGATAAAATAGCAAAATATTTTTCTGGAAACAGGGAATGATTTGATTCCCTTGCAAAAAAGTACCCACTTGCTTCACCTAAAAATCGCAAATACAATGCTATTCCAGAAGATTTTTATACAAAACTATTGAACGAAGAAACACTGACACAATTGGCTGATATTTTATATGTCAAGAACTCTCCACGATCATCAAAATTTTCTCAAAATACAGTAGCAAAAACAATCGATCAATCAATTAGCACAATGCACATAGAAAATAAAATACAAAATATAATGTGGCGCAATTTAGTAATATGAAAAAAATGAATTGGTGTAAATACAAGCTGATATGAACTAGCATATATACGTTCTGCTGGAACTGATTCAATCAGCAATACAACTAGCGTGCCATCATTTATACAGGACGCCATCAAAAAAATAGATCAAAGAAAAGCAAAAAATATTACTGATGGAAAGGGTGCAAAATCTGATATACAACAACAAGTGCTAGATGTAGCATGTTCTGCTGGATCTGATGGCACAGTCCCTCTTTTGAAATGGCCAAAAGCGCTCACATGTCGACGAAAAAATCTACAAACGCTGGTAAAAGAAGGAAAAATAATTGAGGTAACATATAAAAATACTACAGGTCCAGTCTATCCACTTAAACAATTTAAACAACTAAAAGAACTTCAGCTAGGTCAATTTAAACAATTTTGAGATGATCTAAAACAAAGTTATACTGATTATATTGCATACGTAACTGGAGTATTAAATCCACAGTTGTGAATTCCTCCAACAAATGAAAAAGAAGCAAGTGAATTTGCTGAACAAGCGAAAACAAATGCATTTATTATTGGAAGTATGACAATCGATACCCCAACCAAAACAGTTATCCGTGGTTCAATTATTCCAATTAGTATATCTGCAAAAAATATAAATGGCGACGCGTTAACGAATTTTTATAATCCCGCCCGTGTAGACATAGACAAATGATTTTTTCCGGAAGCAAGCACAGATGTAAAGATGTCGACACAAATAGACATAACTGATCCATGACAACCAGTATTTATTGACACAAAAAATGTGCCATCAAATAGTACAATAACAGTAAATGCTGTTGGCGGTGATGGAGTCGTAACGAAAACCGAAATCCTTGTTGTTGATGCTACTCTTCGTGTTTTAATAAACGACTCTCCTACCAATGAAGCTACAATTAAATTACCCAATACTAGTTATGTAAATACTTCTATCGGGACGCCTATTGTATTTGAAAATAAATTACCGACGCTAAAAATATCACTAACTGACCCAAGTGGCAAACCACTTCATTCACTTGCTCAAATTACAAGTGAAAAATGATTGATTCAACCATGCAAAATTATCGCCGAAAATGGAGGTAAACAATGTATGCAAGAATCATTGCGAGATATAAATGGTGAAGCGAACATAAGACTTCTACCATCAATGAAGGCAGGAAAAGACGCAATACATATAAACATATCTTGATTGCCTGAACGCATAATCTCATTTGACCTTAAACCAGCTGATCCATACAAAGTTACTGTAGCTGAAAATACGGGTAAAAAAATTGCAGAAAGTCCTCATGTTGTATTATTAGAACTATTTGATGTCCGAAACAATAAAGTTATTGATCCTACGAATATTACATATAATCTAATTTGAGAAGCAACTGATATGGCAGATGCAACATGATGAATATTACAAATAAAAGATGGAAAAGGTTTGCTACCAATCAAATTCGGCAAACAAGGTGGAGCAAACTATATATATGCTGAAATATGAGGTAAAGATACAATTCCTTGATACATGCGTTGGGATACTGCAATGGAACTGCGACCTAAAGAAAAATTAAATGTTGTCTATTTAACGTTATTAGGCGACGACCGAGGGAATCCTGAAACCACAAAGATACCTTCCATCATCATGGACTCTCCTAAACTATTTACCGTTACAACTTCGCTAGAAAATCCTACAGACACTGAGCCGGTTGATTTAGAGCCATTGCGTTCTTATGGATGAGGAAAAACTGTTGGAGAATCACGAAAGATGCAATTTGATCCAAGTATCATCACATATTGAGATCCAATGTTACAACATGCTGATGCTAATTTGCCATTATTAAACGACGCGACATCTGTAAAAATTGGATGAAATTCAGAAAAAACAATTACAAAAGTGATAGAGTTCGATATAGATAATGATGGAAGAAAAGACATGCTTATACTCTATGAAGATGACAGCATAGAATTTATGAAACAATATTGATGAAGCCCCACATATAGAAAACTAGGAAATCTAATGAGCGTCGTTGATGGTGTAGCAAACATACGGGTCTGAGATGCAAACAATGATAGATTACCTGATATTTTTGTCAAAACAAAAAGAGAAACATTGAGAGTTTATACAAATAAGAACTGAGCATTCCCAACAGATGGGGTACCAATTTGTTTGAATGTGCCTACTGGAACCACATCTACAAAATGAATTTGGGATTTAGAAGTAGCAGATATGAATAAGGATGGAAATATAGACATCGTTACCAATGATATTCGTGGACAAATAACTATTTTTTATGGTTGAGATAGCGGAAAGTGATGATATTATGTTTCTAATGCTGATTGATTATGTGATGATCAGTGGTTTGAAAGACAAAAAAACAATAATCTAGTTGTGTCAACGTTTGGAATGTCACTTCAAGAAAGAGTAAAAATATTTGATGATTCACTATTACATTGGTGATGATTATCCCTTCCTCCAGATGATTGAGAAATAGAAATACCATTAGCATTACAAGAGCAGTTATTACCAAATGAAAAAAATCCATCAAATTTCAATCTTGATGCTCTTATGAAAATATGAGTAAAAGACATAGTTCGTTTTAGCGGAACGCCGTATGATACACTGCCATATTATGAAAGGTGAATGTCGTTGGAAACAATTGCTTATGTCCCAAGCAGACACATAATAGATGAAGATCCTGTTTTATCATACAAAACATATTCACATTGAAAAGAATGAGAAATAATTGTGACAGTCCGAATACGCGCTAAATTTACAACTAAAGTAACATATATAGAACAATTACTCTGACCTTGGAAAATAAAGAGAGGTGAAAACTATAATATAATATGATTTAATAGTGGATCGCTTGTGTGATTGCAAACTGCAGTAGACTGAGTAACTAAGGATATCGGAAACGCTCCATTTGTAAATTGGAATCCTTGAAATCCTTGAAATGGATACCAGTTTATGATTGATAATATGTCTTTGCAAGGATGACAAACTGTTTCATTTTCATATCCGATCACCTACACTCCGGCACAAATTGCTCGTATTAAGGTTGAAGACAAAAATAAAGATTGACGATTGGACATATCGACAACCTCTCTAGACCAATGTAGCAAGACTCAAGTTACTTTTCAATCTGTCTTTGGGAAATCATATCAAACAATAACAATAAATGAAATACCAGTAAATGTAGCATCTTGAGTTGTTGCCAGCGGTCAAGATATTCAAAAAAAAGCAGAAAATTGATTGATTGAAAGTATAGACTGATTGAGCGATGTCATAGAAAAATGGGATTCAGGTAAAACACGGGTACAAAATTTAAAAGATACAAACGCATTGGAAAATTGATTCTCATTCAATGGCTCATTTGATGTCTCTGAAGCAATCCTTTGAAAAGAAGCAAACAAATGGATTTCAAAGGCTGAAGGTGTCGCTTCAACTATATTGCAATGAGCGTGCAAATGATTTGTCAGTGGATGATGAACAAAATGATTACCAGTGCCATTTAATGTTGCGCTTCTTGCACCTTGAGATATTAATGTGTTTGGTTGTAAAGTTTTTAAAGATAAAGGTCTTCCAATATTTGCAGTTCCTACTGCTGGAATAGTTCCAGTATGGCCACCAAATCCAGCCCAAGCATGATGACGATTTGGATGAGCTTCATCAATTTCTCAGATCAGAATTTACGTCGCTCCAACTCTCACACTTTGAATTGGTGTAGCAATATGTCTTGGTCCATATGCGGTATGAAATGCTATCCCATCTCCTTTGAGAGCACTTTGAGGAAACTGTATCGTTTTTGCAAAAAGACCATGAAGCGAAAACTGACCAAAGCCCCCTATTGATGGTGCATCAGCAATTGTAACAGACGATGCAAACACTGTTGGAAAAGCATGTCGCGATCCATACCCTGATCCACTAAAACCGATATCTCCAATTACATATGGTACTAGCAAAGGATGAGTCGCTTCTACCAAATTAAATCGATCAGCTTCAACAGAACCTAATATAAGCGCAGGTTGAAACTTCCCTGGTTGAACATATTTGGGTATCCTAGATTTGGATATATGACCAGAAGTTGAAAATAACCTATTTGAAGAAACAAATAAAGATCAGCTTAAATGAGGCAAACCTGTACGTCTAAAAATTCAAACAGGAAAAGTTAATTGATTATTAAAATGTATCGTACAAAAATGGCTAGACAACCAAATAAGATACATTGCAAATAATTTGACAAACATGTCAATCAATATCACAATACCAGATCCAAGTAATATTTTTGATGGATTTAAAAATCTTGATTTAGGTTGACTAGATGCAGTAACAGAATGATTTAAAAAAGATGCTTCTGGAACATCTCCTGCCGGATCAGCACTAAAAGATCTCGTGACAATATCAAGCGGAGATATGCTTTGGACAAAACAAGAAGAAGTTGCAAACTTGAGTGCAATAACCTCTAACCCATTTAACGCTCTAAGTTCATGGTTTGAACAAGTGCCAATGATTCGTGTAAATACAAAAAACGTAACAATACAAATACCATTTATTTATCCAGAAGAGTTATCAAAATATATTGCACAAGCGGAAGCATATAGTGAAAAAATTGAAAGCAATATTGATGAATGGAAAAAATGAGTTGATGATTTTGCCTGAAAATGTTGAAGTTATACAAACGAATTACAAAAAGATGCCTGCAATAACCAATTAGAAAACCATGTGAAATTCAAAGACAATCTATGAAAAACACAAACAGATATCAAAAAGCTCCTCCAAACACTTCAAGCATACAAGCGTTTCCCAGCATCATTAAAATCACGAGTAACGGTAAATGAAAGATATATGACAGAATTATCTGATACGGTTCAAGGTATATCAACAGACATGACATCTCGATTAAATACAAATGCTAGCAGATTTTCTTCCTATGTTGATAGCATAATTTTGATGGTTTGAGCAGTAAAATCATGGCAACCTATATTAAAACTTTCTACTGAATGGAAATCAAACTGTGGAAAATGTACGGTTGATACATATGATTATTATTCATGTTCATTGTCGTTGCTATGTCCAACATTGCCTATACTTGCAATTCCTCCATTTAAAATTCCAAATATATATATTGATTTAAGCAATATAAATTTATGAATTGATGTTTTACTTCCAAACATTCGCTTTGTACCAAGAAGAATAGAGCTTCCTGATTTACCAATTATGCCAGCAATTCCAGCTCCGTGAGGAGATATATCTATTAATCTGGATGTAAAAATTCCAAGCATTCCAACACTTCCAGCTCCACCTACTCTTCCGGAATTACCTTCATTTATTCCAAAAATAAATCTCAATCTTCCAACATTACCACCTGCTCCAAAAATACCAAATCTAAATCCATCTATTGCTACTACAATAAAAGTTATGAGTAAAATAGCAAAAATACTCTGTATGGTCAAAAATGTAAAATTGGTTGGTGAAGGAGATGTTAAATCAAAAATAGAACAATTGACACAAAGAACATGGAATGTTGAACCTTTTGATTCTCTGAGCACAACGATCGTCACGCCTCCTCTAAGATGATTTGATATCAAAATCTCTACATATCTTAATTTCGAATTTAATTTTGATGGTTTATACGATATCGTAAATGAGCTTGCAAAAAAGGTTAATGAAAAAACCAAAGTAGTTACAGATTGGGTTTGAAAACAAAACACAGCAATAGAACAGGGATTAAATTGAACAAATGAACTACTTGATCAACTAGACATAAATAAAAATCTAGAAATAAATTGATCTATTTGAAAAGATGGTATAAAATTAAACTACAACCCAACAAGAGATTTGTTTAAAAACAAACAAATGATGGCCCTCTCAGCAAGTAGCTCTAGAAGAGATCCTCAACTTATCGACTCTAGCGAATTTAGATTTAAATTACAAAATGAGATTTCAGCTTTCAAGCAAAGCGAGTTTGGTAATGAATACAAAAAAGACATTGATATGCTCCAATGAATTTTGGATGCAAACACAAAAGTAACTCCTGATTATGCATCAATTCAAAAAGCAAGCAATTCTCTACAAATACTAATTGCTAAGAAAAAAACTGAAATGGCTACGGCAAAAAGCCAATTAGATGATTATGATAAATTTTTAGATAAAATAAATACTGCAGCATTGATAACTGAAAGATCAGTCGAGGGAATAATCTCTGCTAGACTCTATAAGGCAGATGAAAAAACCAAATACATTATGGATAATGCAGAGCATCCTATGAAAAGCTATATAGATTTAGAAAGCACTCTAGCAAGCGGATTTTTAGTTGCACTTCAAAACCACGCTCCAGAAGAATTAAATATGAATAGATTTACATACAATAATCTTCTTAGGTTTCTTGAAAACACAACAAAAGACATACATACAATAAGAGGAATTATTGAACCTGTTATTCAAAAACAAAAAGAAAATAAAATTGTAGCTGTGACTAACAGATTAGAAAATCTATCTGAGTGACTACAAACAACAATAGCTCCAAAAGCACAAGCTGCTCCAATCAAAAAGGACGAAAAAATAATTGTAGAACCTCTATTGGAAGACTTTGAAAACAATGGAAGTCAAAATCAATGATCAAATAATCAATCATCACAAGGCGGTGCACCTATAAATGTAGAATGAAAAATTTGGCGAGATGAGCACAACATATATACAAACCATACAACAAGGATAAAACAAATAAACGATGGTGCGCGTTTCTCAAGATATTACCAATTTAAACCGATTCAGCATTATAGAAATTTACTTGAGCAGGCTGATAGAAATGGTTTCATTAGTCTATACAATAGCGCTTTTGATGTCGCGAACATATCTCCTGTAATCACTTCCCTTGAAGCTGTTTGACAATCAAACAATACCGCAAGTATACAATGGTTAAATACAAAACAGCAAGTGTATATACTTTCATTGGAAAATCGTATAATTGATAACCACGAACTTGATACTGAAAAAAAATACATCATTGCTTATGTAGATTGAGTAGACCTGAGCAAAACATATCTTGATATTGATTGACTTCCAAAAAAGAAACTATCTGAAATAACAGTAATGGATAACATCAAACTTCTTAAAATAAATTCAGAAAGCGAAACTATTGCACTCACGCTTGATTTACCAGAAAAAATATGGTCGTATATACAAATTGCTCATTGTATGATAACACCTCGTGAAAACATGGATTGAAGCAATCTCCAAAGGACATCTGCATGGTCACATCAAGAAACACTTTGATCGCAAAAACGATGAGATACCGCCTGACCAAATGTAACTGTTAAAGTAATAAATAAAAAAACAAACGAAGTTATATACACTGGAACAACCGCTAGACTTCCGCGCAAAGGTGCTTATGATGTGATGATTTCTTGGAACGATGAAGATACTGTAGTGGAAAACTCATGGAATAAGGAAAACGACAAAAATATTATTACAAAAGATGGATGAGAAAATATAATTCAAAATATTCCTATTCAAGAAGATGCGACTCCACTCATTTATGAAATATCAGCATTTGATCAAGCAAGTAATACCACAAGAGAAACAATAAATATTGTTTTTGTAGATCCAACAATATATATAGAATCCGCACCCAAAAAAGGAGCATGATTTAATATTGACAGTAATTTGTCTATGCTATATCCTGATGCATATGTGCGTTTTTATGCTCTGAGAAATGGAATGGAATTTTTGTTGACTGGAAGAAATTGACAACAAATAATAACCGATTTTCCAACTCGCTCATTGGATACACAAGTAATATGAGGAATATTTGGCGACGCAGATACGATTACACTCGTTGATGAAAAAAATGAAGATTTAGTAAAAATCGATAAAAAAACTTGAAAAATTACTCCGTGTTCATGAAAAAAGAAAAGTTATTACATCCGTCTTGAAATATCAAACAACGTCCCTGTTCTGTTAATCATAGATAGCAGCACATGAAAAACATTATTTACGATCTACATTAAAGCAAAAAATATTGTAGATGCAAAATCTCTGAACCCGGACTATCCTCTGATTGATATTCCAGATGATTTTCCTTGAACGTTTGCTGGATGACAATGTCTACAAGATAAGGACAATCCTAAAATGGATACATGTGCATTGTATCTTTCAAAAGACGGAAATATGTTTATACCTGATGCAAATCAAGTTCGTTTTGGGTGAGCATATACATATAATTGATGAGTAGAATATACACTTGCGCTTGATGGAAGTGATGTGTTAAAAACAGTGTTTACTCCTGAGGAAATGAAATAACATGAAGAAAAAAGACAGCTTAATCACACAAACAATGCTAATTAAAAAATCTTTTTGATCTAAGATGATGTTTTTGTTATTTATCATGGGAATCGTGATATGATTTTACTCAGCTCCCTGAGCTCATGCTCTAGATAACTTTTCATATGATTGCGGAATGACTGTAAATGCTAAAGACAACATATCACGAGCAAAATGAGTTGACAATGCATGAGGCGTGTTAGATAAAAAATCCTTAGAAAAAGCGTTTTTACACCTCAAAAACCATTGCGAATATAAAATTTGATGAGCTGAAAGCGACCTTCTTTTTGACCATTTATTAGATATTGGATTTAGAAGACTAGATGCATATGAGGACGAAAAATTAAGATATGAGTTGCCAGAAGATTCTAAGTGATTATTGTGGATTGAAAAAATAAAAGAATTTACAGATCCAGAAAAAATCAATACTCCAGAAAAAATCATAAATGCATATGTGGAATTTTGGTGAGATAATCCTGAGATAACAATAGATCCACCAAACGCTGACACTTGTGCTGTCAAAAATTATGATACATTAAACTTATACAAAAGATACGTTGCAACATGCGAGATGGCCAGATGTATTTCAATGAAAAAAACAATAGTAATAACTGAA
>CAZMFL010000002.1:31759-42693 GCA_964565575.1 uncultured Candidatus Peribacteria bacterium
ATGAGTTACGCAAACGAGCGCAGCTCTAGTAAAAACAAATAGATGTGACTCTATAGTAGCATCGCGCAAAGATAGCGAATTAGCATTTATAAGACAGCTAACCGCAAGAGCGTCGCTTAGAGCTACAGATTCATTATTTACATCATACACAAACACATATTTTAAATCCAGATGGAGTGATTTATTTGAAAACTTTGCTTCATTTGATCAATGATTAATATTTCTAAATCGTAAAATACAAGAATGAACGGCGACATGCTCAAAGTAATATACACAAGAATATATAAAACCTGAGTCATCTTCTGCATGATTGTATTTTGATTTTTTTCACGAAATTCTGTGTTTTTCATCAATTCAAACTATGCATATGCAGAAGAAGAAAAACCATTGTTGGATCAATCAACATGCCCTGCGTGCATTAGAACGTCACCGTATTTAGAAAAATTTATACAATTCAACGACGAGATAATAGATGCAATGGAAAAATTTGCTAATTCTGAAAATTCAATATGGTCAACAAAATCAGACCCAACAATATCATCTTCAAATGATTGAACAGATGATGCAGAAGTATTGAGATCCCTCAGAGCAATTACAGATAGCATAAACAAAAAATGACAAATCGCTTCAAGCGCAGCATATTTATCCATTTTCACCGCGGGTGAAATGGTGCGCAATGCGCGATATTCAATGTGAGCTATGGGAAGTAGTAGTTCCTTGAGTAGAGACTGGAATAAATTAGAAGATGCTCAACAAAAAACATTAAATATGGCGACAACTTTGTGAAACGCAGGGGTTTTCATCAGATTGTGATTTAAGGAGGGTCTGGAAGAAGAAATTCAAAAGATTCTAGATAAATATAGTAAATGAGAAGAAGCACTTTTTGTGATAAATAAAGGAAATACTGTAACATCACAACCTATAATTATTTTTACAGATCTATGGTCAATGACAAATAATATTAAATTTGGATTGTTTGATAGCACATACTTTTGAGTCCACAGCGGTATATGAAAAAATTCAAAAGCAAATGAGCAATATATGTGAAAAACAATTACTCTATCAACATGATTTATTGAAAATTATTTAAACTATTATAAATGTGCAAAAGGGATAAAATGAACAACTCTTTGCTCAACAGTAGGAAAAATATCAACTCAAAAATGAGATTCAAGATTCAAAAATATAGCGAATGATGGCAAAGAAGAAGTATGATATGCATTATGAATTTTTAAGACTGCACGGAAAAGGCTATCGGGTTTTTGGTCGGATAATGCTGAAGCTGATGAGGCATTGCAAAATAGAGAATATGAACTTTTGAGATGACAATACGGTCGAAGGGCAGCGAACCCATCTATTATAAAACAAATTAAAGAAATTTCTGAAGGTTGGAATACATCTTGGCAAACGATCAAAGAAAATTATACAAAATCAGTTTCCATGATTGAATGATTCCTTCATAAATGACCAGAAAAAACAAAAAAAGCAGTAATCGGAGATCAGCAGATTGAAGCAATAAATGACATAGAAAAAGAAATGCTAGAAAAAGTATGAGTTGATACTGCAAGAGAAGCTAGTCAATCATGGTATGAGTCAGAATATGCCAATCCTGCGCCAGTAACCAAAATATTTCCGATATTAACACAAAACATTATAGCCCAAAGATTGATAATTGATGGTAAAGGAGACAAAACTACAATCAATGAAAACCTTTGAAGCGCCTGTTTAAATCAATGTACTAATGTATCATGAAAAAAATGTAGCTATAATGAATAATCTTTAAACTGTATATACATAGATACAAAATGGTGAAAAGCAAAAAAAGACACTATACAATCTGAATATCCATAATAGCAATCCTTTGTCTAAGTGTTTTTATTGTTACGAAAACGACAAAAGCAGATCAACCAATATCTTGAATAGAAAATGGCGTCTCTGCACTACAAAATGAACTTTGATACTACTCTATTTTAGACAATAAAGATCTACTAGTTGGATTTTGTAAAGCTAGCGAAGAAACCATAGATTGATTTGCTGATGACAATTTACTATATACTCCAAATTATTCTCTTTTTTTAGGGGTTTTATGCAAGCCACTTGGAATAGATTTGTTTTTGGTAGACAGCGACGGAAAAAATCTTGGAGATAAATATCTTGGTGACGAAGTAAAAAACAATTGGAACGCTCTTTGAGTTGATCCGGAAAGTTGTGATCCCGAGTCAGATTTACAAGAATGCGACATCCCATACCTCATCAAAACAATTTTTACGGCAGTAATGAATGACCATAGTTTCATGGCGATATGATCGTGGGCAATGAGTGCAGATAATATTGCGGAGCTTATAAAAGAATACTCTGAAACTTATTTTGGAGGAGCAGATACGATATGCGATGGAAAATGATTCTATCTTGATGAAAAAAGCATAGCTGGAGCAGAAGCATGTTCACACCCTAAAACATACAAATATCTGCATGATATCATAGAAGGATTTCAAAATGGTAAAAAAGCACTCAAAACTATTAACAAAAACAATATATCACAGATAGATCAAGATGCAAAAAGTTGCAAAAAATGATCAAATAACTTTGCAAATCTATTTTTGTGTAGTTATACCTCAAAAACATTGCAAAACAAAAAGGCATTACAAACGAATCTGCGATATAATGATCTTATGTATTATAGATTACTTTCAAAACGATTAATAATAAAATATGAAAGTGATTCAATTTGATTATGAACAATAAATCTCGTAGACACGAACAATGGTATTTCAAAAGAAGTTTCGTATTTGCACAAAAAAAATATTGAAAATTTAGAAAAGGAGATTGAAAAAAGCAAGTTAGCTCTAACAATAATGCAAAAAGCGGTTTCCAATTTCCAAGCGACATTTCCATTACATATATGATTGCTTGCTTATTACGAAGATATTCTTTGAATAAAAAAATCGTTTGTCAAAATCTATACTCCTTTGCATCAACTTTATTACACACTAAGAAATGTTCAATCTAAGTAATAAAAGCACAACAATCACTCAATACACTACTGTGAAAAAATACAGCAATTTTGTTGGTAAAATTTTTGTTGGAATGTTCTTGGTAGGAATGTATATTGTTACATCAATCAATGCAATTTGATATTGAGGATTGGATACAAAAATTCAAACAGCATTGGAATCACTAAGACCACAAGATGCAATCAACAATCTGTATTGAGGTATGGATATGGACGGTTCGGTAGATATTGCTATTTTCAAAAATATGTATTCTAAATCTTATAGACTTGCTAGTGTTCAACAAGAAGCAACAGTGATACAAACAATAGCTTCACTAAAAGTTGAGATAATGAAAACATATAAATGCGAATTAACTGATAATGAGGCAGAACTTCTCTTTCAAAACGAATGAAAAACTGTCACAGCAAATGATTGTTTACCATTGATTTATTGTCGAGAAGGAGCTAACAATAAAGGAAAAAAGAAAATAGATGTTTCAAATACAGAACTAAATAGTTGTAAAGCATTTGTAAAAACAAAGTATGAAAAAGCCTACAAAGCTATATATGACTCCTCAACGCTTATGAATACCACTCTAGGTACAGATATATATGCAAATGGGACACTAGATGATGCTTGATATGATATCTTGTATGATATTCAAAAAATTGGTGACATACTTTTTACAGAAAATGATCAAACAGAAAAGACACTATTTTTCAGCTTTCCTGATGGTAGCATAGCTTGATTACAAGCAATTCAGTTTGGAGAAAATACAACAAACAATGGCCTGCCAAAAAGTACGACGCTAGTGAATGGGAAAAAGGAATCTCTTTGATGAGAAAACCCAGATGATAATTGAACAGATTGATCAACTGAGAATGGGGAATCAAGGTGAGCTGAAGAAGAAGGGAATACAGCAACGCAAGATCCAAGTATGGTTGGTTCTGAAAATTCAGATATCTCAAACTTCGCATGCATACCAGAAAAGAAGGAAGATAGTACTGATCCAAATATAGATAAAACCACAGACGATCAATGAAAAAAGGAAAATGAAAAAAACAATAAAACAACTCAGACAAGAAGACCACCAGGCGAGACAGTTAATATCAACCAAAGAGGTACAGACAGACCAACACAAAATGATAGTTCCACTGTTAGTAACGCGGACCGAGACCAGTCTACGTCTATGGCTGATAATGAAGAAGAAGTAAAAGCTTGTATCAAAAAATGTACTGAAGGTAAATGAAGTTTTAGTGATAGAGTTTTTTGTATCGCTAAGTGTAGTTGTACTACAAAACGAACAGATGACTGAATGGCATGAATTAGTATTTGTATGGTCCCTTGAAAACAAACAGATGTTCTATCAAGAAAACCGATACAAAGTGTTCAAGAAGTAATAAATGAAATAAACAATATATTGACCGCATTAAGAGATTCATGAGAGCTTATCAAACACAATAAACCAACGGAATTTCTTGACATATCTCTTGCAAAAATAGAACTTCACAAAATATTTGCTTTTGATGTCAATGTAACAATGAAGCCAATATTTACAGTAAATCCAAAAAAGAAAGATACAGCAAAAAATGAAACCGAATCAGATAAAATGGCAAATGGAAATTATCCGGATATAGATATTGGAAAAGAAAAAAACAAATATGCGTTTTATCGAAACAATGGACTTACTGGATCAAAAATATCAGTGACAGAAAGTGAGAACCAAGAAATTAAAGCATTGAATACTATACAAGAGAGCCAATCACAAGCTCTCATAAAAACACAAAATGCACAAATTATTGAATGAGTGCGCAGTTTTGTTTTAGATAATATAGTGTATTGGGATTCCGTAGCAGAGATAGTTTCTTCTATTCAAAAAACATCAGACCAAATAAAGCAAAAAATTATCAATAAATAATTTTTATCTAAAATTATCCATAAAAGATGAATATTGTTCTCGTTGGTGCCTGATGAACAGGCATTTCTTCACTAGGATTTCTTCTATGTAATTTGGGATATGAAAACATAATCTGCATTGATGCAAACGCCTCACAGATTACACAGAGTTTAGAGAATAGTGGGTTGCAAGTAACAATAGGTCATTGATCATATGAAGTAAAACCATGAGATGTTGTAATCTACTCTGATGCATGTCCAAATGCGCCTGAAGTAGAACAAGCAAAAGCGATCCATGAAAAAGGCACAAAAAATGCACAACTCCCCTCCAGTTATTTTCAATTTTTATGAGAAATTAGCAAGTTTTTTGAAACGATTGCAGTTGCAGGGACTCATGGAAAATCAACGACGAGCGCGCTACTTACATACACGATGAAAGAAATAGATCCCAAATTTGCATTAGGTATCTTGTGAGCATTGGTTCCACAGTTGGATCAGAAAAACTATTGGGCAAGATTGTGATCAAAAAAAATATGAGAAGAAAGCATAAAAGATAATGTATATACGGAAGATATGAGTTTGCATAAAACGAAACTTGAAAATGTATATACAGATGAAATCAGAGAAGATATCAAAAAAATCTTTTCATATATTCTGTTTGGTAAAAATATTGAATGGGACGAGTCGTTACGCAAAAAATATCGTTTTGTGATTGAAGCCGATGAGTTTAACAGACACTTCCTTTATCTTGATGTAGATTATGCTATCATCTTAAATGCTGAACTAGATCATAGTGACATCTATCCTAGCGAACAAATATATCTAGATACCTTTGTACAGTTTATCAACAAGGTGAAAAAAGAGATTTTTGTTCTATGTGGAGAGATTGGCATGAAATACCTAAAAGAACAATGCCCACAAATTAATCTTATTGAGAAACAAAAAATTGATCTTCCGTATGTTTTTGGTGACCACAATCAAAAAAACGCCAGCTTAATCCTTGCTTTATTGGAGACAATCAGCAAAAAAGAAAAAACAGAATTCTGAAAACAAGAAATCCTGTCTGCAATGGAATGATTTAGATGATTATGGCGTCGCATAGAACTTTTGGCAGAACTAAGGAATAACTCCTTGCTGTATACCGATTACTGACACCATCCAACCGAAATAAAAGCTGTATACGAAGCGATGAGAGCGAAATACCCTAAGAAAAAATTGACAGCGATATTTCAGCCCCATCAAGCCCGCCGCGTGTTACAGTTCTGGGAAGAATTTACAATTGTGATGAAACAATTTGACGAAGTAATTATCTATGATATATATGTAGCAAGAGAAAACATAGAAATATTGTTGCAAGAGTATGCAATTCCCGATAGGCAATGAACTGAAACACCTTCCATAGATGAGCTATGAGACCTTTTTGCACAGAAAAGCAATGGTAGATACTCAAAAGATAGCCAGGAAATCATAGATCGCATACAAGCTTCTAAATGAAATGAAGTAATATGCCTTTTCACAGCTTGAAATCTAGATTATACAATTAGAAATAAGTTCGCTAAAACGACATAATTCGCTACTTTTCTGATGGCTAATTCATAAATTAATCATTAATAATCAACAATTTATAATTAATAACAATTTTTTCCTAATTTTGTCTTTGCATTTTAATTTTATTTAATTATATAGATGGTACGCTTTTACCATTTATAAGAAGAACATGGCAACAGATCCAAAACAAACAGTGCTTTCCGAAGCATTGAAAGCAATTGAAAAGCAATTCGGAAAGGGAGCAATTATGCGTATGGGAGACAATTCTAACGTTGGTTTAGTAAGTACATTCCACTCTGGTTCATATATGCTCGACATTATTTTATGAGGGTGATATCCAGAATGACGTGTGGTAGAAATTTACGGTCCAGAGTCATCTGGGAAAACAACGGTTGCTCTCCACGCAATTGCACAGATTCAAAAAAGATGAGAAACCGCTGCATTTATCGATGCTGAGCATGCGCTTGATCCTCAATACGCTCGCAATCTTGGCGTAGATATTGACAATCTACTACTCTCACAACCAGATTATGGTGAACAAGCTTTACAAATCGCAGAAGAATTGGCAAAAACAGGAGCTATCAAACTTATTGTAATCGATTCCGTAGCCGCTCTTGTACCAAAAGCTGAGGTAGAAGGCGATATGGGAGACTCTCACATGGGGTTACAAGCTCGTATGATGTCTCAATGACTCAGAAAACTCACTTCAATCCTAGCCAAAACTGGTACAACTGTGATTTTCATCAACCAAATACGTATGAAAATCGGTATCATGTTTGGAAATCCGGAAACAACCTCTGGGTGAAATGCGCTCAAATTCTTTGCTTCTCAGAGAATTGAGGTGCGTCGTGGTGAAAAAATTGAAGACAACAAAGAACTAATCGGTTATATGACCAAAGTAAAAATAGTAAAAAACAAGATTGCAGCACCATTTAAGTCAGCAGAAATACCTATCAAATTTAACATGGGTGTAGACAAAGATTTGGATGCGATAGAGGCAGGAACATTGCTTGGACTTATAACTAAATCATGAGCATTCTACAATCTTGCTGGGAAAAAAGAAAAAATTCAAGGAAAAGAAAAAGTGCTGGAAGTACTCAGAAAAGATGATAAACTACTCAAAGGTTTGCACAACGACATTCAAAAATCTATCAAAGATATGAGATCTGGAAAAGATGTTCTTGAAAACAAGGTTGTTACAACTATTGAAGATGACAGCGAAAGTCTAGGTGAAATAGTTGAAGAATAAGAAGACAACGACTATCCAAAAGAACATAGACAATAGTACCAAAAACACCCCATGTATGTGAGGGTGTTTTTGATTATACAATTAATAAGGATATAATTAAAGAAAATGCATGACCGAAATAGATTAAAATACTAGATGAAAAGGACTTTATCTGCGAAGCTACAGCCCAAAAAACATAGAAAAAATCGAAATATAATAGATAAGTTATTAATACTGCGTAGAATGTAGAACGTAGAATCTATAATATCTCAATATTTTTATCTAATACAAAATATGTAATTACGCAAAATAATTGTCTACCTTATCCAATAAATGGAATTTTTACTCCCCACGCTACTACAAGATCGTGAAGCATTAAATAGACAGCCAAAAGCATCAATAGTATAAAAAAGAATGTATTTATCCATCACTCAACAGTAAAATATTTTTCTGACGTAAACCTAAAGATTTTTTGTATAATTACACCAAACATTCTTCAACCATCAAGTGCTGGGATTGGTAAGATGTTGAAAACAGCGAGCGCCATTGAAAGCATTCAACCAAACATAAGAAAGAGTATTCGTCCTCCTTCCTCCAAAACCATTTGTCCAATCTTTGCGGCCGCAATTGGTCAAGATAATTTATTCTCAACCCCTCCACCTGCGGAATCTTTGTCTCAAATAGATCAAAATATATTACCCAATACAACAAATGTCAATCTTGTTTGTTCTCGTACCTCATGAAACGCCATTTTAATGGCTCATCATAGAGGAAATTTGATTGGTTTTAGTTCTATCGACGAGGTTGTATCAAGCGCGACTCCAAGAAAACAGGAATCCTCTGGACAAAGAATTGATACAGTATTTTTTTCTCCATCGCGTAAATATCACAATTCAAATTGTTTTCATACATGCTTCTTTAATTCAGTTTGGATATTCATATTTGTGATAGGCACACCTGCAACATCTATAAGATTATCTCCTTCTTGTAAACCAATTGAAGAAGCTATCGTATTTTCTCAGACTGATTGAACTTTTGCTGGCTGAACTTCTGTGCTTCCAGAAAGCAACCCCTGTTCTTCTAAAAAGCTATACGAAGGCATAATTAAACTCCTAGATTGAGTGTTGAGCATATTATCAGGCAACACTTGGATTGGCTCGGTTCCTTTGGTGAATCATATTGTGAACAAAATCAATGCAACAATCACATTCATCGTAATTCATCCTAATAATATGGCTATTTTCCACCAAAAAGGAGCTTTTAGAAGACTATCCTTGTCCGATGTTGCTCATTCCTGAGTTGGTGATTCGCCTTTTATACTCACAAATCATCCAATTGGAAATAAACGAAATGAAAATTCCGTTTTTTTGTTCTCTTTTGCTTTCAGTTCTTTTAATAACTCCTCGCGCGCTGGTCAAATAAGATGTTGTTTCTCTTTTGGAAGTCTTGGCAACTTATTGGGTTTGTTTCGTGAAAATAGTTTGGGTCACATTCAAACTGCAAATTCATATACCCTAACCCCTGCCAGTTTTGATAAAATAAAATGCCCAAATTCATGAGCGATAACCAATGCTATTAAAAGTATAATAAATGCAATAATTGCTGTTCGCATAGTAAATATTGAAAAAATAAATCTAATCTACAATGTAATGAAATATAGAAGAAAAGCTAATGAAATTAATCTTTAAAAATCAGTCACTCTTTTGGATATTTAAACAAATTTTTGATGTTCTGCGGGTTATTAGTTCAACTCACAGAGATCGAAAGAGTATTTGTTTTTGGAATATTATCTAGTATAATTACAAAAAATTTGTTTTTTTCAAGATAATTATACATTAAAAAGATAGATACCTTTAATACGCTACAATTGTATATCCGAATCTCACAAAATCCACGAAAGAATTTACTTAACAATTAGAAACCATAATGTCAAACATACCACTCTTTGACTCTCACACACACCTAAATGCAGAGGAGTTGTTTTCCGATCGAGAAACACATCTTAAATATTTTTTAGATGCTGGGTGAGTGGGTATAGTAAATATTGGTGCTAATTATAAGTGGTCAAAGGTCGCCGTAGAACTCACGAGAGCGATCAAATCCAAGATGAAAATAGGAAATCTATGAAGCCATACTAAAACCAAAATTGCTAGGCATAGAGGTTTTTATGCAGGAGCGACGATTGGTATACATCCATCAGAGACAATCCAATTTGATGATAAACTAGCACCTGTTACTGAAAAGAATCTTGAAAAAAAACTACAAGAAATAAAAAATCTTTTTTGAAATTCCCCTGATGATATCTGCGCAATTTGAGAATGCGGTATCGACCTACACTATCCTAGAGCAACCGAAACATTACAGCTCCAGCAGGAGCTGTTGGCACACCAGTGCCAATTTGCCTTGGAGACGTGATTACCATTGGTTATACACTCAAGAGACGGCTTTCAGGAAACCATCGAAATCCTTGAAAAATATTTTTGAAATAAAAAAAATAATACTATTCCTATCGTTTTTCATTGCTTTGGATATTGAGCAAAGGAAGCAGAATATTTGGTAAAAACATTTGAAAGTATATATATTTGATTTGATGGGAATGTAACATACAAATCAGCACAACAACTAAGAGACGCGTTTTTCGTCACGCCGAAAAATAAAATACTTGTAGAAACAGATGCTCCATACCTCTCTCCGATCCCAGTTAGGTGAGAGATTAACACGCCCAAAAACATAGCCTACACATACAAATTTCTAGCAGAGCTTCAAGAAACACCATTGGAAGAATTCGCAAATCAGATATACAAAAATAGTCACGCGTTTTTTGGAATAAAATAATGCCTCTGAACGAGACTTTTTGTCTGTCTGCAGAAAGAAAAGAGACGAAGCGGAAGTCAATTATGAATTATTAAGGCTCTAGACTAGATATTTTCTAAAAATGATGTTCTTTTAATAATTTAATAAGTTCATTATATATTTCTGTTTTTGTTTTTCCATATCTAAACTCACATTCTTTTAGATGTAGATGAAAGTTCTTTTTTACTCAATTAAATTTATTAAGTCTTCTTTTTGTAAAACTTCGAAAGTTCTCTATTCAATTGATATGTATGCCTCATCATTTACTCCATTCATTCTCTGCATGAACTACTCTGTAATGCCTGTCATATCACACATCTACCAGTCCATCATATCACACATCTACCAGTCCATCATATCGCCTTCGCCCGTCTGTGAGTATCACCGAATCATGATCGACCTTGTCCAGAATGATT
>CAZMFL010000003.1:0-15209 GCA_964565575.1 uncultured Candidatus Peribacteria bacterium
TTTTATCGAGACTTTAAAGGTCCTTAACTGATAAAATTTTATTAAATCAATCTGTTACATCTGATTTATTTATTTTTTTAAAAAATATTTTTGATGAAAATCCGGCAGATTGCGAGATGACGTATGCGAGCGACTAGTTTACTCCAAATAGACTCTATCGGTTTTGTACAAAAGATATGTTAATAGGAAATATCCGCCGATGATAAAAACGATTCATCACAAAACGGGCGTAACGCTCATCGTATAATTGTAAAAGATATGCAAACAAATTCCTGCGAAATACGCTATGATATACGAGAAGATCGACAGTTTCGTGCTTTTCCACAAAACAAATCCAATAACTCCTGTGAAAATTGCATGCAGAAGTGAGGTAGTAAGCGACCTTAGGAAAAATCCACCAATCGTTCATCACTGTACGAAATAGACAATGTTTTCAAACAACGCAAAACCAAATCACGCCAAAATACTCATAAGTATGACATCGCTGGAGAAAAGTTGTGTATGTGAAGATAACGCTTGTGAAGCCGATGTTTTGAGAACCTCCTCGCTTGTCGCCTTCAGGATTAACAAGCCAATTGCGCTTCATGCAAGCAACCATTCAACGCCTCAGGTGATTACCGAAATGATAGTGATCGTACTAATTGCGAAAACTCGCCATCGTTTTTTTTGTTTTGCAAAAACGAGTGCAATGAGTAATCAAGCAATCGCCACAAAAATACTATATCGAAGGTTGCTAGATTCGTTAGTCGTGAAACTATACATGCGTGGTTGTACCAGGTACGTGTAGACCAAAATAATACCTGTTGCCAATCCTCACATCAGGAGCGTATATCGGAATATTCTTGTTTTTTCTTTTGCATTTGGGAACAGTGTCCTTACAATCCATACTTGTAGATTGAGGAGCGCGGTGGAGATGAGTAGCAATCAAATGATTTTTATGATTCGTTCTCGCATAGCATAGATGTACAGATTTAGATAGCGTTTGCAACACAAGCATTATGATAAAAATATATACCGACGGAAGTAGTATTGGCAACCCTGGTCCATGATGATGGGCTATTTTGGTGCTCCACGATGATAAAAAAAAAGCGTGATGAAACGCCGGCACATTGCTTGAAACCGACCCTCTGTGAACTGTTCCGAACGACGATGCAATCGATGAAAATCAGCTCTCCGAGCTGAAAAATATGCAACCAATAGGAAGGGGGCATGTCGTTGGAATGCCAGAATCAGCGTTGGTTATAGATGAAAAGGAGACCGAACAACAGCTAGAAATTAATGCACAGAAGAAACCACAGTCAGCAAAATGAAACATTATCAGCGTTTCACAATCATTGTTCCCGACTGAAGATGCACGAGAAAACCATACGCTAGAAAACGCAATCCAGAAAACACATACGAGTGTAGGAAAAGCAGTTTCCATCGCATGAAAAGAGGATCACACAACCAACAATAGGATGGAACTTACTGCGGTGATCTCCGCACTTTTGTATATACAACAAGAGACGTTTTTCGATAAACATGTTGTGTTGTATATGGATAGCACATATGTACATGATTGATTAGATAGCTATCTGGCGCAACGAATAGCGAGATGACGAAGACTTGCAAACAAAAAACCCGTACAAAATATCGACCTCCGAAAACAGCTTTCCAAGCTGAAAGGTGACATAGAAGCAGCGATGGCAATCTCATGATGAAACTTACAACGAGCGCGGGTAAAAGCACATCGCACGGATAAATACAACAATCTCGTTGATATACTCGCAAGAGAGCAAGCAGAGGGATAGCATGAGACCGGTCTCATGGATATATAAAGCTGGCAGATGTCAATTGCTTTTGTAAACATCGCATAAAAAATTCGCAAGGCGAATTTTTTATCATTCAGTATAGTACAAAAAGCATGACCCACAGGATTACTATCTGACCATGGAAAACCAGCTATACTCCTACGCACAATCACACAAAAACCATATTGCAATAGCAGAAATAATATGTATTAACAATTAACCATTAAGTCATTTATTTCTCCATACACACCATGTCCCATTCCGCAAATAAAACATCTACATATCGTAACCACGCCTTTACCCTTATAGAAATGCTTGTGGTTGTGGTTATAATCGGTATCCTGGCAGGTGTTCTAATACCAAGACTAGTAGGAGCGAAAGAAAGAGCAAGTGACTCTGGACGCATGGTAAAGGTATGACAAATCTCTAGTGCAGTAGAACTGTACGCTCAGGAGCAAGGAAGCAAATACCCACTAGCACCACTAACAGGAGCACCATGAATAAGCGTAGCGACGCCAATAGTAACAAACGCGATCGCACCATACCTAACGGACATCCCAACTGATCCAGGAAAAGGAACAGTAGCTATCTCAACTGCCCCAGGAAACATCATGGTAACAGGCGACTCATTTGCATACTGGACAAACGATGCATGAACGGGCTATGCAATCACTGCGCTAATGGAATCGAAGAAGGGAAATACAACAAACGGTACAGGGGTAATCGACTCAGACAAACAATGATTATATCAAAAAGTAGGGAAGGGACTAACAACCAATATCGTAGCAGGAGGCGGTGGAGGAGCTCCAATAGTTGGTGTAACTCAAGAATGAACTGATCTCGTAATCTATAATGGAACCGACACATATACTATCATGGATAGCAACCTTTGAGCATCAATAGCAGGGACTGGTAATACGTCATATGGATATCACTTTCAACGAGGCAATAATTATGGGTTTCCAATAAGTCCAAGCACTATTGCTTTAAATAGCACAACACCAGCGCCAAATACTACTTCATATGGGCCAAGCAATCCGTATAATAGTAGTACGTGGATTTGGTTTTTTTTGGATAGAAATGATTGGGCAAGTCAACAGAATGACAATTTGCGAGGGAATACGACGAATACTTTTATCGCAAGAAAGGGACCTTGTCCAAATGGATATCATGTACCAACATGAGCAGAACGAGATTGATTGATAGCTGCACGAAGGGATATTTATCCTGGAAATGACATGAATTGAACATTACTCATGAATACGTTAAAATTACCTATGGCAGGCGGTCGTACTTACTATGAAGAAAATTCACTCTTCGGTCAGCGAACCGACGGTTTCTATTGGTCGTCTAGTCCAAATGGTTGGGGTAGTTATGGATTGCTGTTTAGTGATAGTGGTATATCTTCTGATTCTTATGATCGTGCTTATAGTGCCTCTGTCCGCTGCTTCAAAAACTAGCATCTCTCTATTTTTCGATACATATTATAGTCTTTTTAAAAAAATTTGCATGCCGCGTTTTGAGTCTACTTTTTGGTAGCAGGAGAAGTTGATTTTTGCTTCTTAGACGGCTTTTTCCAAGTAGACCGCGATAAATCATAATGTAAAAGGTCGTTTTTTTTGATTTTTACTATTTTTTTTGTACATACATAACACTTCCAATATTTGACAAAACAACAAAAAGATGTATGATATTTGTGTTATAATTTATCTTTTTGGAAAGAATATGGTCAAAACAGCTTTGTGGGCGTATATTACACTAATAGGGATCTTTGTTGTAGGAAGTGTATTTCTTTTTCTCAGATAGTTAGATGATAGTGTCTTTTCCCGATTATGTTCTTCTATTTCTTTATTTTTGTATGTTTGTGAAAAGTGCATCATTTTCTGTTTTGAGATTATTGATGCAGAAATCATAAGCACGAAGTGCTTCTCCCGAGGAGTTGACGGTTGCTAGGCGAACAAAGATAGGACGGGAGATTCGTTAGTGTTTTCTCTAGGAGAATCCCCCAAAAATATTTTTTCGATTATGTAGTACTATAAATATTTCTATAAAAAAAGTTGCTAACGCATAGCTAGCAACTCGTATATCTGATACTAATTTTTTACAATACTTTGTCTATGATCCCGTATTCTAATGCTTCTTGTGGAGAGAGCCATTTATCTCTTTCCATGTCGTGTTCTACTTTCTCATAAGTTTGCCCAGTTTTGTCTGCGATGATTTGGGTGAGATTCTTTTTGAGCTTCAATCCTTCTTCGATAGCGATTCGTGTATCAGTGACTGTCCCTTGTGTGCCATGAGAAGGTTGGTGAATCATAATTCTACTATTTGGAAGTGCATATCTTTTGCCTTTTGTACCACCCACGAGAAAAATAGATCCCATAGATGCGGCGAGCCCTGTGGCGATAGTTACCACGTCGCATTTGATATGTTGCATAGTATCATAGATAGCCATACCGCTATAAATTTCTCCCCCAGGCGTATTGATATGCATGATAATTTCTTTGTCTGGATCTTTCTTTTCTAGATACAGGAGTTGTGCAACGATTGTGTTGACCATATTTGCCTCAACAACATCTCACACAAAGACAATTCTATCCTTCAACAAACGAGAGTAAATGTCGTAAACTCTTTCGCCTTGGGGTGTTTTATCGATGACTGTAGGGATAAGTACCATTGTGCTCTATATAATGTAATAAATAATTTTTGGCAATACACCGTAGATAATATAAGCTATCTTACATATAATCATACCAAAATCAGCTCTTTTTGCAAAAAATCTTGTTCTCATATTCCGAAATCTATTTATATATACTGTAATAATGAACTTTTGGGAAAATGCAATGGATATCATGAGGAAATGAAACAACGCTATTTTAACGAAAAACTTTGGAAAAAAATACGCTTGCTTTTGTTCCGGCTGTTGAGTACATATAAGCTACTTATTTTGTTTTTTCCTCTCGCATGAAAAAAAAATGATTTACGCTTATAGAATTGGTTATGGCCATAACTATTTTTGCTGTTATGTTTAGTGTTATTTTTTCTGTGTATTCGCATTTGTTGAAAACGAAGTTATCTTTGGATGCCAGGGCGCTCGTGGTGACAACAACCTATGATCTGGTAGAAAAAATAAACGTAGTGTTACAAAATTATACGATAGATTATGAAGAGTACTTCAATAGAGGAATGGTAGGGTGCGCTTCCGACTCTCGTGCAGACTCATTCCTTTGGACGGGAATTGATCAATGACATTGTGCGCTCTTTGATTGAATGGGAAACCAGTCACCATATTTAAATTGATCCAATGGTATTGTAGTCTCTTGACATTATTTGTATAGCTGTTCTTCGGACAATATACCTGAATTAGTGCAAGAAGATCCAGAGGATGAAACTGTTACTTGAAATCTTGTTGTCCAAAAATCATGATCTTGTTATGAAGGATTTTTATCAAAATTTTCTCTGCCTAGCGGTCCTTTGTTTTTTCAGGCATACGGACAATATGCAAAACAATTTATCGACGTCAAAGAAGATGTTGATGATAAGCCATGACGCGCGTGAGATGATGATGATACAGATATTGGTACCTGACCTATCGCGATCTATGATCACACAAATGTAAAAGAACTCTACTTGATTGCAAAAGATAAAAAGACGAGAGTGTTTATCAGAAACAAGCTGATAGAATCCTGAGATGTAAATGGGGATGCTCAGATTACTCTTCCGCAAGAGAAACATTTTGTACTTCAAATGCTCCAACTCAAAGCTTTTGATGCCTGAGAAAATCATAATTTTACAGATCTTTACGTGTACGATGGTACTTTAGATACATGGGCTTGCGATGCCAGCGCGTGATTTGTTTGTAACGGTCCACAAGTAAGTGACATCTATAGTGGCTATCGCTTACCAGCAAATGGCGATGATGGATGGATCAATCTTACAAACAACGATATTTCTGTTTTTTCTCGAAGCATGGAAATTCTCCCAACCAAAGATCCTAAACTTGCATGGGCAGAACCGAGTTCGCAGATGAATCCATTTATAAAATTAAATCTAACGACAGGGATGTACGGCAAATCTCGATGGAGCAGAATCTGAAGTGGAAGCATGGGTGCTATCACGTACGATCTGCAAACATCGTTTAATATAAAATCTAACTACTAGAGATTATTTTAGAAATTTATTTTTGATTGTTCCATTTACTATTTTTCCAACGGAAATCCCATATTTTTTGTACTTCAAAATGACAAAATTGTTTTTAGTCGTTGGTATAAAATCCGTCTCTCTATCGTATCCATCAGCATAATTTTGTAGATCCGGTTCTGCCAGATCAATCGTATTTTGTGTTGCAAGATCACCAAGAGTAGTTCATAGCCCATGAAGCGGAATGAGAATTTTTTTGTCTTTTTTAAATATTGGTATGCCTATTTTTTGGGTATATAGATTGGTGTGTAGTTCTTTATATTCTGGTGTTGTGAGATATATTTGACTCTCTGTCGCTACAAAAAAATATTTTGTTGTGTCAATGAGTATCCCATAATCATCCTTTAGGAGTTGCGCTATCGTTGTTTGGAGTGCGTCACTCATATCAAGTTGCGATGATGGGAGTTTCGTTTTTTTCTCTGTTCTATGGGTAGATTGGGCGATCTCAGAAGGTATGTTTTTTTTGTGAAACTTGGCAATGAAAAAACCTCCTGTTCATTGTATATGTGGCCGAAAACGAGCAACTTTGGTTGCATTTTCTGTTGATAAAATAGTTCTTCCTTCCCGTTGTGCTATTCAATCTGATTTTTTGTTTATCGTAATGTTTTCCAAAGAAACACTCTGTGAAAAAGTTGTCAGAGCGTGTTGGACAACCATTTCGTTTTCTCGTGGATTGATCGTGCAGGTCGCATAGACGATATATCCTCATGGTTTACAAGCATTTATTGCAGACTCTAAAAGAGACTTTTGTATACGAGATATTTTGTGGGCATTTTCTTGACGTCGCCGTTTTGTTCCTGCATCTGATTTGAATCATGTTCACTCTCCAGAGCATGGTGCATCTACCAACACGCCATCAAAAAACTGCGGTAAAGACTCTCAGAAGAACTCTCCAGAGTACCCCGTTGTGCAGGTGTTGTAACATCCAGTTCTTCTTATATTGTGCTCCAATGCACTCATTCTCGTAGCATTTACTTCATTGCTAACAACAATCCCTGGGATATCTCTGGAGAGTAGATCGTCAGCCAATTGTATTGATTTCCCTCATGGTGCAGCACACATGTCTAACAGGCGTAGATTTTTCTGTGTGTTTTCGAAACACGATGAGAGAACTGGAGCAGCCAGAGAGGCAGCTACTTCTTGTATATAAAAGAAACCAGCCTCATGAAGCCGATTTTTCCCAAGTCATGTCGATTCATCTTTTCTTTGGATGTAATAAGAGTCACTGTTTTTTCCAAATCAAGGCGAGGTTAACTCTCGCGCTTGTTGTTTTGCCAGATTTTTGAATGCTTCGATATCTATCTTGTGCGTGATTACTTTTAGACTCTTTACGACTGAATTTTGATATACAGAAAAATACGCATTACATGCTTCCTCATTTTGCTCAACAAGAGAAAAGATAACGTCACGAAAATCCATCTGTTCGGTTTTCTTATTTTAAAGCACTTTTAATGTCGCTAATCTTATACCCCTTTTGTGATATTTTAACCATTATATCGTATCACTCTACGCCTTTTTTCTTCAATTTGTCTATCTCTTTGCGAATGCGTTCGTGTATTCATTGCTGAATTTCAGCTTCTGCTTTTGCAAAATATTTTTTGATAATATCTTTGTCTACTCATTTTTGGAGTAATTTTTGTCTGACAAGTTCAGGAACTTTACCTTTTTTGATAAGTTCGGAGTTGATGTATAAACGAGCGAATTGCTCATCATCCAAAAACCCTTTCTTTTTCAAAAAATCGAGCGTGAAATCTATGTCACTTTCGTTGTATTTTTTGGTAAATAGCTTGGTTTTGAGCTCTTGCTCAGTTTTCGGATATGCGCTTATATATTTTAATGCATAATCTAAACATGTTGCCATGGATTTGTATGGAAAAGGGTTAAAGTAATTCGATTATATTAAAAAAAAAGAATAAATACACAACAAATAAAACTAATTATATAATTTTTCCAAGAAATGTCTTTATAAATATCCCCAAAACTCTTTCTATTTATAGATGAACTTTGCCCAATTTTCAAAAGTATGTATTATTGTGTTATATTTACTATTTTATTACTCGCAATGGAAGAGGAAACAAAAATCACAAACACATCCGAAGATAAGCATATTTTTGGCGGTGGAGCAAAAACAACAGGTGAAGAAAATTCTCCTCAAATTTCATCTAATCCACAAGGTGCAATAGTTTCCCAAGTGATAGATGATGCAAAGATCAATTGAATTGAACAGCCACTTGGAAACCCCGTAATTGATGAGCCAAAAATTTCTATTGAATGATCAGAAGAGACCACATCTCTTGAAAACGATCTCGAGGAATTGATTGCTGGCGCGTGACCAAAATTAACTGATACAAAAAAAGTGGATTTTGGCGCTAGCGAAGATCTGGACAAAAAAGAGATTAATAAGCAAAAAATTATCAAGGAAAGAAAGCTACCACAAAAAATAACAAGCAATGTTTTGGTGTTGATTTTGTTGTGTTTTGTCTTGTTTCTTGTGTGACTTTCTTATTCTTTTTTACGCTATAAAGATTCAGAAAATATTCCTACTTTTTTGGAAAAATATATGCCACAAGTTGAGTCAGCTTATTATTCAGCTAGGGATTTGTTGTGATATCCAGTACCAGCAACTTATGCAGAAAACAACCTAGTTCCAAAGTGAACTTGATCTACAGCGGTAGCAGAACTTTTGGGCGATTCTAGACTGGACTATATTTCCAAAAAAACAATTATTGCAAAGTGAGTTGTTTATCTGTACTCAGAGACATCAAGTAAGTATGATCAATATGAAGCATTAAAGAAAACTATTTCTCAACAATGATTTTTCCCTGTCCAATTACAAAAACTCTCAGAGGGTGGAGGATTCAATAACTCAATTCAGAAAGGTATAGTTTCTATTGAATCAGTTAGGTTTGCTACTGCGTTAAACTTTTTCTCCTCTTTAAAAAGTTTTATGACTCAACTATCTGCTATTACTTCTGTATCGGAAGCTGAGTTAGCTGAAATGGTAGATGTATTCATCAAAAGATGAGAAAAAGATATAAACAATTATGTTGTTTCTTGCTATCTAAACGGATATGAGACATCAACATCTTGTACAACTATTGGTGATTTTAGTAGATATTATTCTATCTATCAGACAACTGGTTTTAACGAAAGAGTATTTTTGGCAACAATGAAACTTATTCAGGATAAATTAGAAAATTCAGATATCCCTTCGCTTGATATTTCTATGAGAAGTATAAATCCGCTTGAAAATACAATCAACCTAAGCATAGAAATCAATACAACCAAAGATGATGAAATGGAACTAGCAAACAAAAAAATTCTAAATCCACATATTTATTTGGTAACTAGTATTATTAATAATCTAAGAGAAAGTAGATATGTCCTCACTGATGCTATCAATATAAGCTCTTTGAAGGTAAACAAAAAGAAAATCAAGGTCGGATGAGAAACTCATGTTGTAAATTCATCATCATTTAGTTTCCAACTTCCATTACAATCCAGTGTGCAAAGGGAAATTTATGATTTCATTGACATGGGACAAAGAAATATTTCAGATTTAATCAATCCAAATATCTGATGATCTATCGTTTCACAAGATTTCACAAATGAAATCTGATCAGAAAATGTTGCAACGCCAAGCTCTGATAATGGTCCAACCATAGATAAATGAAACCAAATGGAACCTAACGATTAATTACACTATCAATATATTTATTTTTCTTTTTTTACGAAGATGCCTATAATATGAGTAGCTCCCCAAAAAATTCAAAAAGGGTTTTCTTTAAAAACCGTCCTATTAATATTGCAAATGGCCGTATGAGTTGTGTTTATAGCGATAGTTGTTTCTTGATATATTCTTGTAACCTATTATACGAGAATGCAAAAAAAGGTAGGCACTTTAGATCAGCTTTCTTTGTATCCTGAAATCAAAAAATCTCTTCAAGCGACAAACTGATTTCCTCAAGATCAAAATTCAAGCACGACGATTAATGAGGTTTCTGATCTGTATATTAACAAAACTGCTCAATATAAACAGATTGAAGCTTATTCTAAGGAAATACAGCAACCATATGAAAATCTTTTGCAACATTTTCTACTTCCTCCTTTGAATATTTGGAAAAACGAATACACAAATGAAATCGACGAAACTCTCGTAGGAAAAAAATTCTTAAAATATAATACATATTTAGATGTCAATCTTATATCTCAATGGACGGATTTTTTTAAGAATATTGGAGTTGATTCATTGAAGAATGATATTAAGAGTATAAGCGTTGGTTCTGTAAGTGAAGGGTCAAATGGTACCTTTTCAATTTGATTTAATGTTTCTTTTACCGCTCAAACTAAGCGTTCATTTCTCCTTTTTATCGATAAGATGTCTATTACATCTAACAAAGATAATATATCTTTAATGAACAATTTTTTCTTTAATTTGTGGGGAGTATTGAAAGAAAAGCACCAAACTACAAACGATGCAGAGGTTTGAAAAAAGATTAATGCATGGGTATTTGACCCAGAAGCAGATAACCCTGATAAGAAGGATAAATATATTGAAAATAATGATATTGTAAAAGCTATTAAACGTACTGCAAACTGTGAAGATGGCATGAAATTGTCAACTTGTTATTACACATTTAGAGAAAAAATGAGAGCAATCCCTCCTTTTGCTTATTCATTAGGAGCAGATGGGACCAATAAAGAATATGAGCTTAGATTATTTTTGCAAAATCTTCCTCCGATGATGAATGTAAAATCCTTTGTTTTCCAAAAGCAAAACGATGGTTCTTATGATTGACAAATTAGTGTTGAGGCGTACTGAAAATCAATGTCCGATGCAGAAGTTCAACAAATAGCAGCATTTTTGTGATCTAAATGTGCAAATGATTTAGTACTAAGTCCTTCCGTTGCATTAGCGCAACTTGATGAAGTAATTAAACAAGCATCTTCAATCTCTCAAATAAGCAACGAAAAGAGCAAAGACTTAGCACAATTAAGAGAGGCGTTTGATGCAATTAGTAGTAAATATGATTCATTGCCTGGGTTCCAAAAAGCTGTACAGTTATTTAGTCTGTATAGAATGCTCTCAGAAAACAACATGTGTCAGAGAACAAAATAAAAAATTTATTTCAATGCGACTCTTAAAATATGACCGTGATTACGACACCAACAGAAGTCTACAGAAAAGCACTCCAAGACGCAATTGTACAAGCAGATACAATTAAGCTTTTTGATAATCTTTTGACAATAGGTGTAGAAGAACTTGCATCGGATATTCATATTGAACCATTTGAAAATTTTTGAAGAATAAGATTGAGAATAGATGGTTTGTTATTTGAACTTATCCAATATCCGAAAACTATTCATGAAAGTATTATAGCAAAATTCAAAATTGAATCATGACAAATGCGTCCGGATGAAAAAAGGATTCCACAAGATGCCCGTGTTTCCACTATCACACTAACAAATAAAGAGATTGACCTGCGTGCATCAACACTACCAACAATTTGGTGAGAGAAATTGGTTATGCGTATTGTAGATAAATCAAAAAGCATACCTAAATTATCAGAACTTGGTATAGAAGGGACAAACAATGAGTTGATCATGCGCCAACTTGAGTTTCCAAATGGAATTATACTCAACACTGGTCCAACTGGTTCAGGTAAAACAGCAACTCTATATGCCGCCTTGGATTATGTAAATAAGATAAATGTAAATATTATAACATATGAAGACCCAGTTGAGAACAAAATGATGTGACTTTCACAATCACAAATTAGATCAGATATTGGATATAACTTTGCAACCTGACTTCGTGCAGCCCTCCGTCAAGATCCTGATATTATTATGGTCTGAGAGGTGCGTGATAAGGAAACATTGGATATGGCAATGGAAGCAGCCATGACATGACATTTGGTGTTTTCTACAATTCATACCAATTCATCAGCAGAAACGATCACCAGAGTAACTAACTTAGGAGCTAAGCCATTTATGATTGCAGGTACTTTTAACTTTGTGATGGCTCAACGTTTGGTGAGAAAATGCTGTACGGCTTGTGCTGATTTAGTGGATATGTCAAAAGATAAACAATATTGATACGCAAAGGATGCGCTTAGTAAAATGGATAAAGAGATTCTCCTTTCTGAACTTAAAAAAAGATGAATAGATCAAATAGATTGGCAAAATTTTATTGCGGGTAAGGTAAAAATGGGAACGTGAAATCTGCCAAATGGTGAAGTCTGTCCAGTTTGCAAAGGATCAAAATATAAATCAAGAATGGGTATTTTTGAGGTGATGGAATATAATGATGATATTAAAAATTTGCTATTACAGGGGAAGACTGCATTTGAAATTGAAAAATTTGCTCTTTCAAAATGAATGATAAATCTAGAAAGAGATGGCGTGTTTAAAATAATTAGAGGGATGACTACCTTGGAGGAGATTTATAGAATAGTTACCCATAGATAAATTATTTAATTATTGATAAGAATAGGATGTCGTTAGTTCAAGAAAATCAGTCAGTGTTAGCTAAACTCATGTGGTACATGAATAAACCAACCTTGAAAAATAAAACAGTATTTTTCAGATTATTGGCGGTATCACAAAAAGCTGGTTTGGGGTTGCGTGAGGCATTGGTTTCCATCAATCAATCAGAACAAAATTATGGTATGAAGGTTGTTATACAAGATTTGATAGATGAAATTAATCAATGATCATCTTTCGCGACATCAATGGAACAGCATAGATGATTTTTTGGCCCTGATGAAATAGAATTGATTAGAGCGTCAGAATCAATTGGTAATATGCCAGATGCACTTATGAATGAAGCACAGGAGCTAGAAAATTTTCAAAGAATTCAAGGAAAAGTAAAAGGAGCATTAACGTATCCAGTAATGTTGTTGGCTTTTTCAGTCATAGCCGTGATTATCCTTTTAGTAAAAGTTATTCCAACGTTCGTATGATTGTTTGCTTGAAAAGAGTTGCCACAAATTACACAGATAATGTTGGCAGCATCAGAATTTATGCAAAGCTATTGGTGGATTATTACTACTATAATTATTTCAGCGATCATAATAATTTGATCTTTGTATAAATATTTTCTACCATTTAAAATTATTGTTGATAATCTAACATTAAAAATTCCTCTTTTGAGAGATGTTGTCAAAACATTTTATTTGTATAGATTTTCTAAATTGCTTTCGGATTTTTACAAAGCATGAGTAAATCCAGTTGTTTCGCTTGAACAAATGTCAGAAATTTTTGAAAATTACTCCTACAAGAAAAAGGCGATGAGTATCAGAAAAGATCTAGAAGCGTGATTTTGATTTGCTGATTCTATGGAAGGGGATCCATTGTTTGACCCTATTTTGGTGCAAATTGTGCTTGTGGGTGAAACAACAGGTAATATTGATGAGGTGCTTTTGAGGATGTCTATTTTTTATAATGATTCACTTGACACACAAATTAAGGCATTGATGAGTTTGATTGAACCGCTTCTTATGGCTTTTATTGCAGTAATAATTTGATGAATTGTGGCATCCATATTCTTACCTATGGCCGATCTTGTTAATACTATCAACTAATACACCTCCAATGCGTAAAATACTTTCCAGTAGATTATTTCGAATTTCAATATTGGTGATTTGAGTCATTATGATTTTTTCTGGAAGCAAAAATACAAACGGATTTTCGCGATTTGGCTTGTGGACACAGACCAAAAATGAAACTGTCGTGAAAAATACATATATACCTAAAGAAACGATGACAGATGTGATTGTAGAAATACTTGCAACACACAATAAAATTAATGACGGATTGCGCATGATTGGCAATTCTAACAAATTTTCAGATGGAGAAGTAAATTCGATTCCTGCTTTTTTATCTTCATCTCAACGTTTGTTATATACAGATATATTGACGTATCTTGAAAATACAAATAACAAAGAGCTTGCCCTTGATTCATTTTCTAGTCAATTAGAACATTATAAATGATTAGGAACAGATTATACTCTTGATTTGGAAAATATAATACAAGAATCTACAGCAATGTATGAATCTTGTACATCTCAAAAAACATTAGCAGATACGATGTTTTATCAAGGATTGAATGGAGGAAGCGAATCAGAAATGTTACAAGGATTGTCAGATGCACACGTAAGTGGTGCGTGTCAAACAAAAGCAAGAATTGAGATCAACGCCCGCAAAGCTATGCTTTCTAGAGTGAACAAGATACAAGTTGCAATGACTACGCTTTCTACAGTTTTAACACAAAATCGCACTACAATAATTGACAATTTTCAACTTTTTAAAAACAACAATCTTGAGAAATTGCTGGCTGTGAGGAATGAACTTCGTTCAGCAAATCCAGGTGCCACAACGAATTAACACAGCGATTGAACCGTTTAGTATATTGAACAATTTTTTGGATACTTCGAGTATTTTTTTTGCTTGCAATTTAGTTAGTTTTTTTTATAATTCCACATACTGCCAAAGACATGCGGGCATGATGTAATTGGTGTAGCATGGCAGAATTCAGCTCTGCCCGTACGGGTTCAAGTCCCGTTGCTCGCTTTTTTTGTTTCCAATTATACCTCCCTTCTGTATGAATATTTTGTTCTCGATAGTAGTCTTGATCATTGGTGTGCTAGTTATAGCATATTCATCACAGATAGCACAATCACTAGGCAGACGAGATTGGGCTGATAAACATCTTGGAGGTACTTTACAGTGATATATTCTTATTGGTGTTGGAATCATCTTTATATCTATCATTGTTATGTTTGGTGGAGCAAAATGAGCTTCAGACGGAATAGGAGAATTGCAATTACAAAACGATACACTACAAAAATAATATTTTATGGGCAGGTGGCAGAGCGGTCAATTGCAAGGGACTGTAAATCCCTCGGGGAAACCCTACGAAGGTTCAAATCCTTCCCTTCCCAAATTGAAATTATAAATCCCGATATATGACACAGCACTCTTTATGTGGCGGAGTTAGGTTTGAAAGTCGCTCTTAATCGTGCTGGAATAATGCCAGATAGCCATATCCTGAGTGCTGTGTTATATGTCTCACATGGGCCCTTAGCTCATTTGGCTAGATTGTCCCGATTTCATCGGGAAGGTGAGGTGGTTCAACTCCCTGCAAAAAACACAAGAACCAAAGATGGACATGGGCCCTTAGCTCATTTGGCTAGATTGTCCCGATTTCATCGGGAAGGTGAG
>CAZMFL010000003.1:15309-34216 GCA_964565575.1 uncultured Candidatus Peribacteria bacterium
TGCAAAAAACACAAGAACCAAAGATGGACATGGGCCCTTAGCTCATTTGGCTAGAGCGCCTCGTTTGCACCGAGGAGGTGAGGGGTTCGACTCCCCTAGGGTCCACCAAAAACCAGTTGATGCTTCGGTGTTAGCTGGTTTTTTTGTTATTTTTTTTAAGTTAAAAAATCTATACGGAAAATTGGCTTCTTACCAATGTTTAAATTTACAAAACAAAAAAAGTTTCTCTTTTGGACGATAAAAGACTCTATATAGTATATCTATAAATATTTTTCTTCCCTAGCGAGTGAATTTCACAAACGTCACCTATTTTTTTGTGTACATTTCAACAAAAATTTTTTGATATATACTACACGAGATTGTGTTTATTGCATCAATCGTTTTTTCACCATATGGTTTTATTTTTTTATTACATATAGATGGATGA
Organism: uncultured Candidatus Peribacteria bacterium; assembly: GCA_964565575.1. Lineage (GTDB taxonomy): Bacteria > Patescibacteriota > Gracilibacteria > Absconditabacterales > Absconditicoccaceae > JBDHUW01. Next base: position 15,737 of record CAZMFL010000003.1, read on the forward strand.
GCAGTTGGAAACTCATGAGTTAGTGCAACAGTGTGATGAAATAAAACGGAATCTACAACTTATTTACAATATTATCGAGGAAATTCCAGAGGATCACTACTTTGACGCCCTCGTGCATAAGTGCAGAAGAATTAGGAAGAAACAAAACAAACTTTTAGAAGAGGTTGAAAAAGAGCTTCAGGTCATTAAGATGGTAGAGATGTATTTTTCTCGAAAAAATTATGTAGACTAGCCGTACGAATACATCATATATTTTTTTACAAAAAAATGGATCTTTCAACTTATATAAACATAATCTTATCTCTTCATCCTGAGTTTAGCTATCAGGAAGTAGAAGAACTGTGCAATGACTATCTAGCACAGTTTTCTAACAAAACAAAAGAAGCGACCAAAGAAAAAAGTTTGAAAAAATTTCTCACAAGAGAGTTTGGAGTGCAACGATGAGAGCAAGAAGAAACACAAGACGAGAATATTCTTCCTGCATTTTCATCAATACCCAAATCTTTGTTGCAATACACCAACAAGAAAAATGCAGATTATTTGATCACCATCAAGAACCTAACGAAACAAATCGGAAAAACAGAACTTTTTGAAGACGCTGAGATGAGGATTAAACCCGATGATAAAATCGCAATTATAGGAAAAAATGGTGTCTGAAAATCTACTTTTCTGAAATTACTTATCCATCCTGAGGAAATTGAGCATGGAGAGCTTGAAATTCTCAAAGGGACGCAAATTTGATTTTTATCACAGGATATTTTTCGAGCATCAAAAGACAGAAAGGTGATTGATGAGATGATGACCTCGCTCCCTGAGGTTACAAAACATTATGAAAGATTGGAAGAGATCAAGAAAGCACTTGCAAGTTGAGTTGGCGATTCTCTTGCTCTTATTCATGAACAATCAGAATTGTTAGAATGGATGCTGCTCCATGATGCATATCAAAAATACGATCTGCAAAAAACTATTTTGTACTATTTTTGATTTTCAAAAGAGCAGTTGCAGTTTAGCGTTTCGCAACTTTCTGGAGGAGAACAGACCAAGGTCCAGATAGCAAAATTTGTCTTGCAGGATGTGGATTTACTGATCCTAGATGAGCCAACGAACCACTTGGATATAGAAGGCATTATGTTTTTAGAGCAATTTTGTCAATCATGGAATAAAGCACTTATTTGTATCACCCATGACAAAAAATTCTTGACGAACACATTTACCAAAATCATTGAAATCGATCACAAAAAGCTCAATTTGTATTATGGGACATATAATGATTATCTGCAACAAAAACAAAAAAACCAGGAGGTCTACGCAAAAAATTATGAGACACAACAAAAATACTTGGCACAACAAGAAAGGTTTATTGAAAGATTTCGTTACAAGGCGAGTAAATCAGCGCAAGTGCAGAGTAGAATAAAACAACTTGAAAAACTTGATACCATAGATGCGCCAGAGAGCCAATCCGTAGCTCATGGCGTAGCACTTGAAGTAAAGTGGAGGCTACCAGAAACCTTGATGAAATTGACAGATCTAGAGGTCTGATATCCATATCACACGTTGGTAAAATTACCCAAAAATCTTGAAGTACACAAAAAAGAAAAGATAGGTATCATCGGTAAGAATGGTGTTGGAAAAACAACATTGCTCAAAACAATCCTTGGTATGATACCAGCACTGGCTGGAAAAGCGCGAGTTCATGAGAAGGTGAGTGTTTGATTTTATTCGCAAGTCGCAGAAGATTTAGATTTTGATGCAACGATCAAAGAAGAACTCGCTTGAACATGAGTAAATTTCAAAGAAATTATGAGTATTTTGTGAGCATTGCTCATCCCACTAGAAAAAGTTGATCAAAAAATAGGAACGCTGTCTGGCGGAGAAAGATCAAAGGTAGCTCTTACCAAAATGTTGTTAGATCATCCAGATATCATTGTGATGGATGAACCAACCAATCATTTAGATATTTATTCAAAAGATGCAATCAGGGATATGCTTGCTTCATTTAATGGCGTAAGCATCATTGTGTCACATGATAGGGACTTTCTTGAATCTACGACAGAGATTTTGCGAGTGATCAAGAACCAAACACTGACGATTTTCCATAGTATGGATAGAGGATTCGCAGAAATTATGAGATAAAAGCCCTTCGTGTTTTCTTGTTGCTTTTTGGATTGGTTTCCGTATCATGTAGGTGTGAAGCAATTTATCACTAACCCACATCGTCATGGAACCAGAAATTACAAATGAAGAAGTAGTAACTCCTGAAGTTACAGAAGAAGAAGTTGCAGCTGTTGAAGCTACTGATGCTCCTGCAGAAGAAGCTACAGAAGAAGTTGAAGCTGTTGAAACTCCTGCTGAATAATGCGCATTTTGATTTTCTCTTCATAAAAATGGTGAGAATATACTAATGTAATCTATTTTGCACATTAATGACTCACTGCCCTCGGGTAGTGTTTTTTTTATTTTCAATCTATTTACGCTGGAAGAGATATTATACCTATTTTGGTTTGTTAAACGAAATCTTTTCAAATTGCAGCACTTCTTGTTTCCGAATATGTTCTGAAATTCCCTTGCAATCGTGTTATGTTTTTTTATACTTATCTGTAAATATTTATTTTGTTATATTACTACTATGAAAAAGAAAATAGCTATCCTTGTAGGAAGCCTTAGAAAAGAATCATTTAACAAAAAGATTGCGCAAGAGCTTATAGCACTCGCACCTGAATCATTAGAGTTGCGTATTGTGCCTATCGGAGAGATGACCCATTACAATGAAGATCTCGATATAAATCCGCCTCAAGCATGGGTAGATTTTAGAAATGCAATTAGTGAATCAGATGGTGTGATACTTGTAACACCAGAGTACAACAGATCATTTCCATGAGTGATGAAAAATGCTCTTGATGTTGGGTCTCGTCCATATGGTGCAAGTGTTTGGAATGGGAAACCTGCTGCGATCATAAGCGTTTCTCCTAGTCCATTAGGTGCTTTTGGTGCAAACCATGCGTTGAGACAACCAGCGGTGTTTTTGAATATGCCAATGATGCAACAACCTGAAGCATACATCCGCGAGGTGCATACTTTTTTTAGTGATGAGGGAAAAATGCTAGATGAAAAAAAGAAATATTTGGAAGAGTTTATCGATGCGTACGCTCTTCGAGTAGAAAAAATTACGAAATAGATATTGTGCTTATTCGTATTAAAAATTTGTATATCATGACCATTGGAAGAAAGAAAAAATGTAGAACACTGCAAGTAGATGTCGCTCATTTGTGATGTCATTGTTTTGGGCCAATCGGAGCATGCAAAAAAGAGATCCAGAATTTACCCAAAAACTTTTTGCTCTCTGATGAGCTCCAAACATTGATCTATCAGGACGTTGATGGACTGAAGATGCAACAAGGTGCAGATAAGATGGGAATATCGAAAACAGTCTACGCAGGCATTTATGCAACAGCCAAAAAAAAACTTGTTGATTTTGTACTCACTAGATCCGTTTTGTCGATTACCAAATAACTACAAAAATAACTAGAAATACAAGAATATGAATTGCGAAAATTGATAATGCGTGATTTGAAATGAAAAGAGCAATTGCATCTCGTTTGCTATTGGTTACGAGCGGAGTGTTATTTCTGGAAATTCTATAAAAAACGGCATACAATATCATAAAGAAACACCAGAGAGTAGTAGGCATGTAATTACTGCCTGCTATTTTTCCAAAAGGAAAAACTCACATACTCATCATAAAATGCGCAATCAATACTGCCATTCAATACGGAAACAGCATTTTGTAATTCTTTGCAATATATCACCATAATCAAAAAATTATAGAAAGAGAACCGTATTCCATGATAGTGTTTAAATATGGATCCGCAAAGTATCCCACGACGCTTATACATACCGTGATTATTATCATGTCCATAATTCAGCTCTCAAATTTTTGTACAAGAGATAATACGGCTCTTGTGATTGCTATCCCTATCAAAATATTTGCAGTTGGTATTTTTTGTATCCCAACAGCGTGAAATGAAAAAGTTGTTGCAACCCACAAGACTACTCACAACAACACGATGTCCCATCTTCGTTTATACGATCAGGAGAATCATACAAGAAACAAAAAAATAGGGAACGCAATTCTGCCAATCAATCTCAACCACAGCGCTTCTGGAAAAAAATAATATCAGACGTGATCTATCACCATAGTAACGATCGCAACAATTTTCAGATAGTCATAGAGATTTGGTCTTTTTTTTCCGACGGTGTTTGTTAATTGGTTTCCTTTTTTCATAATGTTTTATATAGAGAATATTCAGACAAAATCAACAAGATTCAATTGATCTACTTATTTACAGATATCTTAGGTTATAAAATATATTTTTATAAAAGAATTTTTGATCAAATAACCTGTAGATTGTTTGTTATTCTTTGGTTTTTTTACGACCTTCAAAATATTGTTAAAAATTCCTCTTGACTTTATAAATCTAAAAAATAATACTGGAACCCTCGAAACTGATTATAGCGTTAATCAGACAGGATAATGGCAATGTTATTGACTAGGAAGGCGCCGAGGCCAAATGAAGTAAACAAGCAACTTACCAATTAAAAAATCACCTCGCAGTTAATTCAGGTCACGATACCCATTATTCATTAAATCCACGATTAGTGGAGTTCTAGCCGTTTTGTACGGTGATGAACAACTTTTTTTCAAAGAGGTGTGTCTACTATTAAGCTGTCGACACCCTCTTTTTTCGTATTATAAATACACTAGAATTTTCTTCATTTAATCGTAACCTTTCGATATATCTTTTATTATTTTTATATTTATCATGAAAAAGATTTTTCTTTTCTTCGCACTTGTGTTAATCGCTTGAGTTAGTCCTGTATTTGCGGAATCTACATTTACTTGAGCCCAGGGGATGTTCACTTTGTCTGCGCCACTTGGATGAAATTTGTATGTGGGATGAGAGTCCGTAAGTATTCCACAAGAACTTGGCGGGGATCTCGCTGGAGTTGCTGGTAATGAACTTCGCATAACTGCACCAGTGCAAGGCGATGTTCGATGAGTTGCTAGCAATATTAGTATAGATGCAAATGTCGCTGGCGATGTTAGAATAGTATCAGCGAATGTCTATGTAAATCAAAATGTAGGTGGTGACCTTATTATCGCATGAGCAAATGTAATCATCGCCCCAAATGTAGTTATTTGATGAGACCTTGTTGTATGAGGAGCAAAGCTAGATATAAAATGAACCGTAAATGGAAATGCAAAAATTCGATCTAGTATTGTAAATATTGGTTGAGAGATAAAAGGAAACCTACTAACTTCTTTTGAGGAGATTTTGATTTTCTCCGGAGCAAAAGTTGGTTGATCAATCAACTACAAGGCGCCAGCCAAAAATGTCGCACTTGAAGGTCTTTCAAGCGGGGCAGTGGACTATACATTAAACAAATGAAAAAATGGGTTAGATGACAAACAAATAAAAAGCAGAATAATTAAACTCGTAACAGGATTTGTGCTTTACAAATGGTTGTTTATGGCAGTTTTTGCACTTCTCTTAGTTTTCAATCTAAAAAAATTCTTTGTATGAGTAAGTGAGCTTTTGACCAAAAAACCATGAATGAGCTTTTTGACATGATTGTTGATTTATATATCTACGCCAATAATTATATTTATTATTGCTCTTAGCGTGCTCGGCTTACCAATTGCGGGTATTCTAGCATGTATGTATGGTGCATTGTTGCTTGTGAGTGGTCTATCCAGTACTGCTGTCCTTGCCTCTTGGATGATAGAAAAATTTATGGGTGGTCTGGAAAAAGCTCAACGATGGAAAATAGTTCTTGTGGTGTTGCTTGTTGCATTCTTATTCGCTGTGATAAGTGGCGTAGATTTCATTGCGATATTCTTTGCTATGGGAGCGCTCATCTCACATAAATCCAAAATTGCAAAAAAAATGATCGAAGAAATTAGATAGCCCAAATATGTTGATAAAAAAATCCGTCGGTTAGTAAGCCGGCGTTTTTTTATTACATTGCGAAAAATAAAAAGAGCAGAAATTTTCTCTTGCAATTACCGCTGGGATTTGTATGATATATTGAACGACTCACATTAGTGAACCGTCACTAAAAATTTATAGAGAGTAGGTAATACGGCTTTCGTATACGCCACATTGTCGCAGACAATGACTCACTATCTCGGTCATTACAACATCGTCTTATTTTTATTTTCGCTCAAGAAAAGAACTCTTTGAAATTTTTTTTGTTTGTGCGAGAAAGTTAAATAAGAAATATCCACGACAATCAGATGACGATAGACACTATATCTTTCTATGCTCCAGTAGCTCAATGGATAGAGCAACCGCCTTCTAAGCTGTAGGTTGATGGTTCGAATCCATCCTGGGGTATGTTTGCTCTCGTCGTCTAGTCGGTCCAGGATATTGGATTCTCATTCCAAAGATCGCGGGTTCGAATCCCGCCGGGAGTGATTCAAAGTATTTATTATCATTTGTGTTTATGGCTCCAATTCAAAACAAACCATTCCATTCTTCAGGACAACGCCCTCAACAGGGAAGCCGTCCTCCGCAAGGAGCGCGCCCAGGTCAATCATGAGGATTTTCTTCGTGAAATCGTCCTACACAAGGCGCACGTCCACAAGGAAGCACCTCGGCGCAAGGTGATCGTCCACAAGCGACTTCACGCCCGCAATCAGGTTCTCGTCAGCAGTGACAATGAAGAAATGAGCAAAGAATTGTCTATATAAATGATATGATCAAAGCACCCAAGGTTCTTCTTGTAGATGAATCAGGAGAAAAAGCTTGAGTTCTCTCCAGAGATGAGGCACTTCGTCGTGCGGCTTCACAAGGACTTGATCTTGTACAGGTTGCATACAATCCTATTGATATGATCTGTACTGCAAAAATAGTTGATTATGGAAAATATATGTACGATAAACAAAAAGATGAAAGAGAGAAGAAAAAGACGCAGAAAGCGAAATGAAACAAAGAAGTAAAACTCTCTTATACAATAGGTGAAAATGATCTTGCTCTCAAAGTAAAAAAAGCTGAAGAGTTCTTAGAAGATTGATATGCTGTTAGGTTTTCGGTGAGATTGAAGTGAAGAGAGAGGATATTCGCTGATAAAGTGATTGAAAGACTTAAAGGTATAGAACAAACGCTTGAGTTGATCTGAAAATCACAAGGCGTAAAACAGGAAGCAAATTGAATATCATTATTTTTACTCCCTAAAGGCAAATAAAGTACGATGGCGTGAATAGGAAAAACGCATAAAGGTGCAGCAAAAAGATTTAGAGTAACAAAAGCAAATAAATTTGTTCATGATAAATCATGCAAGAGTCATCTTTTAACAAACAAAAAAAGAGCTACAAAACACGCTAAAACAGGTAAGCTCCTTTCTGTTACACAAAAAAAGAGAATCAAAGCTTTACTTCCTCATAGTGTAAGATAATACCATGGTAAGAGTTAAAAATGGACTACAAAGACACGCTAGACATAAATCATTTATCGAGCGCGCAAAAGGATTTAGATTGGGAAGAGGTAACTTATATAAGCAAGTTAGACTGGCTCTTGTGAAACAAGGACAGCATGCATATGTTTCTAGAAAATTAAAAAAGAGAGACTTTAGACAACTTTGGATTGAAAGAATATCTGCTCTCGCACAACAACGCAATTCTAACTACTCTCAATTTATTGGGACTATGAACAAAAAGTGAATTGCTTTGAACAGGAAAGTGCTTTCAAACATCGCAGTGTTGTTCCCACAGGCATTTGATAAATTGTATGATGAAATAGTAAAATAAAAGAATGAAAAATCTACCTTGTTGTCTGTTACAATACACAATCTAGACAACAAATAACGCCTGGATGGCGGAACAGGTAGACGCAACGGACTTAAAATCCGTCGGGCTTAACCCCGTACCGGTTCGATTCCGGTTCCAGGCAATCTTATTTAAACCGTTATTATTTGTATCCATGTGATTCACCATCTACAGAACAGGAGAACTTAACACAAATGAAAGACTTATCGCTTTTTACAAAAAAGAGCTTTGGACTTCTCGTTTGCTTGACGCAGCAAAGAAGCAAAAGCATTATGGCACCAAGCGATTTAGAAAATTTGTGGAATATAGGTTTCCTAGTGCAAGAAGATATAAAAGAACAAGAGCATTGGTCTCTCTCGCTTACAAAAAATCAAAAGCGAAATATGCTATGCTTGCTCAATTAGGGAAAATTGTTTAGTTTTTAATGAAAAATAATAACCATGTACGCTGTTGTTCAGTTAAAATGACATCAATATATCGTAACAAAAGGGACAAAAATTGTTGTTGATAGTGTTTGATCAGATGCAAAAGAGTTCAATGAATTTGAAGTTCTTGCTGTGTTTGAAGAAGATGGATCTCACGTAGCTGTTGGGACGCCTGTTTTGACTGGTGTTACAGTAAGCGCGGAAAATGTAGGTACAGAAAAAGGAGAGAAAATTCGTGTACTCAAGTTTAGAAGAAAAAATAGATATGAAAGGAATATTGGATTTAGACCTTTGCAAACAACTTTAGTTATTAAAGAAATTGCACTCCATGCCTAAAGACGACGCAATCGTTGTTGTGGGAGAAGTAAAAGAAAACCTTGGCCCAGGGTGATACAGAGTGTGGCTAGAGGATTATTCTATGGATGTAACAGCAACACTATCTGGAAAGATGAAAAATCTCCACAGAATCAGTGTCTTGCCCGGCGACTTCGTAGACGTTGAGTTGAATCCATACGATATCAAAAAATGACGCATTATCTACAGACATAACCAGAAAAAACAAGCACCATGATCTTGAGCCGATGCGACGTGACCAAGCAATCAACCACCCGCAGGAATACACCAGCCTTGAGTGACAAACTCACAAAACCGTGGCCAAAATCGCGGACGTAAGTTCCATCATCAAGGATTTAAAAAATAAATACTACATGTCTTTATCATTCAAATTGAGACTGCAATGAAAGTAAGATCAGCTATAAAAAAAATGTGCATTAAGTGCAAAATTATCAAGAGACGCGGAAAAACTCTTGTAATTTGTGAAAATGTAAAGCATAAACAAAGACAAGGATAATTTTTATATATCTATTTGTACTATACGTATGTTAAGAATTCAATGACACGTAATACCAGATGCAAAAAATATTTGGATTGGGCTTACATCAGTCTATGGAATTGGACGTCCAAAATCTAAAGAAATCCTTGAAAAGGTTGGTATTGATCCTTTCAAAAAAGTGAAAGATATTTCTCCGGAGGAGGAAAAGAAGATTGTTGATGTGCTCAAAGATATGAGTCTTGAAAATGACCTTAAAAGAGAGACAAATGCTTTCATCAAAAGGTTAAAGGAAATCAAGAGTTATAAGTGAATGAGGCACAATCTCGGGCTTCCAGTGAGATGACAAAGCACAAGGAAGAACGCAAGAACTGCAAAAAAACTTCTTGGTAGGTCAAGAGTAAGACCAGTACTCAAGAAATAAATTTGTAACGATATTTGTACATAATTATAATTGTTTATTTATTCATCGTTTATCATAATGGCTGAAAAGGTCGCAAAGAAAAAGAAGTATCCCAAAATGAGCAAAGGAGTTCTCCATGTGCATACTTCTGAAAACAACACTGTAATCACACTCACAGACGAAAGTGGAAACAAAATCTTGGGTAACGGTACAGGAAATGTTGGATTTAAAGGTGCTAAGGAAAACACTCCATACGCTGCTGAAGTTCTAGCAAGAAGTCTTTTGAAAATTGCAAAAGATGATGTAGGATTGAAAGAGTGTGGAATTATCTTTAGAGGTATCGGTATGGGAAGAGATGGTGTTTTCAAAGCTATCAATGATATTGGCTTAATAGATATCACATACATAAAAGAAGCTACGCCACTCCAATTCGGTGGATGCAAGGGTATCAGACCAAAGAGAATGTAATTATAAATTCTTTATACTTTTACTGTTACGTAATTCATGAGGTATACATGACCAAAATATAAAATTGTCAGGAGAGAAGGAGTTAATATATTTGGTTCTGACAAATATGATGTTAAAAAAAGGAGAGGTATTCCTGGACAACACGGAAGTACAATGCCTAGACTTTCTGAATATGGAAAGCTTTTGAGAAACAAGCAAGTTCTAAAGAGAACCTATGGTATGGCAGAGAAGCCGTTTGCTAAACTTGTAAAAGTGACAGCATCTCGTTATGCTAAAAACAAGTCACTAGGACACGATAAGGTACTTCTTCAATTTCTAGAAAGAAGACTTGATGCTGTGATCTTTAAGGCTGGTCTTGCAAATACAATTATGCAAGCTAGACAAATGGTTACTCATGGGCATTTTCTTCTCAATGGTCAAAAACATAATGTGCCATCATACTTCGTAAATGAAAAGGATGTTTTTTCTTTGAGACCAAAGGTTGCGAAATCGTCTTTGTATGAAACCGCTTTCTCTCATGCTAATACTGATCTTGCTTGGTTAAAAGTAAACAAAGCAGACAAAACAGTGGAAGTACTTACTTTGCCAGATGTTGAAGGATTACAAACGCAGGCTGATGTATTGAAAGTAATTGAGTTTTACGCAAGAGCATAATAAACAAAAACTTTTATTTTTTATTGTGGTTCTCCATGTTGGATATACAAAAGTACATTGGTTCTCCAAAAGTTATTACAACTCCAATTGATGACAAAACGATGAAATTTGAATTACAGTTTGTGCCTAGAGGATTTGGACACACACTCGGTAACGCATTAAGAAGAGCAATCCTAGGATACAATATCTGAGGTGCTATAACGGCTATGAAGATAAAAGGAGTTTCACACGAGTATCATGTCATAGATGGAATCAAAGAGTCAGTGATCGATATTATGCAAAATTTCAAAAAATTACGTTTTGATGTATCAGATAAAGTAGAATCCCTTCAGTGGCTTCCTCAAAAATGGAAAGGCAACCGTGTATTTACAGGAGCAGATCTTAAATTACCTTCATGAGTAGAAATTATCAATCCAGAAGCTATCTTGTGTGAAATATCAGACCCAAGTACAGAATTGATCTTTGATATGAGAGTAGAGAAAGGATATGGATATTATAGCGTAGATTTCCTAAGAAGACGTGATGAAAAAGATGCAGAGGGTGATGTAAATGTACTTCTTATCGATAATGACTTCAAGGCAGTAGAATATGTAAAATATGATGTTCGCGAGGTTATCGACGACTTCCAAGGAGGACTAAAAGACAGTTTGATTCTTGAAATACAATCAAAATATGAGAACATTTCTCCAAAAGAGTTCCTAGCGTTCGCTGGTGAAGTTTTGGCTTCTTATGCTAAATTATTCGTTTTTGAAGATATATATGTAGATGAATCTGCATTTATCCAACTTGAAGAACTCTATGAGGAAAAAGAAAAACTTCCTGAGGAGATGAACATCAAAACAATGCCTATTGATGCATTACCATTGAGTGAAAGAACGAGAAATGCGCTTATCAAGAACTCAATTCTCTATGTTGAAGATTTAGAGAAAAAAAGAAAAGTAGAACTATTGAGTATGAAATGACTTGGGAAAAAGGCAATAGATGAAATCAATTCAGCTTTACAAAATATCAGTAAATCACTTGCTGGATAATTGATGATTAGCGTGCCGATGTAGATGAAACCTAAATTACCGATCGTGCGCTATTTGCTTTCGGCATATCAGCATAAAAACCCACTAAACGTATCTTTTATATTACACACTATACAGTACCGATGAGACATCATGTTAACAAAATGATTGATATGCGCCTAGGTGAGTATCAAACCAAATCAAATGTCATCAAAACTATGCTTACAAATTTTGTGAGAGAGGGACATATGACGACAACCTCAAAAAAAGCAAGAGTTATCAAAGCTGAAGCAGATTCATTCTTTTCATATATCTTGGGATTGTTTGACAATTATCAAGACGAAAAAGATGTAAGAAGAGAGGCGATTAGGTTTGTAAAGGTAGCTATCGCTGATGAAGCAACTGGTAAAAAAGTTATCAGTGACATCATCCCTAGACTTCGCCAAACAGGCAAGAAATCTGGGTTTATTGGATCATACAAACTAGGTTATAGAATGGGTGACGGTGCAGAAAAAATACTTTTGAGAATTTTGTAAAAGATATTTTGTTTATTATTTGATTATATACCTATCATGGCATCAATAGAAATGAATAAAACAGTCTACAAAAAACCAGCTGATCTTGAAAAAACAAGAAAGTGGTATAAGATAGACGCAGAAGGCAAGACACTAGGGAAATTAGCAGTTATTATTGCGGATCTTCTTATTGGGAAAAATGAAGCGCACTATTGTGATTTCCGAGATTGTGGCGGTTTTGTTGTTGTAGAAAATGCAGACAAGATTGTTGTTACTGGAAAGAAGTTATCTCAGAAACTCTACTATACATATAGTGGGTACAAGGGTAATGTTAAGAGTAAAACGCTTGGTGTTATGCTAAAAAAGAAATCTATGGATCCGTTGTGGTTCGCAGTGAGAGGTATGTTACCAAAAAACAAAATGAGAGATATTAGGATGAAAAGAGTAAAAATGTTTACTACTGCATCTACGAAATACGATTTTTTACATCCTACCGAGATTAACTAGGAATGGCTACTACAAAACCGATAGCTGGAAAATCAGCTTCTAAATATACATTTGCAGTCGGAAGAAGGAAAACAGCAACTGCATCAGTTAAACTTTTCCCAAATGGAACTGGAAAATATATTATCATAAAAGGTGATAAAGAGCTCACATTGAAAGAATATTTCATGTGACACGATCATCTCTTGTATGAAATTATGTTGCCATTTACTGTAATCGGAGGAGATTTTGCAAACAAATTCGATGCTGAAATTAGAGTAACATCAGGTGGAACAGCTTGACAAGCAGATTCTATCAAACTTGGATTTGCAAGAGCGTTGGTTGCATATAGCCCAGAAACAAGAGCACAACTTAAACCACATGAACTTCTCAAAAGAGACCCACGTGGAAAAGAAAGGAAGAAACCAGGTTTGAAGAAAGCAAGAAAAGCACCAAAATGGTCAAAGCGTTAATATCGTCGGTCATTACATATATCTGAAATCATCAAAGCAGCTCACGAACGGGCTGTTTTTTTTGATATAAAAAAACCCCGACGAAGCGGGGTTGAAAATGGTAGTCTATGTCTAATGCTTGTATACGTAATGCAAATTATATGCGTATTTGTATGTAAGATTATTCTAGAACCTATTTTTCTTGAGAAAAAGCATTGAATTATTCAACGTCTTCTGCTGATCCAGCATTTCCTGTTCCTTCGAAAGCAACATTTACTGCCATAGGACCTTTTTTACCTTCTCCGATCTCGAAGCTAACAGCATCTCCTTCGTTAAGTGGTTGTTCTCCTTCAACAGCAGTGATGTGAACGAAAATCTCTTTTTCGCTTCCATCGTCTCCGAAGTACTTGATAAATCCGAAACCTTTCTCTTGGTTAAAGAATTTTACATTTCCTTGTAACATGGTATTTTGTGGGGTAATAATAAAACAGGAGATTAACTCCATTACATAATTATATACTAAATGCTAGAGAATTGCAAGAGAAAAATTTGAATTGTTGATTATATGTTTTTTCAGCACGAAGAGAAAAAGAAATCAATCCCTAATTTATCTTGTATTACAGCCGATCTTTGCTATCTTTGATTTTGAAAAATCATCTTATAGTAGTTTTTTTTTGCTAAATCAAGAGAAATTTGTATAATAATAGTATAAAAAAAACTGTACATAAAATTTATTTATAATCAAAAGAGTATGTTGAAAGATATTGTGTTGTTCGGTGCACAAGGGTCAGGGAAGTGAACGCAGGCAAAGAAGCTTGTTGATCACTTTATGTGACAGTATAAATACTTCGAGTCTGGAGCAATCTTGCGCGCGTTGGGATCAAATGAAAATGCAATTGGCGAGTACGTAGAAGCATTTATGAGCAAAGGGAAAATGATTGATGATTCGCTTGTTGTAGCGCTATTTGATGCATTTTCAGTTACGCTTCAAAAAGATCAAAAAATGATCGTAGACGGATTTCCTCGTGATATACCACAGATGCACTCGTTTTTGGATCGTATGTATCGCAACAATCGTGAGATATTGGGGGTTTGGATTGACGTGCCAAAAGATGTAGCTGTTGAACGTGCTATGTTGAGAGGTCGCGCGGACGATACGAAAGAATCTGTTGAAAAGCGTATCAATACCTACTATGAGCAAACTATGCCAATCATAGATTACATACAACACTTCGGAAAACTCATCAAGATTGATGGGACAAATACCGTAGAAAAAGTATTTGCAGATATTTTGCAAGCATTACGTGAGGATATTGATGATAGTGAAGAAAAATAATTTTTATTTTGTACAATAAAACAATGGATCAAACAAAACTTAATAACAAACTTGCAAAACGATGGGAACAAACAAGAAACATTTGACTTAAAAGATTTATTTTACAGTATGCTGTCCTGAGATCTTGAACCACATTTGGAATTTTCTGTTTTCTTTTGGACTATGTCTATCAACAAACTTCTAGAGCGCATTGGGCAGATTTTTTGCTTTTGTGCGTGGCTGTTTTTGGGCTTGGTGCAGCTGTTCTTGGCGTGTGATTTTGGTATTTCATGGAAAAAAATTACAAAAAATATCTTGTAGCATAAAAGATGATTTCAAACATATATTATTTGGAAGACAATAATTTTTATTTTGTATGGAAGCCGGCTGGTCTTGCTACAAGTTTTGGTCTACAACACAGTTTTTTGGATCAAATTTTGGAACAGAAACCGCCATTTTTTTTGGCTTTAGGAGAGCAATTTGGCAAAGAAGAGGAGTTTGGCCTGGTAAATAGGTTGGATAACGACACACAATGATTCATCTATTTCGCCAAAACGCCAAAAATAAAATCCCAATATGAAAAACGACAAGATGAAAAAAAACTTGTAAAACAATATGTGTGTGATGTAAGAGGAAAAGTAGATATACGTAGAACAGCTGAAAAGATTGCGAATACACAGCTTGTAACCTGATCTTTGCCAGCAATCCAGATACAAAATTTGTTCTGAATATTGCAACAAAAATATCCTGATTTTGGCGACAAAGAAAATAATCGTAGCTTGTGAAAAACAAATACCCTATCAACATATACAGACTTGCAAACCATTGAAATGCTCGCCGTCTCCTTGCCTATCATGCATAGCGCGTCGTCCACAGAACGTATGGTTGCTATCCTTGATCAAAAAGATACGACGCGTGGTCGTGGGAAACCGCATGATGTCAAAACATTTTTGTTGCCATTGGAGTACGATGAAGCAAAAAATACGACTCGCTGTGTTGTCTATATTCAACAGGGAATTAGGCATCAAATTCGTGTGCATCTTGCAAAAATTGGCTACCCAATCGTCGGTGATGTTTTGTATAAACAGTCACAAAACACAACTGGAAAAGACGACTTTCTGCACCTTTGGAGTGTGTGATTTGGCTATCCACAAGCGGAATTTTTAAAATAATTGTTTATGACTTTTTATACTGCACAAAATATTTTATTGTGACAGCTGTTTTTTTAATGCGCAGTTGAATTTATTGAGTAAAAGAAAAAGATAATGATAGATTTTTTATACAAAAAAAGGCACCTCGTAAAACACGGGTACCCTTTAATTTTAATGTTGCTTTTCACTTTTTTTTTGTAGTATAGTAACCGAGTATGTACCCTAATATTGCTAATAAGATACAAATACTGAAGATACACCAGAGTCCAAGTGCAAGTCCAACTCCAACAACAAGTCCAAGTACAAGTCCAACTTCAAGTGCAAATCCAAGTATAAGTCCAACTCCAACTCCAACACTAAGCATAAGGACAAGCACAAGTGCAAGCACAAGTGCAATTCCAACTCCAAGCACAAATCCAAGTGTGACTCCAAATCCAAGAACAAGCACAAATCCAAGTGTAACTCCAAATCCAAGTACGAGATCTAAAACACCCTTATAATTCTTCCGCAATTTTTTATATCTACCTATTATATAATAGGAGAGTAGCATATAAACATAGAGAAGAAGCAGTTCCCAAGCTGTACGTTGTCCGCGTGGGGCTAAATCATTATAGGTTTGTAGTGATTGCCCATCATTTGAAGTGATCCACACTTCTTTTTCGTATTTATAAGCTTTTGTCCCGAATTTAGAGTAGATTATAGTATCTTTGGTAGACACGATAACTTTTTCTCCTTGGTTGCTGAGCGCTTTTAATTGTTGTGAATAACTTCCTGGGTATCCAGTGAGGTCAGCAGACACAACCAGCAAAGTGTCTTTTGTTTCTTTTTCAGTAGGAAGTGATACTTCCTTCTGGATTTTTCCATCCTTTTGGAAAAAGATGGTTTTCGTTTGCCCAAAGGCACTAGCTACTGTCAATACGAACAGCAGAACTAGAATAAAATTTGTTTTCATTTTTTTATTTATTTTTTGGTTAATATTTTTTTGATTCAAAATCACGTAAGCAATAAAACTGATAAAGAACACGTATCAGGAAATCTGATATTTAATAATATATATTTATTTTAATAAGTCAATAGTGACCCATGCCTCCCGTCTATTCTTGAACTCGACAAAAAAAATATCCAAACATTCCAAAAACATCTTATCTACCTTCTAATTATTTGTAAAATGTGTTTTATGTAATACGCGATGAATTTATGCGCTATCACAAACCCAAATATTGAGAATAAGATCATACCGATATAATGATAGGCCAGCTATTTTTTCAATATCTTACAGTAATTTATTATCAACAAGATTACTCTTGAAAAATTTTTTCCGACGAAGTCGGATGCCCGTATCATACTGGGGTTGATTTGTTTGCCCGGATTGGACGGGCAAATAATTAGAATAAATCACAACCTATAATTCTTTTTATTTCTTGTTGCATTTTCTTTATTGTTTGTTAAAAGTATAGTATAATAAATATTTAAGATTATAGGAAAATAAAAATAGAATAGTGCCTATAGTCGATACTATGCTCTTCGCTTCATCTCTTTCCGTTCTACAAGCAGATAAAAGAGACTCATACGGAGGCATATTTTATACTTTTTTTTACTCTCATGAGAGCAACAGAAAACAATGAAACTACACAAACCAAAAAGGTTTCAAAAAGATCGTGGATGTTTATCATGGCAGTCGCCTTACTAATTCTCCTTGGAGTTATGACGCGAGCAGTCAAAAAAAATAATGTTTATAAAGCAGGACATGAGACATTCCAAAGTTTGGATTCGACTTTTGTAGTAGATTATCCTCGTACGTGGGAAGTGCAAGTTGGGAATAGGGGAGCGATTGAAGCGACATTTGTTAACAAAGATAAAATACAAGTAGATTGAAAATATTCGTATATCCATATTTCAAAGTGAGCTATGGGAAGCACAACAGTAGAAGAAGCATATGCAGAAGCAATGCAAAAGTATTCTGCCCTTTTCAAAAAAATGGAAATTGTTGCTGAGGAAAATACAAAAGTTGATGGAGCACCTGCGAAAATGGTAGTGTTTGATGGAACGTTAGGCGGAAAAAGCATGAGTTATGCGATAGTTGTCTTTGTGAAAGATGGTATAACATACGTCGCAACTTCTGCTGGAGACGCTGGCTGAACAAAAGAATTACAACAGAATTTGAATAACATGTTATCTTCATGGAAATTTACTGGAACGAAAACCACACCTGCTCCTAAACAAGAGATAAATACTTGAGCGATAGAACAATCAGGAACAAACAGCCAACCTGCAACAAATACAACAGTGACTGGTGATGTTAATTAGAAATTTCCTGCATATAGTATTCTAGATTTTTTACATAATTATTGAATTCTCGGTTTAAAAGGCCGAGAATTTTCATTTTATAGATAGCTATTTTTGTTAACCACGCAGATTGTTCTCGCACTCGCGAGAAGTTTTTTTTCAGATATGCTTTTTTCTCTTGCACGAACAGGCTTTTTATCGTATATTGGATTGACTCTACTGCGTAATTTGAATTACCTGATCAATAAAAAATTGCTCTACCAGTCGCTTGTTTGCGATCAAAAACATATCAAGTGTTTGTTTTAGCTATGATTCAGGCTATCGGCCCCTCAAGATAAATACTACTGCCATTACCTAGATCAACAAGAATCGCACCTGTATCTTTTCGAGAAATAAGTTGCCCAACGTACACAGGAAATACTCTATTGCAAACATCATTGATTGATGGGAGTGATTTTGCGGTATATTCTATTTTTCAAAGGGAAAGTGAACTTGGTATTTTATCTTGTATACATTGAATAGTCGGAAATTTGGTTGCATAAAAAGCATCAAGTGTTGGACGAGCAGTATAGACTGGAATTACTCCAAAAAGAAATCCGATAAAAGTAATTATGCTTAACATCAACGCAAAGGTTCACATACCATCTTGTCTCCATCACATTCG
>CAZMFL010000004.1:0-7101 GCA_964565575.1 uncultured Candidatus Peribacteria bacterium
TATCATCGCAATCAGGTTTTTTCTAGCATAGATATTAAGCTTCCCAATTTGCATGTTAAAAAATAATCCTATATAATTGTTTGTAATAACTCTCCCAGAGTTATATCACGGAATTTGGTCATCTCAAATAAAAAAATCCATCATTCATGGATCTTCTTGCATCTCTTCTAGGGTGTATTTTTTCACTTGATAATATCTAATTCGTGTATTTGAACAATTTTTAAGATCAAAAATTACGCTTTCTTCGTCGCGAGAGTTACTTAATGTAGCACAACCGTTTGTTACGAATTCAGTTGGCATTTTTTTGATATAATCCTCCCAGTTCCAACTTTTTATGATATGTGACGGCAAAATAAAGTCTGTAAAGAACATCATATTTTCTTTTGATGCTTGTGGGAAGGTAACTGTAAGCGTATCTGCAGAACTTTTTTGTACTACCACATTTGTATTGTTTTTGTATTGTGGTAGATTCCAGATATTCTTTTGCATCACGCCTTCATATGTGAATACTAGATCATTGATGCTAACTGGAGCTCCATCTGATCGATTACCCGCATCATCTCTGAGTTGAATCAGAAAAGTTTTGTTGTCGTTTGTGATAACATCACACAAATCTGGTTCGTAGATATTTTGTCAACCGCTTGTTGACTCATTTATACATCTTCTAAAGAGCAGACTTTTGTAAAATCTGTCGTCAAATCATTTAATTTTAGGAAAATATGTAATCGTGTCGCTTACTCCTTCAATAAGAGTTCATCATTTTGTCGGAGCTTGTTCGGTTTGCGAAATTAGGTAATTGTAATATAAGTACCCCGCAAAAAGAAACCGAATAAACAAGAGAATGTATGAAATGTATGATATTATTTGAGGTTTACGAAAAGCTATATGCATCGTTATTTAACATAGGGCAAAAATAATACAATTGTTCCAAAAATTATTCCAGAAATAAGTGCAACTTTTTTTAATGATGTTTCTATAGATTTTTTGCTTCCGTATTCGTTTGAAGAACTGCTAGCCCCTCCAATTCCAAATCCCAAACCTCCCTTTGGGCTCATGAGAAGAACGGAAACAACAAATACAATTCAGCTAAGAATGAGAAGAATAACTAAGAATGTTTTCATGTGTCTATAAAATAGATTTTAAAGCATGGAGGATTTTTCAATCCGCATAGTTTGTAATTATATGAAATCAGGCGCAATATTCAACTTGAAAATCTATATTGTTTCGGTACGCTTAGTGGATCATCTTATCTAGGCGATTATCCCGACAAAATCGGGAAGGAAAGTCCCGACATGACACAAAAGATAGCAGCTAACAGCTGATGGATACCCCGACTCGTCGGGGCAAAGGCAAGTGCCACAGAGACGAAAACTATCCCAATCCGTTGGGAGAAAGGTGCAACGTGGATATTGTGTACTTTGTATGCTAGTCCTCCTTCGTGTGAGAGATTCTCACACAAGTGGTAAACCCTATCTCATGCAAGCGATCCAGTTTCGTGCTGGCCGTGCACAAAATTGGCTATAAGCCAATCAGATAAATGTCGCCATATACAGAATCGGGCTTATTGATAAGGTGATTTTTTTGTTATTAAAAAAAATCTGGCTAGTAAATATTTCTTTTTTACATACCTTGAAAAATATAAAAAAAAGCGTACACTCGCAGAAATATTTATATGTATAAAATACTGCACCAATGGGAAGACGACATAGTATCGCCGGGAAAAAGGCAGCAGGAGATGCTGCAAAATCACAAACCTATGCAAAAATAGGGAAACTTATTGAGATCGCTTCGCGTAATGGAGGAGCGGATCCAACGATGAATCCGTCACTTGAAATGGTTTTGCAAAAGGCAAGATATAATAGTCTTCCAAAAGACGTGATAGACCACGCAATCAAAAAATGAGCATGAAAATTGGAATGACAAGAACTCTCAGAGGTAATGTACGAATGATATGGGCCAGCTGGTTCAGCATTGTTCATTAAGTGTATCACTGCAAACACAAATAGATCTGCATCTAGTGTCCGTTCAATATTAGCGAAACTGTGATGATCAATAGCAGAAATGGGTGCGGTATCTTGGCAGTTTAGTGAAAAAGGCGTCATCATCATAGACGGCAAACTCCTTGTTCAGATCAAAAAATGAAATGAAGTGAAAGAGGTTGTCCCATATGAAAAGGCAATATTGGAAGAAGATTTATTGGGGTTAGATATAGATGATTTCGAAGAAGAAGAAAATATTTGTCGTGTTGTCACGAGTCGTGAAAATTTTATACACGTGAGAAAAGAGATTGAAGCGCTATGATACAATATTTCAGATGCCGATATCCAATTTCTCCCACAAAATACAATTTCTCTAAATGATCAAAATTTTGCTACCTTTGAAAGAATTCTTGAGGGACTTGAAGCGGACGAAGATGTAAATGCGGTCTATCATAATGTAGAATAATAATGATCAATGACTAATGGTTGATCGTCAAATTTATAATTAATCATTAACAATTAACAATTAATAATTTTGCATAATTCCCTTGCAAACATAGATATTTTTCATACATCTTATAGTATATTTATTTTTCCTGATTACAAAAAATCATGGTTGAAAACATGACAACGGAACTATCTGACAAAAATCTTGTCTGAGATGCTGCCAATAGCGTAATGGCTTATGCAAAACCTAAAGCTTCTCCAGGGTGGAGTGTTCTGTACTACCTAGCTTTTTTGGTTCTGATTGGATCAGTCGTAGCATATGGATTTTTCACACGACAAACCCAAACCAATCAACAAAAAACAAGTATCAAAAAAGAAGCGATTATCAAAATAGACAACGATATTTCCGCAGCAGAGAATAACGCTGATTATAGAAAATATATGTGAGCAAAAGTCGTTTATGATCTTAGCAAAACACAACAAGGGTGGGGAGATCGTTTGTCTCGCATTATTATGGTGTTTGAAGATCTACAAAAATTGTGATGAGATGCAGTAACTTTTTCTGATTTTTCTTTGGATTTTTCTTCTCTTCGTTTGAAGTGAACAGTATCTGATTTGAAGGTTGTTTACTGATCTGGTTGAGTAGTAGATAAATTTAACTCCCTAGAATTTATCAAAGATATCACAATCACTGATTATAAAAAAACTGATTATGGTTTCGCTTTTTCTTTAGTTGCTCAAATAGTATTGGACAATGTCAAACGTTAGCAAGCAAATGTCTGCGACGCTTTTTTCTAGAGAAAGCCAAGCACACACACTCCATCACAAGATAATTATTTTTGTTATAATAGTAGTTTTGCTTATAGCTTGGCCATTATTACAATGAGCTTATGATTGATACAAAAATTCTGCAAAATGATATACTGATATTGTGGCTGAACATGAAACCAAAGTGGCGACGCAAAAATCAATATTAAAAGAGGTTGAGTTGCTAGCTTTGGCAAACACACAGTTGGAAAAAAACACTATTTTGCAGTGTTATAATACCAACTGTCAAACGCTACCAGAATGATTGCGTGATGACCCGATCAAAAATATTTTTAAATGATATCTTCAGTTACAACAGACTATTACTGATAGATTTACTGTTGATCAAAAAAAAGTACTTGCCTACCTAAATGATTTTTTGATAAAATGATCAAATGGCACTCCAACTGCTCAAATCAAGGAGATAGTATTTGGTACGCCCAAGATATTATCTTTGCCAGAACTACAATCGATACCCATGAGCGTAACAGTTACTTTTTGAGACAAGAATGGTCTATTATCATTTTTGCGTAACATAGAAGCGTTTATTTCTCCAGCATATCCTATGTTAGCGAAGGTGGACTCAGTTACGTATGATGTTGTAAAAGCAGCTACCGAACAAGATGTACAAATAGCTATGAACTTGTATATGATGAAAACGATCCCTGCGGAAATATGAACTTGATCAAAATAATATTATATCATTATATTACTTCTGCATGCTAAAATCCTTGATAAATAGATATCTTGATTACAAAGAAAGATCTGGTTTCAATATGAAACAGAAACTTTTGTTTTTTAGAGAATTGGGTTATTTATTGGGATGATGAGTAGGTATAAATGAAGCCGTAAATGTGATAGCTCGTGATGGAGATACCGCTGCGCAAAGGTATGTAGGGAAAAATATTGCTGGAAATATAAATGAATGAAAATCATTAACAAATTCATTATCTAAACTACCACAATATTTTGCAAGTTCAGATGTTTCAATCGTCAAAGCGGGTGAGTCATCAGGGAATCTCGTAAAAGTATTACGCAATCTTGCACAAGAGTATGCGTTTTTACATTCGTTGTCAGTTAAGTTTATCAGTGCAATTTCATATCCTGCAGTATTGTTTGTTATTGCGGTGCTTTGAGTGTTGATTTTGTTTATCGGAATTTTGCCATGAATTTTTTCTATTGCGACACAATTTCCATGAGTAGAATTACCATTCGTAACTCGTTTTATGATGAATCTGTCAAATACATTGAAAAATAATGTTCCAAGTATTTTTATTGGTATTGGTTTAATATTGTTTTTTTGTTCCATCATACTTTCAAGTGAAAGCTGAAAAAACGCAGTATTCCGTCTAGCGCTTTGATTACCTTGATTCGGATTGATAATTAGAAATTACTATCTTGTGAAATTGATGAGATATCTCAAACTTTTGCAACAATCAGGGATGAATTATGTGGAGTCGTTAACGTTATTGTATGATATTATGTGAGTTGGATTGTATCAAGAAATGATTCGTGGAATGCTCGCTCACGTTGAGCGCGGGGAACAAATGTACAAGTGAACATTGTGATATCCATATTTGATACCTGTAAATGCCGCAACGCTCTTAAAAGTTTGAGAAGAGACCGCTCAGTTACCCGAAACATTACAAAATGTAGTAGATATTTACGAAGAGGATTTGATTGCAAGCATCAATGGTATTTCAAAAATTATAGAACCAGTACTCATCGTGTTTTTGTGAGTTATCATAACGCTTATTGCGCTTTCAGTATTTGGTATAATTACAACAATTTTAGGTGGTGTACAAGCATGATAATGCGTAAACATGGGTTCACCCTTGTGGAAATAGTTATGGTGTTGATACTTATAGGTATCCTTTTGGTTTTGGTACCTCTTAATTTGCGCTGAGTAGAAAATCATGTACAACTATCGCTTATCTCCCAAAAGATAGAGGACACTCGAGATACGGTAAGTATACGTATGCGTCAAGGTCGTATTTATGAAAGCGCAACATTATCTCTGTCTACTACGTGACGGGATATCGCTTACACGTGAGGGATACAAGGTGAAAGAAAAGATGTTGTGGTTTTTGAAAAACAAATACAAATTACTCAAAAAAATATTAATAATGAGTTTATCCCTTTATCTACAGATGATACACTGGAGTGGAAGATGTGATCATATGGTATCTCTTGCGAAGGTCAAAAGGATCTTTTTAGAGTTGACTATCAAGGTATGCAAGCGTGCTATCAAGTAGACCTAAACTCTTGTATTCTCAAGCGCATGAAATGTAATAAATAAATTTTTTGGATTATGGGAAATTTAAAACAATGATTAATGGTTAGCGTTTATTTACAATTTACAATTAATAATTCATAATTCCTACTTTTTCTTTCTGCAAGCGGGTAAAAGAGACTTGTTTAGAGGCATGTTTTGTACTTTGATGTTTATATAGATGATTTTACTCGTAGATAAGCCGGCGTGACGGACTAGTCATGATGTTGTTAAGTTTATAAAAATTCGTGGATGATATAAGAAAGTAGGTCATGCAGGGACATTGGACCCTTCTGCGACTGGGCTTTTGTTGATCCTTACCGATGAGGACACCAAGCATATGGCACAACTCGTCGGTCATGACAAACGATACAGCGCTACGATCGATCTTGCGCATATCTCTGATACATGGGATGCGGATTATCATGAATTATATGAACAAGTAGATATTTCAAAAATTCCAACGAGAGAGGAGGTAGAGTCGGTATTTCAATCGTTTCAACCCAAAGCTCTTTTACCAATCCCTTCCTTTAGTGCCAAAAAAAAGGATGGAAAAAGAATGTATGAAACAGCACGTGCATGAGTAGTACACGACGAACAAAAAGAAATGGGAATCTATGAAATTGAGCTTTTAGAATACGATTTCCCGTACGTGAAAATCCGTTGTCATGTGGGAAGTGGGACATTTATTCGTTCTATTGCCTATCAATTATGAAAAAAATTAGGAACCTGAGGGATTATTTGCGAGCTTCGTAGAGAAGTAAGTTGAGAGTACTCCCTAGACGACCCAGCATGTATCCATAAGATTGAAGAACACTATAAAAATGGTTAATGATTAATGTTTAATGTTTAATAATAAGGAGTTGTTTTCAATTAATAATTTAAAATTAATAATTAATAATTATTTTGTTATGATTAGCAAAAAAGCTCGTGGGTATGATGCAGAAAATATAGCACTGGACGACTATTTGCAACAGGGGCGACTACTCGTGCAAAAGAATTTTACAATTCCTGGAGGTGAATTAGATTTGATTCTGCTAAAAGATGGCGTACTAAATTTCGTAGAGGTGAAAGATGTCACTCGCATTGATGATCTATCCGGCTACATAACACTTGCCAAGCGTAAACATATCAAAAATACAATTCATACATTTTTATATAAAGTTGCAATCAACGCAGACCAATCTAGAAATTTCCGCTACGATCGTATCAGATGCGATGTTGTTTTTGTGAAAAACAAAAAAATCTACACGGTAGTCCAGGATTGTGTAGACTTTTAAGGAGGTGTGTGAAAGATGCTTCTATCTTCTTCCCTTTTTCTTAATTTTTACTTTTAAAACAATTCATTCTCTTTCAGTTGCTGGTTCATTGTGATACAGATAGTAAACGATACCAAAGATAAGCATAAATGGATATACTATCATTCTATCGGTGAAACTATGTAAGACAAGTCATGATATGGATAGTCAAACCATCCCAATACTACATGCAATCAGCCAGTTTGTTTTTTGACTAAATATTTTATTTTTTAGATTGTTTTTGAAAGATATTCGCCCTATTCGGTGCAAAAATAAGTACCGGATCATCCACAATATA
>CAZMFL010000004.1:7111-31956 GCA_964565575.1 uncultured Candidatus Peribacteria bacterium
AAACTCAATTGCAATTTGCAGATATTGATTTTCTGGATTAAAGTTTGTTCATCCTTCAAAATGTGATCATGGTCATACAGACGCCGCTCACATACCAGTCAACCAATGATCTGTAAAATAATGCCATCATTGAATAAAGAGGTTTATGTGTCACGTATTTGAGAACTCTCTGTTGATGATTTGATCTTTTGCGACCCACGTCACAGCTAGTAGAATGAGAATGAGTGGTATCAAAAACTTTCTTAAGAAAAAACGCATCTGCTTCCTGTATGTAATAATTCATACTATAACAAGTTCAATTACCCAGCTTCCTCGAGCTGCTCTGGAGTAGGTGAGTATAATATTCAGAGCATACAATCCCCATCGTAGCCATGTTTTTTTGAGAGATTTTTTTTGTAAGAATTGTACAAAAAAGAGTGGAAAAAATGCAACCAAGAAAAATCATCGTGATATTGGTCTTTCAAAGAGGAATTGGTTTCTAGGCAATCATTCAAACTCTCTTGTCCGATAAATTGCTGGTGGACGCTGTCCGATTTGTCCTTCGATTTCCATCGTGCTATATCCAAACAACTTCAACACTCATGGTTTCAGAAGCAGTACAATATACCGCATAATTGCGCCAATCAAAAGCCACTTCATCCCTTCTAAAAATCGTTTTACAAGTTTCTCTCGCGTTGCCTCAGATACCGCAGGTGCTAGATAATATATCGCAATAAAAATCATAAATCAAATTGTATCATATTTTCGAGCTTTGATGAAATCCATGATAGATAATCATTTCTCCAGTGTTATTCCAAGCATAAACAAAGTAAGAACGACAAAGACGATGCTCATATATCGCATCGGTTCTCTTTTTTTCCACGATTGTTTTTTTCGTATCCACCAGATCGCATAGATAGTGGCAACTATTACGAAAATTTCTTTCCAAAGCCACAAAAGATCTGCAGACGTACCAGTTCGTCCAACCACAAACGACACAAATGTGTTTGCAAAAAATTGGAGTAAAAGCCCAATACAAAATATTTTACATAGAAGAATAATTACAGATTCTCTTTTCGCATTTTCAGGAGCAAGTGTAGGGTTCATAATTAATCAATTGTATTATAAATAATAAGAATAAGTGTGATTGCACTAAGTATGCCTTGAATAATCCAAAACCTCATCACAATAGTATGTTCGGGAATACCTTGGTTTTCCAAATTATGATGAAACGGCGCTATAGTAAAGAGTTTCTTTTTAAATATTTTTCTCCAAAAAATTTGTAAGCCACTACTGCAAAACTCTATAATAAAAAGTCAAAAGAGAATCAAAAAAGGAATCAAGATGCTGTTTTTTATATTTAGGAGATATACAAGCGTTGCGACCAGTCACCCCAATGCAAGTGCGCCAGAGTCTCCCATAAATATCTTGGCAGGATTTATATTAAACATAAGGAACGCTAAGAGTGCTCCTGCAACAATTCCAAGCACTGTCGTCGCAAGATACCAACCATATGTAAACGTAATAATTGAAAATACGCCCAATACCATCACCATCATACCGCCTGCAAGACCGTCTAATCCATCTGTAATATTGATAGCATTTACGATAGCAATTGTTAGAAAAAAAGTGATGATAGGATACCAAAATCCAAGGTGAATCGGGTTACTAAAAAGTGGCCAAAGATTGAGATAGTCTATACCAAGTTTGATATAAAACCAATAACTAATCCACGCCGCGAGAGCAACCATTCCGATAAGTTTTGCTTTTGCAGAGAATCACTTTGCTTTCCCTTTTCATTTGATATTCAATCGATCGTCTATCAGTCCCCAAATTCCCATACCAAAGAAAGCGAACAGTATGATATATGTTTCTTGTCTGGTTATCAGTGAATTTGAAATATATCCAAGATGTTGTAGCAAATACGACCCGCCGATCAACAACGCAGTGATGATGAGAATCAATCCTCATCCCATAGTTGGTGTTCCAGCTTTGTGAGAGTGTAGTTTGTTGAAGATTTCTGCTTTCCCGCCAGATGTTGCGTCTTCACGAAGAACTTTGCCCGCTTTATGCTTTTTCAAAAATGAGATATACAAAGGATATACTATCAGCGCAAGCACAAAAGCTACGATTGCATACAAAAGGATAAAGTTAAGTTTTGCTATCATTGGTATAATGAGAAATAAAATAATTCAAGTAATAATAGGGTAGGGGAGTGGCTTTTTTATTTGTATTTTGGTTGCATGCGTTGTTTTTTCCCCCGACGAAGTCGGGGATGCCCGTACTATCTGTGGTTGGCTAACTGTGCAACGAAGAGACGGGCACCATCTTCGATGGAGCTACTGTCTTTGGATACGTTTTTATATATATATTTCTCTTGGTTTTGCGCCATCTTGTGGTCCAACTACTCACTGTTCTTCTAACTGATCCATGATACGAGCGGCGCGTGCAAATCATACTCCCAATTTTCTTTGGAGCAATGTTGCAGATGCTTTGTGTGTTTGTCTGATGATTTCAATAGCTTGTTCAATTAACTCTTCATCATTTCCATCTCAACTAAATCAATATCATCATCCTGCCATGCCAGATCAAACATTTTTTGCAGACAAAATATTCATAAGTTCTGGGTCATAAATATCTTCCTCTTTGATGCCTGTCATATATTTTTTCTTGATTGCAGCAACAACATCGTCAATCTCTTCTGTCGTAACCAATGGTCCTTGCATACGTATTGTTCCATTGTTCGCCGGATCCATATAGAGCATATCTCATTTTCCAAGCAACTCTTCAGCTCATTTCATATCCAATATCGTTCTACTATCTATTTGGGAAACCACGGAAAACGCAATTCTCGTTGGAATGTTCGCTTTGATAAGCCCAGTTACAACATCTACGGAAGGCCTTTGTGTCGCTACAATTAAATGGATTCATACCGCACGAGCTTTTTGCGCAATTCTTGTGATACACATTTCTGTATCTTTTTTGGTATTTCTATTCATCATCAAGTCAGCGAGCTCGTCGATGATGATAATAATTCTTGGCACAAGATCTTTGGAAGGGACTTTTTCATTATATTCAGTAAGTTTTTTTACTCTCATTGATTTGAGTAGTGTGTATCTTTTTTCCATTTCGTTTACTGCCCATTTCAGGATTTTGAGCGCTTTCTCCGGCGCGGTCTCAACCGGCGCAAGCAAATATGGGATACCATCGTACATACCCAATTCCACTTGTTTCGGATCAACCATCAAAAATTTCATCTCTGAAGGAGAGTTCTGATACATTAACGAAAGGATAAATGTGTTGATAGCTACTGATTTACCTGATCATGTCGCTCATGCTACGAGTAGATGAGGCATGTTTTCTAGTGGTTTCCGTACTAATTTTCCATCAATACCAATTCACAAAACAAGATTTGTCAAATTTTTATTGACCGCATCAGCAAACCCAGCATTTTCCATGATCTGTCTAACGTGCACCAAATGTGACTGTGGATTTGGTATTTCAATTCCTACTACATCAGTACCGGGTATAGGAGCAAGTATTCTTAGAGACTTCGTTTTCAATGCAAGGGCCAAATCTTTTTGATAACTTTCTATAGAAGAGATTTTGATACCTTGTGCTGGTGAGATTTTGATCTGTACGACAGATGGTCCAACATTGTATCATTTTATTTCTACGGGAATCGAAAATTCTAATAGTTTATCTTGTAGTGCTTTTGCTTTTGCTACCAAGTAAGACTCATCTGTTACAAAAGAGTTGGAACCTGTTCAATCTAGCAATGAGATCGGATACGTGGGTTTATCTTTTGGAAATGTAATGATTTTCTTCGGTTCTTTTTCTTTCAGTTTTTCTTCAACTTTCTTTTTCAATCCTGTTTTTAGCAACGAGATCATAGAGCCGTTTGCCTCATTTCATGATTTGCTACCTTTTGTTGTATGATATACTTCTTCTGTTTCTTCTTCCTCATCACGCTCATTATTTGTTCATTTTTTAGATATCTTTGGTGAAGGGATTTCGTTTTCGCGTTTGACACTGAAACCAGAAAGATTTGGTAGTTTCATATTCCACGCTCGAAATATCCGAACTACGAGGGCAGCCGCCATGACTATAATAATGATTTTTGACGCGCCTGTATTAGCATCGCCGAAAACTCTTTGTAATAACCACAAAACTGGCCATGACATATATCAACCATGTGCAAGGCACTCTTTCATATTCAAAAGTTGTTTTCCGCCTTCAGCAAGAAGAGGGAAGTTGAGGATCGCAGAGACCAATATGGTAGCTAGTATTCATTGTTTAATTGTGGTGCCAATCATCCCTTGTTTTAAAAGCACACCAACTCCAGCAAGCACACATAACAAGAAAAACACTGATAATCACTGTTCACCTAATATAACTGAAAAGACTTTGTTTGCCACTTCAAGAATAGGTGAACCATCTGCAAAAAAAAGTGCAAAAAAATATAATCATCAAATAACAAGCAGAGCTATACCAAATTGCTTCCTTGAAATTGCTATTGTGGTGCGAGTGCTTCTTTTTTTTGTCCTTCTTTTTGTCAAAACATTTTTTTACCAAATAAACTTTTGCCGTTGGTGGCAAATACACCTAATGTATGTATTTCGTCCTCATTTGCAACAAAAACATCCTCTATTTTTTTTCTTTGTCTTGTAAAAATCAACTGGAAGAATAAGCTCTCTGCTATGTCAAAACAGAAAATAATTGTACTAGGAGTCTTATTCCTGGATATATTGAGTATAGGAATTATGATTCCATTGGCCCCAGACGTAATAGACTGGTTCAATACAACTGATACAATGGTAACTTTGTGACTCACTGTCTATTCTTTTTTCGCTTTTTTTGCTGCTCCAATCCTTGGACAACTATCTGATAAGTATGGAAGAAAGGGTATTCTTGCTTTGTGTGTTGCAGGTACTGCATTGTCTTTTTTGGTCTTGATGCTCTCTCACAATATAGTATTGTTTTTTCTAACAAGATTGGTAAATGGTATTACGTGAGGAAACATTGGTGTTTTGAATGCGATCATGAATGATATTTCCGAAATTCACCAAGAACGTGCCAAAAACTATGGATTAGTTGGGGCAACATTTGGTCTGGGATTCATCATCTGACCACTCGCTGGAAGTTTGCTCATTCCATTTGGATTATGGTGGGTTTTTTTCGTAACATTTCTGTTAGCGTTTATTGAACTTGTTTTTCTGTGAATTTTTATGAAAGAGACCAATATCCAACCAGCACATGATAGAGTAATTGCTATCAATCCATTTCCAGTTTTTTCAAAATACCTGTTCCGTAGCGACAATAATTTCATCTTTTGGGCAATATTTTTTACCTGAGTCGCTACATTTAGTTTTCAGTCAATCTTGAGTATCGTATTAGATCATACATATGGTATTGACACCAAACATATAGGGTATTTGATGGCAGGAGTTGGCTTGATTTCAGTTATAAATTCTGGATTCCTGATACCTAAATTCCGGCTGAAGAAGTGGCAAACAAAACAACTTGTCTATGCTGCTAGTATTTCCAACTTTATATTTTTTGCGTTAATGATTTTTTTCACAGGGAAGTGGCAGTTGATACTACTCTGGTTTCTCAGCATTCCTTTAAGTGGCGTGGGACAAGCAGTAAACTCAGCAGAAGTTATCAAACATAGTGATAAGTCTCGTATATGAGAAACGAATTGATTTATGTGATCAATCCAGGCATTTGTGATGTTCGTCGGTCCGCTTATCGGTACTTTGTCACTTCAGCGAGATATAGCAGTCTATTATTTTTGTGCACTATTTCTCCTCATTGCGTTTGTTTTTATGAGATTGTATTTCAAAGGGGAGGAGGCAAAAGGGATCCTGGATTAGTTTTCTCATTTGCTTTTCAATCTAGAATCAATACCATAAACCAATGAAACAAAAACTTTTCGCTTTGAGTATGTTATTGTTTTTGATGGGTACTACGAGTGGTATCTATTTTTTGCCAACCCAAGAAGCATTATTTATTGCAAGAGCGAATGTAGACGAGACATTTCAAGATATTTCTAGAGAGTTTGCGAGCACATTAAAAAGACCACAATTACGTTCAGTTGCTTTTTCAACGCAAGATATCATCAAAGTTCTTGCCCAATTTTTGGGTATTACAGCGTGTGGTTTTTTGCTTGTACAGTTTGTACTAGGCGCATCATATAGGTATACTCAATCTTTTGCATATAACACACCACATAAAGCAAAGAAACTCAAACGATTTCGGGACGATATATTATAATTTTTTTTCTTGCCGAAGGAGGGCTTGTCCGATGAGGCAATTGCCCGTCCTGTCGTTGCATACAGAGCTGACCGTAGATAGTACGGGCAACCATCTTCGATGGTCTCTTCTTTTATGTTGAAAATGCAAATTGGAGATTAATCACTAATTATAAATTGTTAATGATGAATGGTTAATGATTAATGGTTAGGTGTATGCTATCTGACCGCAACGCTCCCCGAGACAGCTACGCTAACAAATATGTAATGATATTGCGTTCGAGCGGGTTCGAATAGACCAGAGAGCGAGATTGTAATTAGAAAGAGGTATCTCTAACCATTCAAACATGAAGTTCCTACCCGAGCATACAATACTCAACTGAACTATGCAAGAAAAACATACATGAAAAAATTTATTTATCATATTATTTTTACTAGATGTTTGATCGATTATTAAATAGTATCTCTGGTGACTATAACCAGAAAAAAATAAACAAACTGCTTCCTTTTGTGAAGCAAATCAATGATTTGGATGCGCAATGGGATGATCTTACAGACGAACAGATTAAGGCTAAAACGCCTGAATTTATCGCAAGAATAGAAAATGGAGCGACGCTTGATGATATTATGCCAGAAGCATTCGCGACAGTAAAACAAGCCACGAAGAGAATGAGGTGAATGAAGTGTGTGGTAAAATGACAAGAGATTATCTGGGATATGGTACCGTACGATGTCCAGCTTCTTGGGTGAATCATTTTGCATAATGGAATAATTGCCGAGATGAAAACGGGTGAGTGAAAAACATTGGTTGCGACTTTGCCTGTTTATCTCAACGCGCTCGCAAAAAAATGAGTGCATGTGGTAACGGTAAATGATTACCTTGCTTCTCGTGATAGCGAATGGATGGCCTATTTATATAACTGGTTGTGACTTTCTACCGGTTCTATCACCAAATCGACACCATTGCACACGCGTCGCCAAGAGTATGAAAAAGATATTACCTACGTGGAAAATACAGAATTGGGGTTTGATTACTTGCGTGATAATCTCGTAAAAAGTAACGCAGAACGTCAGCTTTTGTGGCGTCCATTACACTATGCGATCGTCGATGAGGTGGATTCTATTTTGATTGATGAAGCCAGAACACCGCTTATTATCTCATATCCGAGTGAAGAACCAACTGAAAAATACACATATTACAGCACAATCGTTCGTCAACTTCGTCCGTGCGCAGGCAAGAAAAAAGTCTCAAAATGACTTATTGGAGATATGCTAAATCCAGACGCTAAAGAGGAAGAGGATGGTGATTACTATATCGATGAGAAGCAAAAAAATGTATCGCTCTCAAGTATGGGTATCGCAAAATTAGAACAAATTATTGGTGTAGAAAATATCTATAATGATTTGTGATATGACGAAATTCATCATATTGAAAATGCACTTCGTGCTTCTGCTGTCTACGTAAACAATAAAGATTATATTGTACAAGATGGTGAAATCCTGATTGTAGCTCAACATACTGGACGTACAATGCCTTGACGTAGGTATTCAGAAGGATTACATCAAGCAATCGAAGCCAAAGAATGAGTACTCATCCAAAGAGAGTCAAAAACAATGGCAACAATTACATACCAAAACTTCTTCAAGATATACAAAAAACTAGCAGGGATGACAGGGACTGCTACGACTGAAGGAGAGGAGTTTGAAAAAATTTATAGTCTAGAAGTGTTGAGTGTACCTACAAATAGACCAACGATCCGTGTAGACAAAAACGACAAAGTGTTTTTCAATCAAAATGCGAAATGGAATGCGGTTGTAGATCATATCCGCTTCTATCATGAGGCTGGAGTGCCAATGTTGATAGGAACATCGGCAATTAGCACATCGGAATATGTGTCTGATCTCCTTCGTAAACTAGGCATCCAACATTATGTATTAAATGCAAAATTCCATCAACAAGAAGCAGAAATTATTGCGAACGCTGGTAAATTCAAAAGTGTCGTTGTTGCAACAAATATGGCATGACGTGGTACAGATATTAAACTAGAAAAATGATTGTTTCAAAAAACCGCACTTGGATACGCAACCATAGCGAAGCATACGTTGGAGGGAGATACTTTCGCTAAAATTCCGCCGAAGTGAGTCTCTTTCACCGTGTACTCTTCAGCGGAATACGAGTTTACTATCGGTGGATTACAAGCGCTCTCTGATGGCGGGCTATCTGATGAGGCAATCCGTCAGGCTACAGGACAGCGGTATGAGTGAACTAATTATCGTCTCAAAATAATTTTACGCACGCAATCAAAAAAGAAAAATGATAATGGCGCAAACGCTGGAGATGCTTTTGCACAGATACTTATGACGCCAAAAGACAACATAGAACCTGAAATCATACAAAGAGATTTGCACTATGGGTTATTGATTCTGGGTACAGAAAAACACGAATCACGTCGTATTGATAATCAGTTAAGAGGACGTGCGTGACGTCAATGAGATCCTGGTTTATCAGTGTTTTTCGTGGGGCTTGATGATGAAATCATGCGTAAAATGGGAGGAGAAAAAATACAATCTGTCGCAAAAATGTTGTTGCCACAGGATCAATTGGAACAACTAGAACTAACACAATCACAATTTACAAATTCGATTGTAAGGGCGCAAAAGCAAATGGAATGATGGAACTTCTCAATTAGAAAACACTTGTTTGATTATGATTCAGTAGTAAACACACAAAGACAACGTGTCTATGCAAAGCGTGATGAAATCCTCGCACAAGAGCTATGGGATGCAACACAAGTGCAGGACGCTATGACTCCAACGATGCGTGAAATAGATCACTTTATTCCAAAAGTAATTGATTCACTACTAGCACAATATAGTTCATTAGAGTTGGATAAAGAGCAAATTATCGAAAATCTGCAACAAGAGTTCGCTATTGCTAATTTTGCAACGCTTGTGGAAAATGCTCCAGAAACGATCGAAGAACTTGAACATACCAATGCAGGAAAAAAATCTAAAAGACAATCAGCTTTTCGCAATAAGATCATAAATGCCCTGCATTCATACTACAAAACCAAAGTAACGGGATCAAATATTCAATCAGTTGATGCGACGATGCGTATGATTTATCTAAACATAATGGATAAATATTGGGTTGATCATATCGATGCGATGGAAAATTTGCGTGATAAGGTTGGTTTATATGGATATGCGCAACAAGATCCGCTCGTGATGTACAAGCAAGAAGCATATACAAAGTATGAACAGCTTGTTGGTACGATAGAGAAAGAAATACTTGCGATTGCTTTGAGGACAGAATTTAATCAGATGTGACAACCACAACAGGTATTAGCACAACAGGAAGCACAAGATGAATTTTTATTGAGAAAACTGGAGGAAGCAGCGCAATCTGCGCCATCTTTCGACCCGCGCGTGATGATGCAACCATGATTTGATGCTACAGCATCTGTGTCGCCATATGCTAAAGCATTCGCTGAGAATAATGATTCTGATGTTGAAGTTATTGAACTCTCGCCATCCAACAGTACCGATAAAGGTAGTGAGTTAACCATAAAAACACATAGCAACAGTGGCTTCCAAGTGACAGGAGTAAATGCAACAGTTGCTTGAATGCCGAAACAGTACTGACGCAATGATATCGTTATTCTCGTTTCACCACAGTGAGAACAAAAAGAGATGAAATACAAAAAGATTGATGAGTACCTAGCAAAAGGATGGATTATAAAGGGGTAGCTTTAGAAACACTATTCAATATTTATTATTAACATATATTTGTTATGGAAAAGATGGGATACGCACTGCCTGAAGATGAAAATACTGATGATAGTGATTTGTTTTCGTTAATGGAATTACCCAAATATAGTCCAAGTGAAGAACAAAAAAGTCAATTGAGGTATTTATCTAGCTTATTAGAATGATCTTGCGAAAAAGGTATAAAGGTTTCATTAGTATGATGATATTGACTGGATAGTCTACTATGAATCTTGACTAGGGATCACTGAGACTTCGATTTGCTGATACCAGAAAATAATATTGAAGAGTTTAAAAAAATATTAATTTCTTTATGATTTAATTTATTTGAAGAAACTTCATTCGTAGTAAGATTTAAAAATAAAGATGGATTAAAAATAGAGTTTAATAATAAATGAACTTTAAGTAAATTAGGAATAAAGGAAAATGACCAAATTTATTTTCCTGAAAAACCTAATGGAAATTTACATTGAATAGAAATCTATACGCCTGACTTAAGTTGACATAAAAAATTAATTCAGATGCAAAATAAAAGAGCTGAAGAACAGCATTGGAGTGAATATAAGTATCAAGATCATCAAGAAAAGCTTATTAGGTTTTTAGAAGAAAATTTTTAAAGTGAACTTAATGTTCTTACCAAATATCAAAACTCTTGCTTCCCAAAAACCTATGTTGTAGTTAGCCACTTCCGAATCAGACAAAACTGCTTCCATATCTATCGTTTTGAATCTGCTTTGAAGAATCTGACGACTACAATGCAATATATACGTTTCCGACGAAGTCGGATGCCCGAACCATCAAGGGATGACTTGAAAACTATCGATAGGACGGGCAATTCAGAATTTACATTGCGTATACAAAAACCAATTTATTATATTATGTAAAAAAAATCATGTTTATCGTAGAATTAACACCAGAATTACTTGGTTTAGAAAATAAAGTAGGAGAGTTTAGCAATCTTAAACCTAGAATAGGAGTAAGAGCAATTTTGTGGAATAGCGAAAATCAAATCGCTGTAATCCATGCAAAATGAAGTTATTATTTACCTGGTTGATCAACTGATGGAGAGCCACTTGCATTCGCATTGCAAAGAGAGATCAAAGAAGAAATCGGGGCAACTATGAAAGATATCGAGTATGTTGGAATAGTTAGAGAGTATCGCATGTATACAGAAGATGGTCAATTGATAGAGAACCATGTTTTTGTTGCAAAGGTAGATGGTAATATATGAGCATTAGATCTGACTGACCAAGAAAAGGAAGAGTGACATGAAGTCCACTGGTATAGTATGATGGAAGCCAAAGATTTGTTTGCAAAGGCGCTTCTGGATGCAGAAAATCCACATGATATCCTGGTTTTACAAAGAAGTTTGTCTGCGTTAGAAGAGTATAATGACGCACTTGAGAAAAAATCACTCGATTCTCATTCATGAACAGAAGGCAAAATAAAAGAGCTTGAAGAGATAGCAAAAAAGGCGCAATACGATTATGTTATGTTGAAAAGTGAATTTGATTCTTATGTGAAAAGAGTAGAATGAGATACTAAAGAAAGCAAACTTCAACAACTCGTGGATATCGTGAAAAAACTCTCGCCTATTATCGATCATTTAGGACAATCAATAGACCACATCCCAGATGATTTACAATGAAACACGTGGGTGGAAGGTGTTAGTTTAATGTACGAGAACTCACTGAAGGTGCTCGCAGATCTTTCGATAAGTCGTATCAGTACAATAGGAGAGGAGCCAGATATGGAGTTGCATGATCCATTAAGTGTGGAACCGATAGAGGAAGAGTCACTCAAAGGCAAAATAATCAAAGAGTTTTCACCATGATATGTGTATCAAAAAGATGGTGTTAGAAAAGTAATTAAGGCCGCAAAAGTGATAGTGGGACAATAATTCTAATTATTAATGGTTAATTTACATATATTAGTTGATAAAAATTTTTTTGTTGAGAATTGGTTGACTTATTGTATTTATTGTGTATAATATTTGCATTTAGTTGTGTAATATTCTCACATGATTCAATATAATCCAAATTTGTACAGCCCTGAATACGTAGAAAGCATAAGGGAGAGATTCCCTGAGCTTGCTTGATCAAGTGAAAAAGAACTTGTAGAAGCTCTTGATAACAATGATATTAGGAAACCATGAGTATATGAGTTTGAGCTACAAGATGCGCTAGAGGAGTTAGATGATGAGGTGTCAATTAGTGGAAAGATAGATGTGTTAAAGGCATGTCCACCTCACTACCGTAAAAAGCTTCTCTCTGCAATAGAA
The DNA here is from genome assembly GCA_964565575.1 of uncultured Candidatus Peribacteria bacterium. Taxonomy (GTDB): domain Bacteria; phylum Patescibacteriota; class Gracilibacteria; order Absconditabacterales; family Absconditicoccaceae; genus JBDHUW01. The sequence goes on from CAZMFL010000004.1 coordinate 19,394, forward strand.
TACGTCATAATAAATCTTGGGTGAAATGCAGACATTGTTCTCAATGTTACAGAAACAGAAAGGACATCTGGACGAGAGTCAACTATTTGAGTTCCGGCATTCCAAAGTGATTTTTCATTTCTGGTGCAATCCAAAGACAAAGAATATTTGGCACCTAGTGAAAACAAAAAAATACTTTTCGTGATTTCGATAAAAAATGCACATAAAAATGATTCATTGTGAAGACCGGTGTATTCACTTACTCCAAAAAAAATTGAGATACCTTCAAAAAACTCACTTCTTATGAATGGTATGTATTTCAAGCAAGAAATAGTTAATTTTGCAGATCTGCAAACAGAATTTCAAAATCTTTCTTAACTCTTTTTAATACTACTGGATACCTACTACTATAACCGATGGTAGGCAGAAAATATGTGTTTTTTCTTGTTTTTTTATAGTCCTTTTTGTATAAGATAGAAGCTTTGCAAGATTTCTAAAATTTTTTCAAAGCATTTTGTAATTCATCCTCGCCGAGTTACAAACTATATGAAATCTCTTCCAAAATTTGACAAATAAGAAAAAGTATTTATAATAAATACGTCAAAGAAACGGAAGAGGGATCATTTATAGAATATATACCTATGTTTCGATAACAAGGTACCGGGTCAGATGACTAATTCCTACAATTGCGTAGGAGCTTATACTTCGTGTATGAGTTGTCTATTCACCCTTGCCGTGGGACAGTTACCATCGTTCTCCTGGTCCTTGTTATCGAGATATAAGTGTGAAAAAACCTGTCCATTGTGGCAGGTTTTTTTGTTAATAAGGAAACATTATCATTGTATTGGTATAGGATAATTGATGTTTTGACGATGTTTTTTTGCTTAGAAGAGGAAATTGGATATAATACTATTTAACTATTTTTTTATTTTGATATACATCATGTTGCAAGATATTCTAATCCAAACAGTATTGTTGCCAATAACACATACGGAAAATGTAAAAATATTTATAAATTCTTTGATTTTTCGTATAACAGGTATTCAATTATGATTTTTGTTTGTTATTTCCATAGGTGTTTTGCTGTTGGTTTTTTGGAAAATCTTATGACATCCAAATGGAAAATTGCGATTTCATAAGCGCATATGGTCTCATCTCTCGAAATTGATTAAAAGAGTATCACCGAAACCATTCCAAAAAATTGATAATTATACTAAAAAAACAATTGAAGAGGCTAAAAAAGAAATGCTCATACTGATTCCATGAGATACAATTATATCTCGTATTAAAATGCTACTTAAAACCATTTGGCCATACATAAAATATCTTGTAATATGACTGTTGTTTTTTCTATCTAGTGCTCTTCTTGTGCAACTTATGTATTGGATGTTTGAAGGCGTTTCCTTTGGTGAATGTTCAGAATTAACACATCATGGTAGTAAAATACTCCAATCTATGGGACGAATATGATCTTATGAAAATATAATAAACCTTAAAGACACCATAAAATTATTATTGGGTTTACTCGGAACAAATATACTAATTTCATTTATCATTTCTTCACTTTTTTATAGTTTTTCATTTGGACGAAAACCGATGCTACGAATAGCAAGAGTCTTTGCTGTTATATGATTAATTATTTTTATTATTGGAGTGTGAATGCAATTGTTGGTTTCAAACGTCTGTTAACTTTCTATGGTAAATTTACAGCTGTTACATTTCCTCCAGGTTCACAGCCGTATGTTTGTCAGCGAGCGGTAGCTTCTTTTGCGAATGCACTGAAAACGGTGTTTGGCGTATAAGATACTTTTCGATTTTGTGCAAGTCCAAGCATCACGAAATAGACGTTACATGAAACTTTTGTATTTGGATTTATGCCAAGCCCGAAGAATTTATCATAATATCCTGCTTTGAAGTATGGATAGATTTCATTTGTTTTTGAAATGTTTGTGAATGTAACATCACGTCCATTCATTGGAAGATTGAATTTTTTTACGATAGCAGGCACAACGTATGCAAATGATAATGCTCAATCAGGAAGTGAAGCACTAGCTGTCGTTTCGGTTGTAGAGTCAGTTGTTGGCGTGCCTGCAATCGTCCCACTCATGGGTAGTTCAGTTTCCGTAGTTCATGTTGCAGTTGCTCCGGTAGTCAGAATTTCTGTGGTGGTTCCAGATAGTATTGTTTCAGATTGCGTATCTCATGTACTAATAGTTGGTGCTTGGACGCTTGCACCGATATAATTAAGCATTGCTGGTGATCATAACACCCATCGTCAGATACCGAGCAATATAGCAAGGATAGATAATTTTCCAAAAATTGATCTGTGCGCTTTTCTAAATCCGTGCACGAACCGCGCTAGAATCCAGTAGATAAGCCCAGATCCAATAAGCAGTCCTGCTAGTTTTGTAAAGAGATGATATGGCAACAAAAAATAGACAACGATTCAACCGATAAAAGCGATGAGCGCAAGCATCCGTTGGAAGTCAACTGGTTTTTTGGGAGCGTCATGTCCATGAAGCTTTGCATTGAAAAATGATGTATAATATTTTTTTTCTGCTAACAACTTTTCGCTCAAACCTGCGTGGTGTGAAAAACGATATCGGAGCAGAATCAATAATAGATTTCCTAGACCAACAAGAATAATCCATTGTTGATGCGTTAGAAAACCTATGAGGATTGGCTCTCCTCAGGCGATTATAGCTAAAAGCAATCCCAATCCATTACGTTCCATGTGCAAGAGTGAAAGGGTAAAAGGTGCTTCGCGTATTATGCACTGAGCATAATTTTTTCTCTTTGTCTTGCAAGTGATTCGTTATAAAATTTGATAACTATTAGATATTTTTTTTGAATGCCTTGCAACATAAGGTCTAATCTATACAATACTCGCATGAATGAAATGCAAATATCGAATGAAGAAAATCAAATACAATCAGATGCCCCACAAAAAGTATATGATTTCATCTATACGTGAGATGGTGAAAGGTTGGATATATATTTAACTCGCGTACAATGATATACGAGAAATTTTTTTCATCGTCTCTTTGGGCGCGGTGATATAACGATAAATGATGGAGAAGTAAAAAAGAAATCATACCACCTAAAAAGTGGTGACCGCATCCATATAGTACATCCTGAAAGATACCTTGAATCAAGTGTGCTTGCGCAGGCACCTGCGGTGCCAGAAGTTGAAATAATGCTTGAAAAGCCTGATTACATTGTAGTTCATAAACCAGCGTGAGTGCTTTCTCATCCAAATAGTGTGTGGGGAATAGAGTATCCATCGGTCGTTGGAGCATTGTATAAAAGATATGAGAGTATGCCGACAGTAGGTAATTTTATCAGAGCGTGATTGGTACATCGTTTGGATAGAGAAACAGATGGGTTGATGATAATTGCAAAAACAGAGAGATGACTAGCGCACTTTCAAAAATTATTTCATGATAAATCAAAAGCTCTAACGCTTGAAGCGAAAAGAGCAGTACCACTTCATAAACGATATCGTGCCAGTTGTTATATATTGCCCGAAGGGCAACAATTCTTGGATAGTCTAGGAGTATGAAATGAGACTATGCAAGCGCAGGTTCCAAGAAAAGAGTCGGGTATATCAATAAATATTTTGGGAAATACTGAACTATGAATGAACGAAAATTCGCTTGAAAGGTGAGTACCAAAATCAAGTGGATTGCCGCATATTATATCCAAAGTTGTAGAACCTAAAATACCTTTTTATGAGCCGAAATTGGGAATCACAGAGATCCTTCGTGCGACAATACGTGATGATGATTTTCGCGAACAATTGACAAAAAAAACACGAGATGCAACACTCGACGCAACCAAAAAACGTCATGCAGTTCCAGTAGAGGAGTTAAAAAAATATAAAATAGCAACCTTGGAAGTGCAATTGTTCACTGGGCGTACACATCAGATCAGATATCATCTCGCAGAACATGGCCTGCCTATAGTGGGTGATTATTTGTATGGAGGTGATGATTTTTACCAGATGCAACTACAAGCATTTAAACTGGAATTTCAGGATCCTGATGGAGAAAATATTGTAGTGGAATTATAATATTTGAAAAATTGTATCACTTTTCCGCCATATTATTTGTATAAAAAAAGCCCACGGAAGAAACCGAGGGCTTAAAAAATGATTTTTTTTGGAGGGATTATTCAATAGTTCCGTATCTTACCGGAACTTCTTCAGTCGGTCGAAGAAAATCACCTTTTTCATACCTTCTTTTTTGGAAGGCAATGTTTTCTTCAATGGTAGTTCCACCTGTAAGGTAAAACTGGTCAGTTCTGGTTTCGAGATTGAATTGCTTGCGGTATGCTTCCCATTTTTCAAGTGGGATTGTCGTACTTACTACACCAAGTTCGATCCCTACGGTTGCGAAATGTTGATATACTTTGCTCAAGTGCGGGCAAGATAGCAACTCATCTTCTTGTCGTTTTGTGCTAACGTACTTGCAAAGCACATCGAGCGCCAATAGCGCTGTTGAGCTATGCTTTTCCATCAGCTTTTGCAGGCTTTTTGTATTGCCTTCGCTTCTGGTGCAGATTGCTTTTGCAGCTACGAACTTTTTGAGTTCGTCTGTGATGTACTGTTTCAACTGCTCTGGAGACATCGCATGCATATGCCTCATTGCTTTTTCTTCAACTGTTTTTTGCTCATTTCTGTTGCCTTTTAATGTTACAACAGAGATTGCCATTCCTTTTTGTTTGTTTGTCTCATCCATAATCTTTACTTTTTTTTGGTTAATTATTTTCATAATTTGTCTTTTAGTTGTTCCTGCGATAAACCACACTTTTCTAAAAGATTGCCACAGATTATCCATAAAAATAGAAAAGTCAAGAGTTTGTTCTTGTTTTTTGTAACCGAGTGTTTATACTTAAAAGTACATATATATATGGGGGTGCTTCTGGATTTGATGGGAGTATCACATATAGTATGGTCGCCATCGCTCGATGATCGTACCGAGGATAAAATAATCGATCACCAAAAGAGTGCAAACTCAAACCTTAGAATGAGTGCTTTCAATTATGCATACGCTGCGTAGTTGATACCCGCTTGATCGCGGTCCAGTATCTTATTCATAGAACTCTTGCTGCAGACTCCTGCTATGCGTGAGAGGCTCAAGCAGGAAACCCAAAGTCAAGTATGTAGACTCAAAATAGATACACCAAAATTGTGATGCTTGATAGTGTAGCTTAGCATGCCTCCGGGAGAAAAACATTATCTATGATGGTAGACGCTGTATTATATGACTTTCAGACATGGGTTCGAATCCCATCACCTCCAGGTAAATCACAAATTGCTGATCCTTGAAATCATTTAATCTACAAAAAGATTGCCACCATAGGTGATCTTTTTTTGTAACCCCAAATCTCCTTGTCTTGTAAAATATGTGCAGATGTGTACACTTGCCAGATGGGTCGCAAAACATATAAAAAAGACACAATATTGATTGATGATATGCAGGTTTTGGTATCGTGGAAAAGAGTAAAAAATTATTATCTTCATGTGACACCACCAGATGGACAGGTGGTAGTGACCGTGCGTGTAGGTACAAGTGAGCAGGAGATTAAAAGATTTGTTGAACCGAAAAAAGAGCGAATAAAGGGGCAAATAAAAAGATTTACATGAGAAGAAAAGACATTACAAAGGGCTTATGAGAGCGGAGAAATGCATTATTTCGCAGGGGAAAAATATCCTTTGTTGGTCGAGCAAAAAGCCAGATGATTTGCCAAAATTATTTTGCAAGAAAATGCAATCGTGTTTTATCAACCAGCTTGATACACGAGGGAGCAAAAAGAAAGAGCTATGAATAACCGGTATCGCAAACAACTTGAAAATATCCTACCGCCGCTTGTAGAAAAATATGGGCAGATTGTTGGCATCCATGTACCGACTCGAAAGATCAAGAAAATGAAATCTGTTTGGTGACTCGCACATATAACCAAAAAATCGATCACGATAAATCTTGAGTTGATGAAAAAATCGCAACCAGCACTTGAATATATCATCGTGCACGAACTCGTTCATTTTTTGGAGAAGAATCATACGAAGAAATTTTATCAACTGGTAGAGCAGTTCATGCCAGATCGAAAAGAATGTAAAAAAATGCTTAGTTTACATACAGAAAAAACATATGATGAAACCAGTTGAATGTCGGATCTCCCGATAAAAATTGATTAATTTATTTTTGATACATATTATAAAAACCATGAAATCACTATTCAAATATTTGTGGAGATTCCTTTTGTTTCCTGCAATTGTCCTGTTCGCAAGTATGGTAGTTATCGTAATTATTTGAGTTAAAGAGCCAATTGCTATGATATGGATGTTGGTAGGACTAATAGGAGGAATTTTTGGGTGGGGAATTTTTGCATTGACTAAAAAACGTCTAGTAGTGGGTGTTTTACGGATTTTACTAGCTTTTGTATTTGCTCGAATGAGGTGGTGAGAACCATATTTGGTGCAGGTGAAGACGCATGAATTACCATTGTGATTTTCAGGAAATTTTGTGGTGCTCTCTGATTTGCATGTGTGACCATATAAATGACAAAAGTTTGTGCGTTGATTGGTTGATCAAATAAACAAACAAGAAAATATTGATGCGGTGTTTATTGTTGGTGATTGGGTTTATGAGTCTGAAAGTGGCACCGTAGCAACAATCCTTTCACCGTTGAAAGATATCCGTTTTCCTATCTATGGTGTTTTGGGAAATCACGACGAGGGCACATCGTACAAATGACAGAGTATAAAAGGAGAGGTAGCTGTTGCTATCAAAGGATTGTGAATACCGCTGTTACAAAATCAAGAAATACAAATCCCAATTTCCGCCACTTGAAAAAATGATCTATCAGTTCGTCTCTTTGGATTGTGAGATGAACGAGCGTGAGGCGCAAACGTAACTGTTCTCTCTTGAATAAAAAAAGAAGACAATGTAATTGTGTTGGCACACAATCCTGACACGATCATGCGTTATGGATTGACTGGTTTTGATGGCCAAAAAGGCGCATACGATCGTAACTTTTTTCGCAAACTAGACTATGTGACGTGACGATTGGAGAATGTTCCAGTCGATCTTACAATTGCTTGACATACGCACGCTGCGCAAATTAGACTTGCGTGATTGACTACTCGTATGATTCCCACAAAATATAGACGACCAAATGAAGGTCGATATGATGATTTCAATCTTTTTATCTCTAGGTGAGTCGGTGAAACGATACTCCCAATGAGACTTTTCAATCGTGCGACTATCTATGTGTTGCGTGGAAAGTAGGGGAGATGGCATTTGATACACAATTTTTTACTCAATTATAATGACTTCTCCATCTTTCAATGTTTTAAAAGGTATTTTATTTTTTTCACAAAACTCAACGCTTTTGTCGACATTCACCGATTCTGGATGATCAGATTTATAATGAGGTAAAATTACATAATCCAAAATTCCTAAACCTTCCCAAATAGTTTCTTTTGATTCTTCATAAGGCATAATATCTGGGTCATCAACTTGTTCAAGAGCTATTAAACTTGGAGCAAGAATACAAATTCCTGCACTATATCATCCGTACAGAAAATCTTTGTTGTCTATTTTTTTTATGATTTCATCAAAACCAGAAAATCTCATTGCTTGACGGAGAACAAAAGTATTTCCACCACGAATCCAAACACCTCCTAGAGTATCAATTTTACTCTTTAGCTCTTCTTTTTTGCCAAAATAATTCTGCAAATCAAGCATTTCAATAGTAACTCCTAAGTCAGACAAATCTTTCATATTCTTTTCATTACTCTCTTGTTTTGCTTTATCCTCAACATAATCTAGCGCATTAGGAATAAATCCTATTTTTTTCCCATGAGTAAATTGTTTTAATTTTTTGCTTTCTTTGCCAATTTTATAAGATGATAAATAGAATTTCATGATAAAATTTAAAAAATAAATTGCTTCCTATTTCTCTTCCTAATAAAAATCTTGTCTGTATATTGCTTTCAATCCTGCCTTTTATTTTCTATCTAAAACTTTTTAATAATTTGTCAAAAACTTATCCTTTTTAACTGTGTTAAATTCACTTTCCAATAATCAATTTGAATCGTTCAGTATATTTTTCGGGATGTAATTTCATATCATTTTTTATGCTCTCAACACCAACTCGTTTATAATCCATTATTTCTTCTGGATTTGGATTTACAGCTCAATCGTAATATCACACAAAAACCTTATCAAATTCATTTTCTATCAATCAATTTTCAAATGATGCATTGTAAAGCAAATTAAACTTAAACTCCAGATCACAATCAAATCAAAATTCCTCCTGGAGTCTTCTATGAGTAGCATTTTCATAACTTTCTCATGGTCTTGGATGACTGCAAACTGTATTTGTCCACAATCATCAACAATGATATTTTTCTTTTGCTCTTTGTTGTAATAACAATTCTCACTTATCGTTGAAAATCAAAATAGAAAAAGCTCTATGTAATAGTCACTTTTTATGAACATCCATTTTTTCTCAAAATCACAAGATATTATCTTTTTCGTCTACTAATATTACGTTATTTGTATCCATGTTTTTGAGCTATGTGTTTTGTAAAAGAATACGCTACATAATTGATTGAAATAACTAGAAATCCTATGGTGTCTGAATAAAAGTAAGCCAATATAAATGCAAGCAAAATATAAAGGATTAGCCGATTATCGATAACATTTAGTAAAGTATTTTTTGTTTTCAACCTATCTCAGATGTAATCACGCATAAATCAGACAAACAAAATTCATAGATATGATGCTATTCATAAAACAATTGGAAAATCTTTAAATATCAAAAAAGAAAATAAAACCATTGTAAACGCTATTTGGTGGTTTAAATAATCAATCTTGTTTCTAACAATAAAGGTTAGGTTTCATGCCAATATCAAAGTGGCAACATAAACATCTCAATAAATAATTAATAGACTTCAAAAAAGTCACCATAAAATTCAAAATAATAAATCACTATGTTTAAACTATCTTAATCAATGCTCGTCTAGTAAATCCGCTATTTTCATAGTGGATCATAATAATATTCCTAAAATTATCAAAATCATGATTTCCATTCTCATCTAAAAAAATACTAAAGAGAGGAGACAAATAATTATATTCTTGGCTAGATTTTATTCATAAAGCAAATTTGATTTCTTAAGAGATTCACAATCATCGCCCCAACTTGTCTTATCGCATCTAGTCATTATGTCATCTGACAAGCAGTTAAATTCTTTGCTTTCTATGGCATTATAACAACCCTGTCTGCTATTGTTTTTTTTGCATATTCACTCTTTGCCTAATTGGCTGATAATGTTTGTTACACACCCTCCTTGGCACTGATCAGAACTTGTGCACTTTTTTCATGCATCGGAATATTCAAGTACACAATGCCCTGGATCGTTTTCAAAAGCTGTATCTCTTGTCCAAGTTCCATTTTGTTCTTTGCATTTTTCGAAATCACTTTGTTTGTCTGATTTTTCTCTTATTATTCTGCTTCCCTTTTCATCTGATGCAATGTCTGTTTTTTGTCGTTGGTAAATTCCCTCTCATAAACTTACAAGAAAAACCAAAATAATTGGAATGAGAATTGTTTTTTTCATGGTTTAGTATTTAAAGATAAAGGTTTTGATTTGATGCTAATAATTATGTTTGGAGTGTTTTTTGTATAATTAAATACAAATATGATTTGTTATTCTAGAATCTAAATGCTGTAATATGGCTTATATCAATTGATAAAGCAGTGCGAGGAGAGATAAAAGCAAAACTCATTAGTATTTTGAATATTTGTAAAACAAAATATATATTTTTCTTGCGTCTAAGGTACTTTAAAAATCAGAAGTAAAACTTTTAAAGCTAACTACTACTTGTTTATAAATATTTCCATAATGCAATCAATAGTTATTTATATCTTTTGATTTTGTTTTATAGCATAATAATCTATCACTTCGCGAATGTTTTCATACTATTTATTGATAGTTTTTCTTTTATTTCATAAAAATTTACTCGTGCTTGTTGCTGTAATATCTTTAGTGAGCATACGAATGAGTTATCTTGTTTTTGCTACCCATAAAAGTGATTTTTTTATAAGTGTACTTTTTAGTCATGATCTATTCTTTTTTATTATTATTGTCTTCTCAAGTACTCTAGACATTTTGTTTTAATTTTTTGCTTTCTTTGCTAATTATATTAGGTAATAAATACAATTTTATGCCCGGTTTGTAAGGAAATATGAGTTATTTTCACCTTATTTTTTTAGATAAATTGTTATTCAAGATGTATGTGTAAAGATATGAAAAATTAAATTATAAAAAAACTTAGGCTATAACAACCTAAGCTTTATTGTACATTCATGCGAAATCATGCGGAATTATCGAAAATGAACACCAAGTTCTATTCTTGCTTCACTGTTATTGATCCACATCACTGTTGCGCCGTAATCTGTGGCTTCGTAAATTTTGAAGTATATTTCCTCGTTTTTATCCATCATTTCTCCTACGGAAAATCTACTTTTCAAAATTTTTTCTAAATAAGGATGTAATAAACCTGGAGCAAGTGGTTCCATTATTGATTCATGCAAATAGAAAACGATTTGCTTTGGTTTGTCATCGATACACGATGCAAGTTTTGTTCTGGCTTCAACATTGTCATGCTGAGTAGCCCATGGTTGTTTTATATCTAACTCGTAGATATGATCTTGCCATTGAAGTTTGATTTTTTCTGAATTCATATATTTTTGTATTTGTTAATGATTTTGTTTTTGTAATATACATATTTCTGTCACAAAGTCAAGCTTTGTTCTCTGTTTGTGCTTTTAGTAAAAATTAATATGTCAAAAAAGGTTTAATTGTAAATTAGGTGTGGTTTTTTTCTAGAATTTATTATATTCCAAGACCAGTTTCAATATCTTCTTTGCTTATTTCTTTTGTACAGAAAAACCAATCATAGCATTTCATAGGTCACTCTTTTCCTTCAACCCTATCTTTTGCTACTCCACATGAGCCAGCAGTTGGTACAATAACATCATCTCATGGGCGCCAGTCAGCAGGAGTGGCAATACCAAACTTATCAGCTGCTTGCATCGCAATTAATGCTCTGTATAATTCATCAAAATTTCTTCCTAGACTAAGAGGGTAGTATATAATTGCTCTTACTGTGCCTTTTGGATCTATAAAAAACACCGCACGAACTGCCTTTGTGTTGCTTTCTCATTCTTGTATCATACCGTATTTCTTGGCAACATTCATAGTAATGTCTTCGATCAACGGAAATGTAACTTCAACATTTTTCATGCCTTTGTATTCAATTTTTTCTTTGATAGTTCTTAGCCATGCTATGTGACTATACAATCCATCGACTGAGAGCCCAACGAGCTTACAATTTGCTTTGTTAAACTTCTCCTCAAGAGAAGCAAAAGTCATGAACTCAGATGTACACACTGGTGTAAAATCAGCAGGATGAGAAAAAAGTATTACCCAGTTTCATTCATACTGTTTAGGGAAATCTATTTCTCATTGTGTTGTTACAGCTTTGAAAGCAGGTGCTTTGTCGCCAATACGAGGCATTACATATAACTCTTTTGTGGTTTCTTGTTCCATGGTTAGATACATTAATGATAAAAAATATAGTATAAGTATTCTTTGGTTAAATTCAAGAAAGCTTCTGTTTGTGGGGATATAGACTGTTGATACCAATCAAGAACGAGAACCAAAAAGCCTTTTTTGGAAACAAAATGTAGGAAACATCTATTCTATAAAAATACTCCTCAAAAATTTGACAAAATAGGGGGGGAGTATAATTAAGTATGTTTATTATTTAACGACTTGTAAAATGACTAATTCAAAAAATCGTGCTGAGCTAAAAGATGAGCTAAAAGCAAAAACAGATAAACTTGTTTCTCAAGACAAGGAACTTTTTGCTAATTTGTCAGATAATACAAAAATTAAAAAAGAACGTGCTAAAGGATTTAGAGAGAAGAATAGGGAATTGATAGATAAGGGTAGAGAAAAAAATGAATTTGTAGGAATGACAATGGATATGATTCTTGAAGGTAGAAAAAAAAATGATTTTGAAGATATATCATTTATAGATTTTCAAAATATTATACAAGCATCTGTAAAAGAATGCCATTTAAATTGTTAGATGTTCTTTTGAAACTTGGTGTTAACGATAAAATACTAAAACAATATAGTGAGGTTTTTGATTTTTATTGTTCTAGATTAAATTGGGACTTCAGGAATGCATTTCTTCTTTCTATTTTTAATGAAATCAAAGGAGATCCTAATAGGTTAAGAACAATATTACACTCAGCAGACGCGGGGAAGATTGTTGCGAAAATACTAGGTTTAAAATTTCCTGTTTCTGAAGTATCTCGTTATAATAATTGGACGCCCGAATCTTTTTATATAGAAATAGAAAAAGAATTGAAAAAATGTGAAAAAGAGAATTTTGTATATGCGGACTATTTACCTATGGTCAAAAAATTTCAAAATAAATAGTAATTTTAGGCTTAATGGAATAAATGGTGTGGCTAATAATCTAGAAAACAGTATATAGGAA
>CAZMFL010000005.1:0-28722 GCA_964565575.1 uncultured Candidatus Peribacteria bacterium
AAATATAAAGGTGTCTATAATCCATTCTATGCTCTTCACTTCGTCTCTTTTCTTTCTGCAAGCAGACAAAAGAGGCTCGTTCAGAGCCATATTTTACTCTACTCAAGTTTTTTTGCCAAAATATACAACCCATGATTTCCAAGCAGGTAACCCAGTAAATATTTGATTATCTAAATTTTGTATTTTTCATCAAGAACTGAAATCCTCTGTAAGCATTCAAGTAATGTTTCAAGAACTACCAGACCCCAATATCGCAATATCTTCTTTTGCCATTTCACGCATAATTTTTTCTCAAGGGAAAAGTATTCCATTATCGTGTGCTATAAAAGTTTTGGAGATAGGTAATGAATATACATACGCTTGCAAAGCGCTATATTGTTCATGACGTAAAATTGTCTCTCTTTCTTGTATAACATGTTCGATTGAAGATTGAATTGTCGCATAATTTAAAAACACTCTAATCGCGCCTATCATCATAAAAAATGCTAAAACCGCACCGCCATACTTGATGTGCGCTGGTTTTAATTCTCGCTTTTTGAAGGGCGATTGAGGTGATAGTGCAGAAACGTTTGGTTGTAGCATATTTTTGTAAAGAATTATTTGTATGATGTATGACTTCTTCACTATACAATTTTTCAAACAAACTTCAACTTGTATTCAGAGCAAAAATACATATCCTTTATATTGTCCCACGGCGAGGGGGACTTTTTTTTATCTGAAAGGAGGTAACATACCATGCTTTTAGAAATGGCTTATCGCTTGAGATTTCATCGAAGATGATTGCCCGAACTATCTATGGATGGTTAGGTGTGCAACGATAGGACGGGCAACCCCGACGAAGTCGGGAGATTGACAAACCATATCTAATTAGTATATATTAAATACATTTTACTCTTTATTCTAGACAAAATGCAATTAGATGGAAAGAGCATCCAAGGCTCTATTATGCAACTTATTGATGATTACAAATTTGATCCTCATCAGGTGATGGAGATTGTAAGACTTGGAATTAGGTCAGCATTCAAAAAAGACTATCTTCCAAATGAGAAGAAAGTGCAACTTCAAGTAAACATCGAAAAAGATGGTACTATCCGTATCTTCAGAGAGTATGAGGTTGTAGAAATAATTGAAGATGTAGGTGTTCAAATGCTTTTGGCAGAAGCACAAAAAATTAGAAAAGATATCAAAGAAGGCGAAACGGTATTGATGGATATAACGCCAGAGAAACTAGAATTCTCAAGAATCGCTATACAAGCGGCAGCCCAAACGATTAAGCAAAATTTGAAAAACATAGAAAGAGAAAGATTTTATGAGAAGTTTCAACATAAACAAGGAGAGCTTTTGAGAGCGAGAGTGTTGAGAGTTAACTGAGATAGTATTGTGCTCGATATTGAAGGGACAACTGTTGTGCTTGGACAAGACGGACAAATCCCTGGAAGAGTTTATAACCCTGGTGAAGAGATTTTTGTACTATTAAGAGAAATCTCAAAAGGGCTCGGTGGTATTACCCTTACTATTACACAATCATCAAATGATTTTATCGAAGCAATATTGAGAAAAATCGTACCAGAACTAGAAGAAGGAAAAGTTGTTATCAAAAGAATTGTGAGAATTGCAGGAAGAAGAAGCAAAATACTTGTATCTGCTATTGATGAAAAGATTGATCCAGTTGGAGTGTTCGTTGGCCAAAGAGCTGATAGAATAAATACTATTCTCACACTATTAGATGGAGAAAAAATAGATTTCATCGAATTTAATGAAGATGATGATATTAGACTTATCGCTGATTGCCTCAAACCTGCTAGAATTGAAAGTATTGAATTGAAAGGAAAACGTGCTGTTGTGACAATTCCAGAAGAACAAAAAGCGCTTGCTTTTGGAAAAGGGTGATCAAATATCAAACTTGCTAGTCAATTAAGTGGGTACCAAATTGAAATTAAATAATCAATCATGTTCGACTTTGACATTCAAACACTCCTATTTCTGGGTATAATCATCATCATTTCATTGAGTTTGCACGAGTATGCACATGCGTGGATGGCAAATCGTCTAGGCGATCCAACACCCAGATTCCAATGAAGATTGACACCCAGTCCCCTCGCACATATAGATCCAATTGGATTTATAATGATTTTTCTTATTTGATTCTGACGATGAAAACCGATACTGACAAATCCCAATTATTTTCGCAATCCGGTAAGAGACGACTTCCTCACTGCGATGGCTTGACCGTTCATGAATTTTGGATTGGCGTTTGTCGGCATGGTTATCATGATGATCTATGGAAAAATTATCGGGATGGATAGTGCGTATGCTATTTTACATGGATGAGATCTCGTTCTGCAATTTTGGGGAACATTTATCGCAATTAACATAGCGCTAGGAGCATTTAACATCCTTCCTATCTTTCCACTTGATGGGTATAGAATCATCAAAATCATTTCACCATCAGCGTGATACCGAATGGAGAAAAATGGTACTATCCTAAGCATAGTGATGATAGTTTTGTTGCTTTCTGTATGATCTTGACTGATTGGTTCGTATATAGGTTTCGTTACAGAAAAAATAAAGACAATTTTCTTTTTGATACTTAGTCAGATCTTTTTCTAGAAGAGATTTTTACGATATTAGAGAAAAATATTTTTAGGAGAATAGCAATCGCCTACTTTTTTTTATAAAAAATTTGGAATATTTGTTCAGAAAAACTACGCTCAAGGTAATTTAAAAACTGCATTATCTAATGAAACCACAGTGACATCATTGAGTATTTGTACGGGAATGCGTTGTTCAAAATTTGTTCTATACACATATTTTCCATCAATTTTGACAAATTCTAGCGGTGCATCTGGCACATATCAAAAGTTCTTTACAAAAAAACGATTTATTTCTAGTTTATCTTCGCCTTCAGGTATAGTACGGTAATCAAGCGATCACTTCTCTATAGCTGGTGCAAAAAAATCTTCTGCTGATATGGTGAATTTTTGGAGTGGCATGGATTAGGTTGTTTTGTAATAATCAGTTAAAATTAGCTGTGGTATCTTGATTTTGTTATCTATACTTATACTTTGTCCATCATTTTTATTTTGATGAAGAAGATTTGATATTGATATCAACGTACCAGTTTTAAATCATTCAAGCTCGCCTCTTGTATCTCGCAACACTTCTTCTATTGCTTGCGCTTTTCAATTATCAATTCTATTAAGTTCCTTATCAAGTTGTTCATACAATGTTTTTTTTGCAAAATCAAAAAGGTCTTTGTGTAACAATTCATTAGGTACCTTTATTCCCATCCTTTCTAACTGGATTCTTAGAGAGCTAGAAATTTGTAAATATCCGTTAGATGTCTTTATTTTTTCTACTCTTCAAGCTGAGAGAGCTATATCGGATTCTAGTTTCTTTCATTCATCCTTCAGTTTTTGAATTTCTGCTTGAATATCTATCTTTGGTTTGCCAGAATTAGAAAGCGATTCTTTTGCTTCTTTTGTTGCATCTGCTTGTGAATTTTTTAGTTGCTCTAATGGCGTAACCATTTTCACATAGAATTAAATAAATTTTTTAATAGAATATTGACATTTAAATGATAACAAACTATTTTTGTGTCTTTTATTACAAAAACATATATCTATTTTTTTAGAGAAATCAAGAGGGAAACAATTTGCTAGCTTTTAAGATTCTACCACAAAAAATAATTGGAATGTGCAAAATCAAAAATACTTGTATCAGCTGAATATATATACTATCAAAACGTAGTTTATTCCTTTTTTCATAATGAAAAAATCTATCTATACATTCTCGTTTTCCCATATAAAAGACAACTTGTAACGCACACGGTTGATTTTCAGCGTATTTGAAAAGACACTACTGCTTTACATCCTTTACAATAAAAACAATGATAGAAACTTTAGAAGCCATAGAAAAAGCATACCTAGATTTACAACAACAAATGTATGATCCTGCAGTAGCTACAGATCAACAAAAAGTAATCACTATTAGTAGGAAGGTGCAATCTTTGGAACCAGCACACAAGTTATATCAAGAATATAAAAAATTATTATCTGAACAAAAAGAAGCCCAGGAGATCATAGCAAACGAATCTGACGAAGGCATGATTGAACTTGCAAAGGACCAACTGACTACTGCACAAGAGCAAATTCCTGAGGTTGAAGAAAGAATAAAAATTGCGTTGCTTCCAAAGGATCCCAATGATGAAAAAAATATCTTTTTAGAAATTAGACCGGCTGCTTGAGGAGATGAAGCTGGACTTTTTGCTGCAGAATTACTCAAGTGATATATGCTCTATGCACAGACGCATGGCTGGAAAACAGAGATTATAGAAAATCAGTACTCAGACATCGGTTGAGTGAAATTTGTGATGGTGAAAATGTCTGGTGAGATGGTCTATTCAAAAATGAAATTTGAATCTGGCGTACATCGTGTACAACGCATCCCAAGTACAGAATCACAAGGTCGTGTCCACACTTCAACGATCACTGTAGCCATCATGCCTGAAGCAGAAGATGTAGACTTCCAGATCAATCCACAAGATGTAGTGATGGATACTTATGCGGCTTCTTCAGCTGGTTGACAAAATGCGAACAAAAATCAAACGTGAGTTCGTTTACACCACATACCAACTGGTATGATTGTAAATATTGGTGACAGTAAATCACAAATGCAGAACAAAGAAAAAGCATGGGAAGTGCTCAAGGCGAGATTATATCAAATCGATGTCGAGAAAAAACAAGCGGAAGAAAGAGAGAAAAGAGGCGTACAGATCGGTACTGGCGAAAGATCAGAAAAAATCAGGACATATAACTATCCCCAAGATCGTGTAACCGACCATAGAATCCATCAATCACGAGGAAATATCCCATGAATTATGATGGGGCAATTAGATGATATTTTCAACGCACTCATTCTGGATTATCAAAATCAAATGCTTGGAAAACCAAGGGAGCTGGGGTGAGATGATGATGAATAAAAAATGCCTCTGAACGAGGCTTTTTCTCTGCTTGCAGAAAGAAAAGAGACGAAGTGATGGGTGTTGATTATTAATCATTAACCATTGTTTTAATTTTCCTATAATCTAAAAAAACGTCGTACAAATACGACGTCTCACTAAAATCAACATAACTCTCAGTGTTTACATAAGACAAGCAAGTCTTTAAGAGCAAATAGAGAAGTAGCAAGAGCTACAATCCCAATGATATATGCTTGCCACCCATTTTGAAATGGGGCTTGTCCTTCAGATATCCCATACTGAAATACACAGAATACAAACCATGAGATAAATGCTAAAAAAATTTTTGTTTTCATAATGTTTTTTTTTGTTTGTTGATTAATTTATTATAAACTTTATATGGTGGATGTCAATGGATATGTGTGTGGAGCTTTTCTACAAATGCACATACTCATAAATATAGGATTTTCTAATCTCCATCTAGCGCTTCTTCAATAATTTTTTTCATAGTAGAAACAACTTGTATAGGATACTCTCAAACAGAGGTTTCCTCAGAAAGCATCAAATAATCTGCTCATTGTCTGGCAGCCCAATAGACATCAGATACTTCTGCTCTTGTCGGAGACGCTTCATGTACCATTGATTTCATCATTTGTGTCGCAACGATAACTTTTGCATTTTTGATTTTGCATGTTTTGATGATATCCATTTGCACTTCTGGGATATCTTCTATTGGTAGTTCTGCACCCAAATCCCCTCTTGCCACCATTACAATATCTGCTTGTTCGGCGATTGATTCAATATTGTCTACTCATTCTTGGTTTTCTATTTTTGTAATGATTTTGGGGATGGGTTGGTGACTTCAAGATTGCTGTTTCGCTTGTTCTAAAATACTTCTCGCTTCACGGACATCGTCTGCACTTCTGCAAAAACTAATTCCCACATATGAAAATCATTTTTCAACAGCGAACTCGAGATCTCTTTTGTCTTTTTGTGTAATGGTCGCCAAGTCTATATGTGCACCTGGTAAATTTATATGTCTTTTAGATGTCATTTGAAAATCATTTCCTGCTTCTAAAAGCAAATAAGTAGCTCATTTTTCTATAACTGTACAATCGAACGCGCCTGATTCTATCCTCACAATTCATCACGCTTTCACATCAGTAAACACACGAAAGTCTTCATCACAGGTGAGTGCGGTATCTTCTATTTCTTCAATTGGTGTTTCTTTGCTATATAATCTAAACTGTACTCATTTTTTATACTCTCTTGGTTGTCATAAAACGCCAGTTCTGATACTTGGTCACTCAACATCCATATATAAATCAAACTTTCCATCAATTTGTGTTTCTGCTTGTTTTATTAAGTCTAGCATAGGAATGACAGATTCTAGCGTATAGTGAGTAAAATTCATCCTAAGAATTCTCACTCATAGATTGTATAAATCGATCAGCCTTTCTGGGGTTGCGATTGCTGGTCATACTGTCACGATAATTCCTGTCATTTGTTGTTTTTATAAAGATATAATTTTTGGTGTTTTTATAATTTTTGATTATTTTCTTTTATTCTTTTTCTACAAATTTCTGAAATTTCTATTGGGTTTTTTATATCGATGAAACTCACATATTGTATTGAAAAATCCTCTCATGCAGGAATGCCTTCTTTTGGCCTTAGTTGTAAAAAAACATCTCATCATGTTATATCGTTTCATTCAACCATAATTTCATCAGTAAAGTTTTTCCAGTAAACTGATTTTGTTGTTTTCCCAAACATAGACAAAAGTCTATTGGTTGTTCAAACATAATATCCTCATTTATTTAATATCTTATATGTTCAAAATATAAAAAAAACAGTTGAGATAAATACAATAATTCAAATATAGACGGTCTTGTTAACAAATAATCCTTCCAAGATAAAAACAAATATGGCCGCTAAAATATAAACACAAATAATCAAAAGCATAATTTGAGAAATTGATTCTACCTTAGGATATGCGCGTTTCACTTTTACAACAAAATCTGTGTTTTCTCAACTTGTCATCAAATATAACTCTTGTGGTAACTCTGATTCAATCATATAGCATCTATAGTTAGAAAACAAATATTTCTTCTATCCTATCGTTATCATTTCCTTTTCTTTCAAAACCTCTAGTGCTATATCTAACTTTGAAACATCATTAGCATAAAGCGTAAACAATATATCTCATTTTTTAACTCTGTTACCAAGTTTTTTTGCAAAATAGATACCAACCTCCTCTTCAATTGGTGATCAAAGAGTTCTAGCGATTAAATTCACTTCTTGTAGATCTATTTCTTTGATAATTCCATCTTTTTTTGCAGTGATTTCTTTTGTATGTGTTCACAAAAGGAGATCTTCAGAGTATATATTTGGATTTTTTCCTCTTTGTGCAATGATAATTTTTTGCATTTTAGCCCACGCTTTTCCTGAAACAAGTTGTTTATATGCTA
This sequence comes from uncultured Candidatus Peribacteria bacterium, assembly GCA_964565575.1. Lineage (GTDB taxonomy): Bacteria > Patescibacteriota > Gracilibacteria > Absconditabacterales > Absconditicoccaceae > JBDHUW01. The sequence continues at coordinate 7,429 of CAZMFL010000005.1, forward strand.
TATCGTAGGCAGCTTTTCATTTTGCCATACCAACTAGTTCAATAATAACAGCACATAGATGAAGTGATTTTTTTTCTAGATCTAAAGGTCTTTTTTCGTGTTGTTGAAGAACTCTTAACACTTCTCTAACTTGTAAATGAGGACCTATTCATGCGCCGATCGGTTCTTTCGCTTCTGTGAGCTCAACACGGACTTTCATCCCAAGTTTTTTCCCCACATACTCGTATTTCTTCTTTAAGAGTTCACCTGTTTTTTTGTCAGGAACTTTTGCGGTTGGTCAAACTGGGATATCTATCAACGAATGAGTTATTCCCATCGCATATTTCTTTGCCATTATACTTACAACTGTTCTAGAATATGATTGCATGCTCAACGGATACGCAACTTTTATCAGCTTTTCATCCGCTGGTGCGAGACTTAATCCCCCACCCCATACCAAACAAGAGTTATTTTTCTTCACAAGATCTTCGATCTCTTTTTTAGAAAAAGATATGTCCATAAGTACATTTACACACTCTCATGTCGCAGCTGGTGTCGTAATTGATTTAGAAAAGGTTTTTGGCATTTTGATTCCTAGAGATGCAAGTAGTGGTATAATTATCATAGTCGTTTCATTTCCAGGGACTCAGCCCATGCAGTGTTTGTCTGCAACAACACCTTTGAATTTCAGCATCTCACCTGTTTCTCACATTGCTTTCGCCATTTCAAAGAGTTCATTATCTGTGCTCGTTTTGAAAAATCAAATTGCAGAATAGTACGTCGTAAGGGTATCTGTAAAACGATTATCTGATATATCTTTCATGATACTATATGTTTCATCATAATGTAATTTTTGTCACTTTATTGCTTTTTTCAAGGCCTCCATTGCTTTCGTACTGGTTGTTGTAAAATGTAGTTGCACTTTTTCTCCAGATTGAATGTTATATTTTTCACTAACGTCTCTTGTTATTCCGACCTCATTGATGTCAACATACTTGTGCGTTAGATCAACATCAAAAACCAATTCAACTCATCAAATAATCATAGATGCTTTATCGGTAGCAGAAATTCCATGCTCCCACGCTTGCGTCTCATTTAGCAGAACGATTAGATCTTCACCGTTTTTGATGTCGATAATTTTGGTTTTAGCATTGATAATTTTTTTCTTTCCTATTTTTGTAGATAGTTTTTTTGTTTTGTTTGTCATGATTGCGTTAATAATATATAAAATAGCATAATACAATACTATTAGTATATCAAGGAATCAAAATAAAGCAATTTTTATGCAAGTATTTTCATGTTTTTATTAGAATAATTTGCTTTCTGTCAAAATATGTATATATATATGACACAGTATAGTTTAAGTAGAATGCAAAAATCTATCTTTATGCGATAATTATAACATATCAAAAAACATATTTTATCATTAAAAAACCTCATTATGACACTAGAAGAACTTATTGCATCGCTCAATGATCATCAAAAAGCATATATCAACATGGATCTGGCAGATCCAAAAAATGGAGACTATATGCTCGCTTGTTTCCACCTGAAACCAGGGAAAAAACTCAATATGTTACAAGCAGCGTGTGAAGTTGCTGCAGAATCATCAACTTGAACCAACTTTTTAGTGCTGACCGAAACTGCCTATTCTAAACTACTAAATGCGTTGGTATATAAAATAGACCAAGAAAAAGAGTTGGTTTGGATCGCATATCCGTGGAGACTTTTCGATAGAAATGGTAATGTACAAAATATTTTGACATATGTGGCTGGAAATGTCTTTTGAATGAAAGAGATTGTAGCGCTAAAGATCCTTGATGTATGGTTTCCACCTGCAATGTTAGAGCAATACGATGGACCAAGTTACACTCTTGATGATATGAGAAAATATCTCAATGTCTATGATAGACCGATCCTAGGAACTATAGTAAAACCCAAAATGGGCCTTACTTCTGCTGAATATGCTGAGGTAGCATACGATTTTTGGGTGTGATGAGGTGATTTCGTAAAAAATGATGAACCACAAGCTGATCAGGATTTCTGTCCATTTGATAAAATGGTAATGCATATCAAAGAAGCAATGGATAAAGCAGTTAAAGAGACTGGCCATAAAAAAGTCCATTCTTTTAATGTGTCAGCAGCCGACTATGAAACCATGATCGAAAGATGTGAAATGATTATCAATTCTGGTATGGAAAAAGGATCATACGCTTTTTTGATTGACTGAACAACTGCAGGATGGATGGCAGTTCAGACGCTTAGAAGAAAATATCCGGATGTTTTTATTCACTTCCATAGAGCATGACACGGAGCATTTACAAGACCAGAAAACCCAATTTGATACACAGTATTAGTATTGTCTAAATTCGCTAGATTAGCTGGCGCGTCTGGTATCCATACTGGTACTGCATGAGTTGGAAAGATGGCGTGAAGCCCAGAAGAAGACGTAACTGCAGCTCACAATATCTTTGGACTACAAGAACAATGACATATTTTTGAACAATCATGGGGAACGATACCAGAGAACGACGCTGACTGGATACAAAAAGTACAAGAAGATCGCCACCAAAATTTAGATGACGATGATGATACTCGAAGAAATTTAAAGAAATGTTGTCCAATTATTTCTGGATGACTCAATCCAACACTCTTGAAGCCATTTATTGATGTTATGGGAAATATGGACTTCATAACCACAATGGGAGCTGGTTGTCACGCACATCCAAAAGGAACACAGGTTGGAGCTACTGCTCTTGTTCAATCTTGTGAAGCGTTCAAAGCTGGTGTTAGCATAGAAGAATATGCAAAAGATCACCGAGAACTAGCAGAAGCGATTGAATTCTTCGGAAAGAAAAAACCAGTAGAGGTCGCTGAGGCAGAAAAAATAGAAATGATATAACACACATAAAATAAACGCTCACAAAAAAAACCACTCGCGTTACTGCAGGTGGTTTTTTCTTTTATATGAGGTAAATGATATTCTAATACTCTCCTTTCTGAAGTTTTTTTGCTCGTTTTTTGATATCTTTTGGTTTGATAATGCCGTGTTCTGTGATGATTCCAGTGATAAATTTTGCTGGTATCATATCAAATGCATAATTTAGGATTTTCAATCACTTGGGAGCATCTTCCCAAACTTCATCTGCATCTCTTTCTTCTATTTTAACAGAGCCAATAGTATCAATTTTCATTACGCTTCATACGATATACACTGGAATTTTACTGTGTCGTGCAGAGAGTGCAATACCGAAGCTTCCAACTTTGTTGTAAACGCTTCAATCAAGTTTAATTGCATCACTTCACAAAAAAACAACATCTATATTTACTTTAGATTCATACATATTATCAACGAAAAATGCTGCTACGCTGTCTGTTATCATTGTGTCAGGAACACCTGCTTTTATCAAATCTATAGATGTTTTTCTTCATTGGTAAAGAGGTCTTGTTTCTGAGTTGTAAACATGTATCTTTTTCCCTTGTTGCCATGCGGTTGTTAAGACTTTCACTACAGAGCCACTATGACAGTGGGTTGCAATATTATCACCAGATTTAATAAGTTCTGCTCCAATAGCTGGTCTTTTAGTTTGTTCTATTTCTATTTCTTGCACATAAGCAAAACACACTTGTGATAATTCCTTTTGAAGTTCCTCCATACGTTGTGTTGTGAATGTGATTTTTCTTCTTAAGAATTTTTTATAAGTATTTTTACAAACAAATAGACCATTGAAAAGCATGGGTTCTGTCGCTCTTGCAGTCTGTAACAAGCGAATTGATTCTTTGAAAAATGTATTAAATTCAGTGAATGAGGAGAACTTTTGTTCCAATATTTGCTCTCACAGCACACTCATTCATTGCTTCGCAATATTTGTTGCACCTTGAATAGTGATTGTCTTGATATCATCTGCGACTTTTTGTATTTGTTTAAGTTGTTTCATCCTTCTATAATAAAGAATAAATTTTACAACTCTAGTATACCCAAAGAGGCTCTAAAAGCAAATTTTGTGCAAATAACGGATATATTTCTTTCAGAAACAGAGAAAAACATGTAATTGAGCGGAGTTCACCTATTTCCCTTCTTTATTTGCAATCGAGTTTCAAAACACTATAACTTTTTTATGATTCTTTTAGATTACAGGAAAAAAAGAATATAATAACAATTAACAATTTATAATTAATAATTCGTCTCTTTTCTTTCTGAAGCAGATTAAAGAGAGTCGTTCAGAAGCTTCTTTTATCTCCTAAAAATACGTATGTTTGTCATCCAACAATCATCTAATTTAAAATGAACAATTCGCGTTTCTTGAAGTAAAAATGCAACATTGCCAATCATAGCTGCAAATTATCTTACCTGAAATAAAGTGAAACTTCATAACGAACCAGATATCTTAGATGTACACAACCTCAAAATCGTAGCAGATGAGGCGATTGTCTCATCGAAAGGGAAACCATATTTTGATCTAACATCCCACAAATGTCTAAAAATTAGAGTATCAATTTTGATGATACCATATGGATTATTGAAATACAAAAAAGTTAGATTTATCGGAACAGGAGGATGTAATTTAGGGAAAAGAAGTCTTGATGCATTTGATGATGCGCTTACACAGTGTGGCATCAAGATTTCACAAAAATGAAATATCAAAACATATGAACAAGTGAATAAACCACAAAAAGATATTGTCCAAACAGAATTCAGCGTAACAACAACTGAAGCAGTACTTACCTACCTTGCTTTTTTACCGGGGAAGCACGATACACCTTATACCATCCACAATGCTGCGATTGAACCACATGTTCTTGATCTTGTTGATTTTTTGAAAAACATGGGTGCTGATATTGAAATTAATTATGACCATAGTATCATAATCAAACCACAAAAAATTCGCATTCAGAAGAAGGAGTTTACCATCATCTGAGATATGCTAGAAGCTGGTCTTTATTTAGCAGTTGGCGCACTTGCACCAAAAAGTTCAATCGTAGTAACTGGTGTAGACATCAAAGAGTTGCTTTCTACATTTACCTTTGCAAGATCAGTTGGGATAGATTACAAAATTTTGGATCACCAATCATTTAACGTAACGTCAAAAAATATTGGAAAATACAAAGCAACTGGAATCAAAACAATGATATTCCCAGGTTTTCCAACAGATCTACAGTCTGTCATGGCTGTAGTATTAACGCAAGCGAATTGAGTTAGTAAAATATTTGAAAGACTTTTTGAAGGAAGATTCGCATATTTATCAGAACTTGAGAAGCTATGAGCAAAATCAGAAATACTCAATCCTCACCAAGCAGTGATTGTCGGTCCGACTAAATTAAAAGGAAATATGGTAAATAGTACCGACATTAGATGATGAGGCGCACTATTGGTTGCTGGTATTATCGCAGGAGGGAAAACAACAATCTATAATGAAAACATTATTTTAAGGTGATACGACAATGTTTTGAAGAAACTCCAATCAATTGGTGTAAAAATAATTGCAAAAGAAGATAAATAATTTTTATTAATATGTAAAACAATGATAGATTTCTTACGCTCTATTTTTAGTAAAAAGACACAGCCACTTAATAAAATATACATCAATCCTCGTGCATATTTGCAAAATTTTGAGTATATCCAATCTTTACATCCACACAATTCTCTATTCCCAGTCATTAAATCAAATGCCTATGGGCATGGACTAAAACAGATTGCGAGCATTCTGAAAGATGTGCCACTAACGTATTTATGCATAGATTCATTTCCAGAATATGCGATTGCGTCAAAGTACAACAAACACAATTATCTTGTCCTGAGTGAAACAAACGCAGAAAATTATAGATTATATAATTGGAAAAGAGTTGTTTTTGCAATAAGCTCTTTCCATGGACTAGAATATTTTGCAAAAAAAAGAAAAAATGTTCGCATTCACCTCTTTATAAATACTGGTTTGCATAGAGAATGATTTGATCTTCAGGACCTAGAAAAAGTAATAGAAATATTGCGTAGCGCTCCACACATACAACTAGAAGGTATCATGAGTCATCTAGCAGAAGCTGATAAAGCAGATAGTAGCAAAACTGACCAACAAATAGCAAATTTTAAATCTATGCACAAGATCATTTCAGATGCAGGTTTCTCACCTACATTTAGACATATTTGAGCGAGCGCGGGTTTGTTTAGTATAGATGATCCATTCTTTACTGCCCGAAGACCAGGGTTGGCGTTATATGGCTACTCTCCTCTATCAGGAGATCATCCTAAACAACACCTCACGAAATCTCTCCAAGTCTGCGCACGTGTAACCTCAACTATTATTGACATTCGCACGATCAAAGCCAATGAACGTATTGGATACTGAGGAACCCGAAAAACAGGAGAAGATACAAAAATTGCTCTTGTGCCATTTGGATATTATGAATGACTGCCTAGATTATTAAGTAATGCACGATACGAAAAATCCAAAAATTCCTTCCTCCCAGTATTAGGCACCATTAGTATGAACTATCATACTGTTGGTATTTGACCTTTATGAAAAACAAAATCAGAATCTAACGAAGGAACAGAGATGATATCACAAGTAGCTGATCTGTATGTATGAGATGAAATAGAAATATTTGGTAGAGATGAAACTGCGCAAAATAGTCTTCTAAATGCTTCTAAAACGGCAAAAACAAACATATATGAGATTATGACTGGACGAAATGAAAAAACAAAAAGAATCATATTTGATGAACCAACTGAATAATTACATATCGTCCAAAATTCCTTTTTTTTATCCTTTGCTAGATCTTCTTACTATGAAAAAAACCTGATTTCTCATCGTTCTAACTATGCTTGTTTCTATTTTAACAGTAATTGGAATAACATATTTTGGAATCCCTTTTTTCAATCCAGCTTCAGAGTGAGATGTCACAAAGATTGTAAAACAACAAATTATTGAAGATAAAATAAATGAAACTAGTAGAGTAATGAATCTTGAATCAAATGTAACTACAGCTTTGGATAAGATAGCACCTTCTGTTGTCACAATTAGTTTGCAGGATGAATTTCCAAGCAAAGGAAGTGTGTTAAAAAAATGAGGAGCAAGTGGTATAATAATCACTAAAGATGGTTATATTCTAACAAATAAACATGCGGTAACAGAAAAAGAAGGATGAGTATATGTTGTAAAAACAAATGAAGGTGAGCGTTATCATGTAGATACAATTCGAGAGGATCCACTCTTAGATATCGCATTACTTCATATTGCAAATGCTACATGAGCAAGCCCGTCTAATTTGACTCCTGCTAGTTTCGTCTCTTACAAATCTATTACTCGTATTGGACAATTTGTACTTAGTTTAGGAAATATTGAAAATCAAGATGAAGCATCTGCTACACTTGGCATCATAAGTGCTACAAATAGAACATTAATAAATCCACCCACTTCAGATATGTATATCGGACTATACCAGACAGATGCAGCATTACAAGATTGAAATAGTGGTGGACCATTATTAAATGTAGCATGAGATGTCATTTGAGTAGCTACAGCGAAATCACCTGCAGGCGCGAATATCGGCTATGCAATTCCAATTACGAGCGAATATATAACTTCAACAATTGCTTCTATTGGAAACGCATTAGCATCATTCGCAACTGGAAGTAAACTTGAGGATGGAAAAACTGCAGTCTACACAATTCCTAGGCCTTATATCGGTTGAACCTTTGATAATCTTACAAAAGAAATAGCAAGAATAAATGATTATTCTAAATTTGAATGATATGTCGTGAAAAACGTCTCGTCTGGAACTCCAAGCGCAAATGCTGGGTTGCTATCAGGAGATATAATAACTGAGATGAATTGAGTACCAGTAAACAATACTCTCCCCTTCATATATGCGTTGTTTACTTATAAGCCATGAGATAAGATATCTTTAAGAGTATTTAGAAATAAAGAATACAAGACAATTGATCTAGAAAGCATACTATATGTACCCACTAACTAGCAAAACATTTCATCAAAAAACCGGCATAATACTCTTCAGAAATAAAAAAAACCATGGTTTTAACTCCACGGTTTTTTTAGAAAAAAATATATGTTACTCTTTTTTAAGTAGTCTACTTAGCTCTCGATTTGCATATAATAGAGAAATTCAAATCAATAGTACGAATTCTACAATCAATCGTGTAATACTCAACCCATTTTCTCCATTAATAATTTCTTTTAATTCGATACCAAAAAGATATGGGAAAATACTACTCAAGTTAGAAAGTAAAATTGCACTTAAAATAACAGTGATTATAAATGCAATAGTCAAAATCAAAATACTATTTAAGAAAAATGGCTTTTTTAAACGGAAGAATGGAGATCATAACAACTTCTGTACATTGATACTTTGATGCATTGCGCTAAACTTTGTTTTGATAATCATGCCCAAGAAAACAAGAATAACCAAAACACACGCAAGGATAATAAACATAAAAAAGAACTGTAATAACCCCAAAAGGTTTATTAAACGTGCATTTCTAGAAAACTGATCTTTTGCATTTGGTGTTGGAGAAGCAAGTAGTATATCCTCAAAAGATGTTTTTGCTTGCATGACATAATCATATTGTTTTTGATCCTTAAAACTCACATACAAGGTTGCTGGAAGTGGGTTTTCAATACCATATTCATCAAAATTTTGGACCATATTTGGTAAACGGCTCTGGAGATTTTTAAGAGCTTCTTCTTTTGAAAAATATTTTACACGAGCACCTCAATGCTCTAAACTATCTTTAAAAGATATGATACGAGAAGCCAATTGTTGTTCAGTTACGCCAGAACTCACCTGGTTTGCGTCTTTAACATAAAAATACACTCACAACTTTTCTTTGATACCTGTCGCTGCATTGTCTGTCAGTTTTGATGCTAAGACAAAAATATGCAAAAACAGCAATAAGAGAGCAAAAACAAAACTCATCATTGCGAGCTGTGTTCGATTGCCTTTTCGAAATTGACGGATAGTAAAAAATCATGTGTTATGAGTAAGCTTCAATCATAATTTTTTCCCAGTTGATATCACATTTTTTGTGACAATTTGGGCTTCCTTAGAGATTTTTTTTGTAAGGATTTGGGTTTTATTTAATCATTCCATAGACAAGAGTTTTACTAAGTATAAAAGACGTATATTTATCCATTTACAAGTGCTGTTGGTGCATTCTGTTCTACAAATTTTGCAAAGAGTCAAATTTTATTATCATAAAAAGATATGTCTTTATCAAAAGTTTCAATTTTATCATGTTTATCATAAAAATATTTTATCATACGTTTTGCCCTTTTATAATCAAATTCTAGTAAATATAACTCTATAAGATTATATATAACCTCCGCATCAGTATTGTGAAGATCAAATGCTTGTTGAATAAAGGTTAATCACTTTTCTCTATTCCCATACCGATACTCACATAGTCCATAACAACGTAATATTTCATGATTCTCAAAATTTGTCATTTTAATAGCTTCTTGAAAATATTTTTTTGCGTCATACCAATTATTTTTCTCCATCTCAAGAACACCTTTTATGTAAAAGTGCATTGGATCATCTTTTTTAGTGTACATAAGGAAATCAATGGGCTTTTCGGCCCTCGTCAACTCTCCCCTACGATACTCGATATCAACGACCTGTAAAAGAGCTCATTCGTCGGTAGGATCAGACATCAAAATATGGTTTACTTTCTTGAGTGCCTGTTCAAACTTTCCTTCTTTTTTAAGGTTTTCAACATCATCTCGAAACGAATCTGGAATATACATATACACACAATAGATGATAAAGGGATATTTCTGTACCACATTACTATACGCATCAAGTTGCTTTTTGGCAAATATTTAGATCTATTCAATGATATATCTCCTTTGCTTTCTAGTGATTATACGTATACACATATTTTTCTAATAAGATAGTATGGATTATCATTGACATTATTTCACATTTATTTACAATGAGTGTGCTATGTGCGTAAAAAATCTTTAAAAGTGATCATTAACATTAAAAAAATAAATAATTATGGAAAACAGTACAATTAAACATGTGTTTATCATTTTTTGTGATAAGCCATTCTACAAAGAAGCAATCACAAAATTGTTTGAGGTCAATAAAGATCATAGAAACAACTTGGTATTGTTGGTTGGCCTTCCACGTCGACAGCGAGAAGTATCTGAAAAGATACGAGCAGAGTATCCTAATATGAAGTTTGATTCTTCAACAAATGGATATGAAGCATTTACCTATTTACGATTGGCGATCCGTCGAGCATGGGGCAAGTGTATTATCTCTCCCATTTGTTCACCGCAGTACGGTGCAAGATTGATGCAAGTTTTTACGCTTATGCAAGATATACAAAACATCAAATTGCGCCAATACAACAAAAATGTTGAGTTTATGTTCTACTCAATCAGCGGAAAAGACCATACATCTGCTTTTGTAACCAAACATTTTTACTCTTCGCAAAAAGGTATTATGTTTGCTAAAAAATGTGCAAAATGGTTGCGAATTGCTCGTTTTAACAAGCAACGCGAGCGAATTGTTGCTGAATTGAACAAAAACTATAAACACTAAACCTAACTACCCTTCCGATAAACCTACAACCCTTCCGATTTTTCGTGAAGGGTTTTTTTAATGAAAGAAAAATTAACTATATTTTTGTTTTATCACAAAAAAAACCAACAGGTGTTTGTTGGTTCCTTTGTGTATGAGATTGTTGATTTCTTAATATTCTACTTGTACTCCGGGAGACATTGTTGCAGAAATCACAACTTTTTTGATAAGTTTCCCTTTGATACCTGCAGGTTTGCTATCATCCAATGCTTTGAGGAACACTCTAAGATTTTCTAGAAGTTGTTCGTCTGTAAATGACAATTTTCCGATTGCTGCATGTACATTTCCTGTTTTATCAATTCTAAATTCGATTCTTCATTTCTTTACTTCATCAATTGCGTTGTTGATATCTTGCACTACTGTACCAGCTTTTGGAGAAGGCATCAATCCTTTTGGTCAAAGCACTTTTGCAACTCTTGCTAGGTCTCTCATCATATCAGGAGCAGTTATCAAAACATCAAACGCTATTTTACCACTTTCAATATCTCTGATTAGTTCTTGATTACCAGCCATATCTGCACCAGCAACTTTAGCACCAGCAATTTGATCATCTGTTACATATGCCGCAACGATGATTTTTTTCCCTGTTCCATGAGGCAAAACAGCAGTTGCTCTAATCTGTTGATCATTATACTTTGGATCTGCAAAAGTTTTTACAGCAACATTTAATGTCCCAACAAATTTTGAATAAGAGAGTTTTTTCACAAGAACAATAGCATCTTCCATGCTATATTTTTTTTCTTCATCAACAAGTGGTTTTACTTGGTTGTACTTTTTTCCGTATGCCATTTTGAAAGAATAATTAAGAATAAAGTGGTAATAACGACAGCATGTTTTCAAAGAAAAATTTTTATCAATGATACTTTTGCTATCTTCCACGGACTATATTATATAGTTCGTTTGATTCTAGTGGTTGAATTCTGGATTAGTTTAAACAACAATTATTTTACTTCTATACCAAGACTTTTTGCAGTTCCTATGATAGAAGTCATGATTGAATCCATATTGTTTGTATTCATACCAGGTCTTTTGATTTCAGCAATCTCAGCTATATCTGCCGGAGTTAGAGCACCGATTTTCTTTTTATTAGGTTCTCCTGATCACATTTTTTGACCTAACTTCCACAAAAGAAGATGTGATGTCAAAGGGATACCAATTTCAAGATCATAGGTTCTATCAGCATAAACAGTAATAATTGCTGGAACTTTTACATCTGCAGGCGCAAATTTTTTCATAATATCACCTGTCTTTTCATTAAATTCTTTGATAAACGCACCAATATTAACACCATTCTGTCAAAGAATAGGACCTACTGGAGGCGCTGGTTGTGCTTTTCCTGCAACAACGTGGAGCGTGAACTTCTTCGTAATTTTTTTTACTGGAGCCATCGTACATATGCATGTAAAAGATAAATATAGTACCTTTTGAAAGGTTACTATAAGGATACTATGTGAACACAACTAGTCAGCATAAAGAGTTGAAGCTACTCTCTGGCATTTCTTGAAGCGTGTTTTCCTTCGTTATTTATTGTATTTCTACTGGTTAGTGAAGATATATCTAATGTGTTTTTTGTTTTGTTTGTATTCTCCTGTAAGATCTTGAATGAGCCAAAGCTCATCATCAATGCGCACAAAAACGTTTGTTTGAATAGATAATTGACTAGGTAATGTCGCAAATGTAACTCTATCGCCAAAATACAGGTTGTCTATTATAGCGTTCTTCGCATAAATTTCAATAGTAGTTCATCATACGTCTTTTACCATTTCAGGAATTTTATATTCTGTTCATTTCTTACCTACATACACGTCATAGCGGATTCACAAGGTTTTTAAGATATCTAATGACCCATAATATAATGCAGTTCATGAAAGTATCCTTTGTCCAGAATTAGTGGCTGATAGGACGTCTGTTATGAATGAGTCTGGGGTTTCACTTACAATAGATGATTCTGTTGATAAAGATGTTGTGGCATCTGACGTATTTTGATCTACAACATTTCAACTAAGAAGTAGACCTGTGGATAATGGAGTTTTTTGTATATTGCCTGACTCAATAAATCATCGATAAACGAATATACTTTGAAAATCTTTTCTCAGATGTTCTCATTGAACCATAAAAAACAAAGCATAGATCAATGAAAATGCTACTAAAATCAAAAACAAAGCTATACGAACAAGGCGAGTTTCTTTCATCAGAAGAATATATGTATTTATGAGTATTTAATTTGCCAATGCAACTTTTTCGAACGTAAGTACAACTGGCGTTAATCTTCCTAGTATTTCAACGTTTACAACGACAAGTCATTTTTCCACATCAACATCTTTCACTTTTCATTTCATATTGGCAAAATCACCTTCTTTCAACAACACGACATCTCATTCTTGAAATGGTATATACATCGTTGCTTTTTCATTTGATTGTTCAATATGTTGCATGATAACATCATACTCTCTATCTGTCAAAGGAACAGGACGAGTTTCAGCACCTACAATAAGTTTAACTCATGGAGTATTTCTAATGATATACCAAAGTTTATCATTCATTCTTGATTTTACAAAAATATACCCCGGATATAATTTCCTAGCTTTTATCAATTTTTTACCACTTCTCATTGTCGCTTCTTGTATTTCTGGTACAAGAAAATCAGTGATGTCCTCATACAAATTTTGTTTTTTTATCCTCTCTTTCATGTTTTCTACAACAAGATGTTCTTGTCCTGAAACAACACTTAAAGAGTACCATCTATGAGTACGATCATCAATTTGTTTTTGTGTATCATTTTGTTGTAGTATAGGTTCCAAAGCCATATTTAAGCTTTCATCAAAGAATAAAATATTTTGTAAACACTGCTAACAAAAGCGTCTACACCCATAAAATATAAACTACCTAAAATTACTGCTACAAAAATAGCAATAGTTAACGTAATGTAATCTGATTTAGATGGTTTTCTAAGCTTTTTTACAGTATCTAAACTGTCATAAAAAAAACGTAACATATCTTTCTAAATAATGATAAAATGTAGCATTAAGTATAATCTTTCTTCTACTAAGTAGAATAAAAAGACGACGCAAAGAGCATAAGATAGATTATAGGAACGGCATTACATTCTTTTTCCTGTAATATAAAATTATGTCCATTAGAGGATATGAATTCAAGAGAAAAATGCAAGAAGAATATAAAAAATGCATCTGAACGATGCTCAATTCTTTGATCACAGAAAGAGAAGAAAATATCTAGTCTAGAGCCTAAATAATTATAAATAAAAAAGGACCATTAATCATTAATCATTAATCATTGTTTTTATTTTTCTATAATCAAAAAAAACGCTCCCGAAAAACGGAAGCGCCTAATCTGTAAGATTGAAATATTATTTTTATTCCTCGTTCATCAAAATCAGAGCGAAAATTGAATAGTTAATAACATCTTTATAATTTTCTGTTGGAGGCTCACTCGCCTGCACTTTACCATCATTTTTGTAAATCTGTTTAATACGAAGTAATTTCGTAAGAATAAGATCTACACAAGTTGTTTCACAGAAATCACGCCATGCTTCACCATAATCGTGATTCTTCTTTTGCATAAGAGATTTAGTGTCAAGAACGATTTCATCATACATTTTTTCAAGTGAGGCGATAGAAGTATCATCAGGATCAGTTGTATCACCTAATTTGTCTTGAATCAACGCCATAATAGCATAATTCAACATGCCTCGAAATTCCGACTTAACATCATCGCCAATATTGTCCACTTTTTGGTGGCCAGTTTCTTGAATTTGACGTATTCTTTTGGCTTTGATAAAAATCTGGTCAAGCATAGAAGACTTCCGAAGCACTCTCCAACTTGGTCCATAGTCCTGCATTTTTCGCACAAATGTTGCACGACATGCAGAAACTACATTATCGAATTGGAGATCTGTTTTCTCTTGGTTTATTTCCATAGGTAATTTGGTTATATCTTACCCCTTACAGATGGCCTTTAGAAGCGACTTGCAAGGAGTAAGATTGGTTCGTCTTTAATCATAATAGCTCCTCTTTTTCCATCACCAAGAGGAGGTTAAGAGAAGCAACTTTCACAGAGGGTGGAATCGCACTTCCACTCTGACACATTCTTAACGCTTTATTACAAAGACTACCCTGTTCATTATAATAATAAAATTGCAGGTAAATATCCTGATCATTTCCAACAAACATGGAAAAGAACACGTCATCTAGTGTCCCTGAGTTTTGATCACTTGGTATCATACGGCTACAGGAGCCTTAATTGGAGGCTCTGGATAATAATCAAAAATCTCAATATCGTCCCAAGTATAATCCGTAATAAACTCCTTTTTGCATTTTACATGCAATATTGGAAGAGCTTTTGGCTCGCGAGATAGTTGCAATTCGACCTGTTTTCGGTGATTATTATATACATGGAAATCACCAAAAGAATGATTGAATGAGACAGGTTTCCTATTTGTTGTGATAGCCATCAATATAAGAAATAGCGCATCCTGAGAATCATTAAATGGGACTCCCAAGAAAGTATCACAACTTCTCTGGTATACATTTAAATGAAGACACCCTTCCTGATTAGGAAAAAATTGATAAAAACACGGGCATGGAGGCAATAATGTTTTCTTATTATCATGTGGATTCCAGAGGCTCATAATTACTCTGCGATCTGTAGGTTTATTTATGATAGTATTGAAAACATTAATCAGCTGATCTTCACCGGCTTTTACAATATCTTTTGGGGTTAAAAGAGAATGTTTAATTATAACGTTTTGTATTAGACCATCTAAATCTTCTACTTTTACTTCACCAAATCTTCTCATATGGTGACCATAAGTAGGACCCAATTCACCCCATTTGACTGCAAAATCTGGATCATTAAGAATTTTTTGTTCAAACCCTTTGATTCTATGTTTCCATTCATCGGTATAGTCCGACTTTTCATCGTCAATATACCATTGGAACTTATCAATTTCTCCTGTTGCTTCAAGCCATTTTTTAAATGGCCATTCAGTCCAAATGTGAACATTCTTTTCTACAAGAGACCGGATGTTTGTTTCTCCTCGTAATTTCCACATTAATTCTTCAAAAGTTCCCCGCATAAAAACTTTTTTAGTAGTCAATAAGGGGAAATTTTTAATAAGAAATCCTCCTTCGGGCGTTTCTTTCATTTCCATTTGCATTGTGTAATAATAACCCGGAAGCGCCTGTGTACCAACGCCAGTTCTGTCACCGGTGAAGTAGCCATTATCAAGAATAGCTTTAAGTCCATTTAAATACTGTTTCATAATTTCTTTTCTTTTTTCATAATTTTTTTTCAAAAATGTAGTAGGTTGCAAAAATAGTATTTTTCTCGTCAGGCAACCAGTCTTCTGAAAAGATCTTTTTGAAGTTTCTTTGAAACACCTCAAAACGACACGTATCCGATGTATAAACCAAATTTGATCCATGAAAAACTTCATGAACTAAAGTGATATAAGCCTTTTCAACGTACGGCATGAATGCATTATAAATCTGCGATCCGCCGATTATAATAAGTTCAACTTCAGAATCTTTTGCAAATTGCAATACTTCTTCAATTGAATGCATCAAAAGTACCCCTTCAGGTAAGACTAAATCACGACGTGAGATAACAATATTAGTCCTATCAGGTAGTGGGCGAAATTTTTCTGGAAGAGAATCCCAAGTGTTTCTGCCCATCACCACTATCTTTCCAATCGTGATTTCTTTGAAGTTTTTCATATCCCTCGGTAATCGCCAAGGAATAGAATATATTCCAACATCATTTTTTCCTATGACATTATTTGCTGATAATGCCATTATCATACTAATTTTTTTCATAAGCATTAATTTAATTTGTTTTATTTTATTTCATTTCATTTTTCTAAAAAGCATACTACCAACTTCTTTAAAGCGATTTTGTTGTTAGAAAGCATGATGAGAGTGCTTAGAGAACTATCTTTTTTAGTAATTCCTCTAAAAAAACTTCGCATCATTTTTTGTAAGAACAACATCTCTTCTTCTTTCAGAATAAATCTTTCTTTGCTAGTGAATAGTTCTTCGCCTACCTTATAGTGACCTTCAAAAACAATCAGGTAGCTAGAAAATATTCTTTCATAAGCATCGAAAGACAGTTTTGGTGCAAGTGTTTTAAAACTATCTTGCCGAAGCAATACAGAAAACTCTTTTTCATGTTTTTTTAAATCTGTGGTGTTTTGATCCAACAGGAGTAAAATTTCAAAAAAAAGATTCGCTTCCTTTTCAGTTAGTTTGATCTTCATGATAGTTTCATTTAGCCAGAATTAGTTCTACAGTTTCTGGTAGTGCATACTGCCATGTTTTGATGACTTCAGCGATTTGTTTTTCGCTTTTGCTTTTTATTGCATAGATCAGGCGACCTAATGCCATAAAATGACGACTTGAAAGCACAAAACTACATTTCGGAGTAGTTAAGTTACAACCAGCTGTCAACCTGCCGGATTGCAAATCTTCTACTGGCAAGGGATTTAGCATTCCATTTGAAACGCCTTTTTTCAAAAGCATTACGGGGATAAAATCTTTTTGAGTGTTGGTAAAAACTCGCAAGATACTTGTAAGCTCTCTAAACTGTTTTTTTGACATAAAAATTTCGACATTCGTTTTCATAATGTTTTCCTTTCTTTAATTTGTTAATTGTTTATTTATCTGTTAATGATCAAATTCGCATATATACTATCTCGCAAGACGAATCTCTAAAGATACACAAAAAAGTATACCTTTACAAAATCGCATTTCAACAGAAAATTGTTGACATCTAGACAAAAAACACATATATGAGACCGGTCTTGTTTATTTTAGATCCTGAACTCTTTTCATCAAATCTTGTTTCTCTGCTCCAGAAATTTTATTTTCTTTGTTAATTAGACGTAATGCTGTTTGTAAGTACTTTCTACAATGGTGCAAGACCTCTGCCTTTTTCTTTTCTTCATCAAATCACTCTCGATGTGTTTCCCATCGAAGTTGTGATTGTGCGATATCTTCATATGCCTCCCCTACGTCACCACTAACGACGCGTAATAGTATCTCATCATCTATCAACCCTGCGAGTTCAACAACAAGGATCATGGCCTCATCTACTGTCGAATTGAGAACACCATTATCATGCAAAAATGTACCATAAAAAAAAGCATTGAAAAGGTTTTCGCTTTTTTCCATTGGTTTTTTGTTGGATAGCTCTTTTTCTTTGTGCGCATGTGCAAGCGTGATTGTTTGTGTTCTTGTGAAACTTTTATATTGAGAAAAAAGCATATCATAATTTATTCCAGCATACTTCCCTAATTCTTCTAAATACCAGGTGAGAATTGTCCAATCCTCAATATACATCAAAACCTCAAACAACGTTTGTAAAAAACGCTTTCTTTCGACTGGGTTTTGTAGATCAGCTCTTTTTGCCTCTTGGTGCATCACACCCAAAAATCCGTCAATTGCCTCATCAAAAAATTTTTGTTTTTCTTCTTCAGATGGTTGAGTATTGGCTCGTTCATCAATATCTTTTACGCTGGATGGTAACAAAAGCACTTTAGGGTACATATCTTGTTGATATGCGATTTTCAAAGCACGTAAAGATGCCTGCATCCCAGCAGGATCATTGTCAAACAAAAAGAATATATTTGTGGTATAACGTTTCAATAGTTTCATATGGTTTGGCGTCAACGATGTGCCACATGTTGCAACCGCAATCGGTGCTCCGATCAAACGATTCGCTCATATCACATCCATATATCACTCAACGACAACAAGTTTATCGTGGGTTTTTATCGTATTTTTCGCTTGATCAAGTCAGTATAAAATCTTGGATTTATCATACAGTTGACTATCTGGCGAGTTAAGGTATTTTGGCTGGTCGTCTGGATTGATAGCGCGTGCACCAAAACCCACGAGCGTGCCCATATGATCAAAAATTGGAAAAGTAATGCGATTACGATAAAAACTATACATGTCGCCACTCTGACCTTTCTTTGCTAAACCGATCTGCTCACAATCTGCTTCCGAGAATCATTTTCCTAACAATAATTTAGGTAATCAAAATGATGAATCCGGCGCATATCATACTCACCACGCTTGAATTATAGTGTCCGTTAGGTTTCTTTTCTCATGAAGATAGTGCTGCGCACTATTGGACTTCGCAAGCTCGTCCAAAAAATATTGTTGTGCAACGCGCAACATGAGTTTGTATTTTTCTTTTTCTTCACCCTGTTTCTCTCGCTTTTCTTGTAATGCAGGTGAAGTTTTTTTCTGATACTCTTTAATGTCTATTGAGGCGTCTTTCGCTAGTATTTGTGCGGCATCTCGATAATCAATTTTTTCTATTTCCATGATGAATTTAATCACATTTCATCCAATTCATGTCGAAAAACACTTGAAAATTTGCTTTTCAGGTGAGACTGTAAATGATGGTGTCTTCTCATTACGAAACGGTGAAAGACCAACAAAATTACGGCCCACCCTCTTGAGTTGTACATAACGGGAAACCACATCGACTATATCTACATTTGCTATAATATCTTCTGATAGACGTGACATGTTGGAAGTATAGGAATTTGCATAGAAAATGCAATTGAGTCCATAATATGGTTAATTATGACTTGAAATGCATCTACTATCGCTGGTTCATATAATCAAAAATTAATACTAAGTATCGTTTGCTAGCGTATTCGAAACCGCCGGAAACTGATATGATCGCATATTCGTTAGCGTACTTGTCTCGGGGAGCGTTGCGGAAAATATCTATCTACTACTTTGTGTTCATCTAGCCTTCCACCCCGACACGTCGGGGTAAAAACCCACTCGACAAGTACTATCTAACTTCATATGCTAATGCAATAAGAATTGACTCTCCTCATATCGCTAAGCATGCTAACAAAATTAATCATTAATCATTAACAATTAATAATTAAAGTTAAATATTGGCTATACTAACTCCCCTTCTAATCTCAAACTTTCTCCTTTTGTAATTTTTACTTTTGTAAAATCACCGATACGGGGAAGTAGTATTTTTTGGCTCGGAGAGCCAATCTTCGTAACAGACTGACCATCATCCGATAGATTACCTTCCACAAGCACAACCACTGTCTTCATGTTGTCAGTATATCCTGTTATTCTGATCCCTTTTGTTGTTTGATCTATCGCTGTTATCATAATTTCACGGACGGTCCCAACTTCTACAAGATTATTGTCTTTGGAAACACTCGTCAAAAGCGTGTTCATGCGTTTCCATCTTGTCTGTTTTTCGGTGCGAGAGATTGCATCTTGGAGGTTTTTAAAAGCGTATGTCCCCGGACGTGGCGAGTAAATCCCCATATAAATCATATCAAAATTTGCATATTTTATCATGTCTAGACTACCTTGAAAGTCCTGCTCGGTTTCATCACAAAATCCAATAATTATATCTGTTGTAATAGAAATCGGCTGGATCTTGCCATTTTCTGGATGGGCAAAATCGGCTGGCCTTTTCAACGCACGAATTGCATCTACGAATCATGTAAATTGCTCTATCGAATATCACCTACGCATTGTTTTCAATATTGCATCAGATCAGGATTGTAATGGCATGTGTATATGCGGGCAAAGTTTGGGCTCTGTCTCATGTAATGCTAAAAGTTCTGGAGAGTAGTAGTTCGGATATGGTGACGTGTAACGCAACCACACTAATCATGGCAAAGGCAATATTTCTTTCAAAATCTGCACAAAATGTGGATGTTTATTTACGATCTGTCAGAGCAAAACGATCTCTTGGATGCCAGTATCTAAGTGATGTTTCACTTCGGATACGATCTGGTCGACTGGTCTATTTTTTTCTAATCAACGCGCATACGGCACGATACAGTATGAACAAAACTGGCTACATCATACAGAAATTGGCACATATGCTGTTTTGCTAGAAGACAACAAAAGTTGATTACTATCACGAGGAATTATGCCTGTATACTCGTTTGTTACCTCACCATCAGGATGCACATCATATCATAATTTTTGCAACACTTTTGGTAGCATACCGACGTCATCTATACGAAACAGAAGCTCTACTGCTGGTGATTTCATAACAAGTTTTTTGTAGAGTGGATTGAATGCGTGGTTCAGGAATAAATAATCACCTTCTGTTGAGTTGAATGATGCATACCCTTCCAAATCTCACTCTTGTAATCAAATAATCACAGGATCTGTGGTTTTCACTGTTCAAATAAAATTCCCTGTTTGTAAGTTTTTTGGGAGCTGTTTTATACTTGTGATTTCACCGTCTGCTTGCAAAAATTGGTCCTGTGTATCTATATCAAACGGCTTTTGTATCTCATGTTTCTTTTGGTTTTTTTCTTGTCTATCAATCTGTTGTTTGGTGATTCTACCAGCTTTTAAATAGTGTTGTACCATACATCATGTCAACCATATTTTTTTATTTTTTGGAAGATCATTCAGCACACCAAATACTTTATCTTCAGATTTTTGCCTCACTGAGCATGTATCAAAGATGACGATATCAGCATCTTCGATGCTGTCGCTTCGCGAAAATCAACAGTTTTGCAACACTGCTTTGAGTCTTGCACTGTCAGCATAGTTCATTTGACAGCCAAGTACTTGTATCCTAAACGAAGGTAGTTTCTTAGAAAGAGTATTTTGCATCATAAATCATAATTTTTTGCTATATAAAATATGCCTCTGAACAAGGCTCAATTCTTTGCTC
>CAZMFL010000005.1:28732-31454 GCA_964565575.1 uncultured Candidatus Peribacteria bacterium
AAAGAAAAGAGACGAAGTGAAAAGCACAGTTAGATTATAGGTACCATTATATTTTAATTTTCCTATAATCTAAAAAACGAGCAGATTAACCACTCGTTTATATGATTTTACAGGTTTTTTACAAGATGAGAGTAAAATAATTGATGCTCTATTTATCAACGTTCTGAGTAAAAACTTTTACAGCCACTTTCGTTTTAGCAGTAATTTTCTGGAGCAAGTTTTCATTTGGTGTATAAGGAGATCCAACATCAATGCCAAATAAGGTCTTAAGTTGTACACCTGACTGAAGGGTTTTTTGTATAAAATCAGGGATCTTATCAACTTGCGACATTGGAAATGACTTCTTTATATTTATGCTTCCTGGTCAATTGTTAAATATATGCATATCTACATTCGCACTATTGTTTAATTTTTTTATTTCCAAAACAGCTCCCCTTTTAGTTCCCAAAATATAATTAGCCATTAGGGTTTGAGACTCTTTTGACCAAGTAATATCTTTAGGAATAATGTTTTTCTCGATAGTTTGACGAAGACTAAGCATTTCCTTTTGCATGGATGTGTTCTTTTCAATTTCCATCTGTCTATTTAATTCTTCAACAGGATTTTTAACATTTTTTCACTCGTACTTTTTGAATAACTTGTCAAATTCTGCATCTGTAATAGTAGGCTTTTTGATCCATTCTGTTGCCTCTTTTACATAATCAATTTTCTTTTTTTCGATACCAGGCATTTTCTTGTATTCAACAAATAAAAAAGAATAACATATTTATTATATACACATTTTGGTTCTTGTCAAATTTTTTACAGCTATTTTAACGAAAAACACTTGCGTAAGTAGATGTTTTTAGATAATTGAGTATACTAATAGCGTATTTATATTTTACATACATTTCGTATGAGCGACCTAAACAAAACCCCAGAAACACAACCAGAAAAGACACAAAACAATCTGCCAGAGACGAATACCACAAATCCGTCGGTTTCTACTCCTACAAATGCAACTGGTACGACCCAACAACCAACACAATCAACTGGTGATAAAAAAGAAGAACCTAAGCAAAAAGTGTATATTAGAACGCCAACACAAAAAAGAGGCTCTAAAATCTGACCCAAGGCGTTTGCGCTTGGATGTGTGATTTTTATTGTGTTGCTTGTTGCTCTTATCTTTGCAGGTGTCTACTATGCGATACAAAATCCAACCTCTCTTGTAACAATCGGAATAGGCCCCGCACAAGCGAAATCTATTTTGATGATCATTGCAGGCGCATTCTTTGGGATTCTTTTCTTTGGATCGTTTGCATTTCTTGGAATAAGTTCTTATAGACTTGTAAAAGCAAAAAATGTCCCAAAAGGGAAATATATTATTTGAATCTTTATTTCATTTATTTTGCTGAGTATTAGTTTGGGATTGGGTGTCGTTGTGTTGACAAATATTTCCAAAATAAATACGAATTATTATTCAAGAAATTTGGTTGTGTGATATCTAACTGTATATCCTAAATGATCTATAGTAAGTAAAGTAGAAGAAATAGAGAATCCCAACATTACAAGTATAGCTCCATTAAATGTTTCTATGAAAATCAATGATACATTTAGACAAGTCCTATCAAGTAAACTTGGTACAAACAATGCCAATTCTTTAACACTTTCTTGTGGAAATGGAGATTGAAATAAACCTAGCGCACAAGTTTGAGGAAATAATATTTTGAGTGATGATTCAACTGAAAAATCTGCATGGTTTGATGATCCTTGTTTGTATATGAGAAAAGGAACATATTATCTAGAAGCAATCTATACGTATTTTGATAAACCATCTCAACAAATCAAAAGTGGTAAAATTCCAGTTGGAAGCATCACTATCAGATGAGAAATCATAATTACGAAGAATGGTATTTGACTCAAGACAAATGAAAACAACACAGAAGTAATGGCTTGAGATACACCAGCCCGTTTGATCTTTGATGCAAAAAAGATCTTTACTGATTTTGGATTCAGAAACAATGAAATTGCGTGGGATTTAAATGGTGATGGTAAGGATGAAACGGAAAAAGAAAACAAAGCATTTTTCAGCTACAATTATACACAACCCTGATTATTATACGTGAGATATAGATTGCCTGAAAACGAGAAATATCCATTGTATTATTATCTTTTTCCACTTAGATTATTGGAAAACAATGTGCCAATTTGTACTATCTCTCAAAAAGCAGGAAGCAATTGAGCTATCACTTTTCAATGAACACGGGCTGAAGGAAGTAATGAAATTAACAAAATGAATTTTGAAGTATATAATCTAACAAAAGAAGAGACAATACAAACATTTCCAAGTTCTAATGCAAGTTTGACTTACACTCCGCCAAACGGTGATCAATACATAATTAGACTTGTTTTTACTACGATGGAGTGAAAACAATGATTTTGTGAATCTGATACAATCAATGAAAACAAAGCTACGTATGATATTCAAGCTACGTTACAATGGAAAAAACCACAAGATATCCAATATAACAAAATTACGTCTACTAGTTCAGATGTATTTATCAAAAACGATACAATTACAAGCACGCTTGCTCCAATAGATATTCAAATAGCAATAGATAAGATTGTCCCTTCAATGCCTGAAAATGCTACAATTACAGCAGTTCTCAACAATCAAACCATAAATGCTATTAAATCAAATATATTTATCGGGCGCGCATACTGACCAAAACAACAGCAAATG
>CAZMFL010000006.1:0-22752 GCA_964565575.1 uncultured Candidatus Peribacteria bacterium
CGTATTAGAACTAATAAATTCTAGAAAAAAACCACACCTAATTTACAATTAAACCCGAAAGTATTAATTCGTGTGCGACAATTCTTCTCATAAATTGCTTGTCATCTTGTGTTATTTTATATTTTGGCTATTCATCCTCGCCTGAAGGCTTTTCTCGTCATATTCAAATATCGAGTGATGCTTTTGGATTGATTGCATCCCCTTTATCCCAATTAGACGCTCACCCCTTGCTGGTAAGCATATTCGCATTATATTTTGTATATTTCCAAGGATAGCCGGTTTCTTTTGCAACATACTCGAAAAAATCTTTGCCAATCTTATCTCGTGATTTTTGGTATAGTTGAGCATTTTGTTCTAAGTAGTCTAGACTGGTTTCATAAATTTTATCAATTTCATTGGTCTCTTTTTCTTTTTCTGTGCCAAGCTTTTCTGTAATCCCTCTATCATATTCTTCATTGACACGAAATTTTACCAAAACTTCATTTTTCAAAAAATCTATTTGTTGTTGTTTATCAGATGATTTGCTAGTTGTGGCATCGTTGTTTGATCAGGGTTTATTTAGCATTTGAAATAGAAAAAAATAATGTTTGTATTCTAATTATAGCAAAAAATTATCCCTTGTCAAAAAAGACATAATGATAGAAAAAATATGGGGTTATAATCTAACTTATAGTAAATATTTGTTTCGGATACTAGCCCTTACCTTGCATCCTTTCTAAATACTCTCTCAACACTTGCATAGGATCCGATTGTTGTCAATTTTGTGAAGGAGTAGTAGTCTTATTTTGCGGATTAAGAGAATTTCTTTGTATCATCTCATTTTCAATACTGCTAGTACCATCATCTAATACTCCAGCATTCGTAAGTTTTTTAAAAAAAGTTCCGCCAAGTAAACCAACGATAAATCCGCCTATATGAGCAAAATAAGCTACTCACCCCTGATCGCCCGTAGCCGTAGCCAGTGATCACACTCAAGAGAGTAATTGAATCCCAATCCAATATAACAAAAATTGTTTCGCGCCGATAAAATATATTTGTCCTCCAGAAAGATTAAGCATTTTTACACGAGCTTGTGGAAACATAAGCAAATATGCTCCTAACACTCCGGAGATGGCTCCTGACGCTCCTAGATTCGGGATGGTCACAGATGGTCACATAATTATTTGGAGAAAATCTGCGCCAAACCCAGCCAACAAATAAAATAGAAGAAACTTAAAATTGCCTATACGAGCTTCTATATTATCACCAAATATTTTTAAAAATATCATATTCCCGATAAGATGCATCCGTCCACCATGCATAAACATACTTGTTAGAAGCGTATACAAATTTTGACCTTGCGAAATATCCGCAGGGATCAAAGCAAATTGGCTTATAAATCCATCTAGACCGGCCTCACTGAGAGTAACTTGATACAAAAACACAAGCACGTTTATGATCAAAAAGAGCCAGGTGAAGATTGGCTTATGTCATCATTTTACTTGGTCATCTCAAATAGGAATCATCGATATTGCGTGATAATGTAAAATAGTTCTCTACAACAATAATATTGTAAGAAATAGACGTGATTTTGCTAATGGTTTGTTTGTGTTTTGTAAGGAAAGAATATATCAAAAAAAAATCCCTATCCGAAGACAGAGATTTTTGTAGGCGGGGAGGGGATCGAACCCTCGACCAGTGGCTTAAAAGGCCATTGCTCTACCACTGAGCTACCAGCCCATGTTTTTGTTTCTTAATTGACTTACAGGGAATCGAACCCTCGTCCGTCCCGACTTGTCGGGATTGCTCTACCACTGAGCTACCAGCCCATGTTTTTGTTTCTTATTTGGCTTATAGGGAATCGCACCCTCGTCCGTCCCGACTTGTCGGGATTGCTCTACCAGGTGAGCTACCAGCCCAAACTCCCAAACAAGTCGGGAGACTCTAACCGAAGTTAGAGTGGAAAAAAAAGCTAAGGCCTTTTCCTCCATTCTAACCACGATAAATATCGATGCTTGAAATTACTCATTTCTGCATAGATTGCAAGCATGAAATTCTCGTAGTTGAGTATTTTATAGTTCTGATTTGTATTTTTTGTAAAAACTAGCTGCTATTTTTACTCTTATTTTTTGACCATCACCAATATCAATTATCTTTGAGATAAGATTGGGTTTAAATTGTCTGTTAGTTTGTCTCATAGAGTGAGATCTATTTCTACCAGAAACTGTTCTTTTACCTGTAAAGTCACATACTCTTGCCATTATTATAAGGGGTTTGCAATGTAAAATAAAGTATTGTAAGAATTATTCTGCTTTCTTTTCAGCATCAATTGCTGCTGCTGTTGCCGTACCTGCTGCATCCGCTGGAGCTGCGATTTCTTCTACCTCATCTGCTTGTAACTCAGTTACAGCCACGATTGGTTGGTCTGCATCATCAATGATTTCAACCCTATCAGACACCTTAAGATCTCATACGAATACACCGTCTTGAAGTGTAGCCATACCAGAGATATCAACTTCGATATTGTGTGGTAAATCTCTTGGAAGTGCTTCTACAGTAACGAAATCTTTTACTAACTGTACAGATCATAATCATCCCTTTTCAACTGGTGCCTCACCTACCAAAACAATTTCTACAGATGCTCTTACCTTTTCATCCGCCTTAACAGCCAAGAAATCCACATGGATCACTCCATCAGTCACTGGATCTGTGTCAACTGAATGAATAAGAACCAATTCAGAAGAATCGCCTTGTAAATCAACTGGTGTTGACTCACCTGCTTGTCTATATGTTTTCAGAAATGCGTTTTTTTCAAATTGAATTGACATAGGAGTTTTGATATATTTTCCGTAGATAACACCTGGAACGAAACCTGCTTTACGAAGTCAGTTCACCTTTTTTCCAAATACTGTACGGTTTGTTACTTGTAATTCCATAAGAGTAAGTATAGTGCAAATAAAGATATTGGTTTGACACCTTTGCGGTGTCTATTGCATGGTCAACTAGAACGACCATGGTATATGCTAACGTTTATGTCACACAATGTGGTACATTTTTATTCAGCTTTTTGTTGGAGGTCTATTTCTTTTCTTTCAGGAGTGATAATGCTCTTGAATTTTGCTCCCTTTCCTACTTTTTCTCTAATATAGTAGAGTTTAGATTGTCTAATCTTGTACTCATCATGGAGGATAACTTTTGAAAAGTTAGGGAACGAGAACGGATATACTTTTTCTATAGTATGCCCAGAAGTCACTCCTCTAATAGTAAAAGTTCCATCTGGATGAGACTTTTTCTGCGTCTTTATAACAAGTCCCTTAAACTTCCATATACGATCACCAAGTTTTTCGTGAAGTTCTAAGAACTGTCCTGTCTTGATATCCACCGTATTATATCATTTTTGTTGATATAACTCTTGTAGTCTAGCGTTATTCATGAGTATACAATGAAACTAATATAAAATTATGCAATTACATTTGATTGTTTTTTTGCCTTTGAGTTGAGTATTTTCGCTTTCCACTTCTTTTGCTGTTCCATATTTTTTCTTGTATCCATCATCACTACTTTTTCTACTCTCCTAAGAGTTTTATTAAGCTTTCTTTTAGCTTGGGTTGTTAGTCTAGACATGATATATACTATGGATTAAACAGCTAAAGAGGGTTCTTTGTGCATGGCATTTTGAATCATTTGCTCAGTTATTTGATATTTTTTTAACTTCGCTTCTGATTTGTATGTTGCCATTTTTATCCAAGCAGTTTTTCCCTCAGTTTGTTCTCTTTTTCTGAGCATAACAGCATGCTTGATAGCATTTTCTTTTTTGTTACCAGACTTTGCTCTTGCTCTGTTGAGATTATATAGCTCATGATTGAAGTTGGATTGATTACATTTTGGCATTGTCGAACGATAATTTGTATAAAAAAGATATATTTGTCGTTTATTTTACGTACTTAGCGAGATATGCAAATGCTTTGTTTGCTTCAGCCATTCTATGTGCCTCCTCTTTTCTCTTAACAGCTGGACCTTGTCCAGAATATGCTGCTAACAGTTCTTCAGCAAGTTTTTTGTACATAGGTTTTCCTTTTTTACCTCTTGCTGCATCAAGGATCCATTTTGTGGAGAAGAATAGTTTCTTGTTTTGCTTCACTTCCATTGGAACTTGATATACCGCACCTCCAATTCTCTTTGATTTTACCATGATGTCTGGTGCTGCATTTTCTATAGCTGTTTCAAGCACTGCTTGTGGATTTGGATGTCCATTTAGTTGAATCTCTTTCATCGTGTCTACAAAGATCTTGTGCGCGATAGTTCTTTTTCCATCTTTCATCAAGTAGTTGATGAATTTTGTGATTCTAACATCAGAGAACATCTGTTCTACAGCGAATTCTTTTGCTGGCATTGTAGATTTCATCTCTACGCTTGTATGTTTATCTCCCTTTTTTCAAGCATCTTTTTTACCGGCTGGTTTTTTGGTAGTTGGTTTTTTCGTTTCTTTTTCTGCAGGAGCAGATTCTTCAGCAACTGGAGTTGTTTCCTCAGCAACTGGAGTTGTTTTTACCACCTCCTGAATTTTTTCATCTTTTTTTACCATCTGAACATTGTTGATACAAATAAATAAGTTTTGTAATGATCTACTAGTTTTTCTGCCACCCTAATTGCATCGTAAGATGCAAACTCATCAGGATCGAGACAATCGTAGATTGCGATTGTAGCATACTCTTATATACGTACAACGATTTTATTATTTTTTAACTTTTGGTCTCTTTGTTCCATACACAGATCTACTTTGTTTTCTAGCGTCTACTGCATTTGCATCGTAAACACCTCTTAGGATATGGTATTTCACTCAAGGAAGATCTTTTACTCTCCCGCCTCTGATCATAACCACAGAGTGCTCTTGCAATGTATGCTTTTCACCAGGGATATAAGCGATCACCTCCACTCCATTTGAAAGTCTAACTTTCGCAATTTTACGTTGCGCAGAATTAGGTTTCTTAGGTTTAGTAACTGTAACTTTAAGACATACACCACGTTTGAATGGCGCAGAAATTTCTACTTTTTTGTTGGCATTTAGTTTGTTAACGCCAAATTGCAAAGCAGGAGCTTTAGATTTGTACTTCTTTGGCTCTCTTCTGGTCTTAATTAGTTGGTTGATAGTAGGCATATTGGATACATACGTGAGATTAAAAAATGCTCGTTTATTCGAGCGCGTATCAGAAAGTATAGCAATCTCCTAGCCTATTTCAAGAGAAAATTTGAGAAAATGATGATTGCAAGCCAGTAGTTGATAATTGGTCTTTCAGCCTAGATTCCATTGTGCAAGGTTAGGTGGCGTATTTTTCAGACTATATCGTGAGAAAATATTTTGATTTTTATTACAAACAAAAACTACATTAAAAATCCACTGAACTGTCGTTATAAAAATATTTCATGCTTTTATGGCTAAATATATGTCTGTTTTCTCTTGATAAAGTTTTAGTGTTTAGTATATTTTTAGCATTGTCTGTTTTTATTTTTCCCTTTCATCGCATGCAAAACCGCTTTCGTCATTCCTCTTTTACGCTTATAGAAATGCTTGTCGTAGTCGTGATCATCGGTATCCTCGCTGGTGTATTAGTACCAAGAATGGTAGGAGCAAAAGAAAGAGCAAATGATTCAGCTCGTATGGTTAAAGTATGACAGTTGACTACTGCTGTCGAACTATACGCACAAGAAAATGGTGGTACCTATCCAATTGCTACGCTCACAACAACTGGCACAAGTGTTGCTATGGTTGCTGATAAAATATCGTCTTATGTTTCTACTATCCCAACAGATCCAGGAAAAGGAACAATAGCTATCTTAGGCGTACCTGGTAACATACAAGTAACAGGAGATTCATTCGCATACTATACAAACACCGGCTGAACGATGTTCGCAATCACAGCACTAATGGAATCCAAAAAAGGGAACACGACAAACGCTACAGGAGTAGTAGACTCAGATAAAAAAGGATGATTTCAAGTAGCAGGAAAATGATTGACATACAATATCCTCGCAGAAGGGAGCAACTATGCTCCAGAAGGTGCTTGGACAGATGCGACATGTTTCACATTTTCAGCAGGGACGATAACGGACTATAGTTTATCATGTACAAAAAATGTTGTTATTCCAGAAAAAATTAATGGTATTAGTATAACTACTATTGGATGATCTGCATTCGCTTCCAAAAGTTTGACCTCTCTAACAATCCCAAATTCCGTAACAACTATAGAAACGTCGGCTTTCCAGCAGAACAATCTTACGAGCATAACATTTCCAACCTCTCTGACGAGTATAGGAGTGAGTGCTTTTGCTAGTAATAATCTTACGACTCTTATAATTTCACCTTCTGTAACGAGTATAGGAGCAAATGCGTTCAATACTAACTGACCAAATAAAAACAGCTATAATTTAACATCTTTTGTGCCAGGGACATCACAAACATGGATTCTATCTAGTCCATATTGGGTGAAACAGCTTTCTGGGGATGCATGTTTCACATTCTCAGGAAGTGAACTCATAGCATATTGAAGTACAACATATACTACTTGTCCAAAAGTTGCCGTTATCCCAGAAACATATAGTTGAATTACTATAACAAGAATCGGAAATGGTGTTTTCCATGAAAAATATATGACTAGTGTGACAATCCCAAGTACTGTAACAAGTTTTGGAGATAACGCTTTCAGTTCGACCTCTTTCACAAGTCTATCAACTCCAAGTGGGTTGACGGATATAGGAAAATATGCTTTCTACTATGCCAACATCAGAAATTTTGTAATTCCCGCTTCTATGACAACGATAAAAGAATGAGTTTTCGCTTATAGCAACCTCACAACCGTGACGATCCCAAATACTATAACAAGTATTTGACGTGTTGCTTTCGGAGGCGCGAACCTCACAAGTGTGACAATCCCAAATACTATAACAACTCTAGAAGAATGAGTTTTTATGGATAACTACCTCACAAGTATCACTATCCCAAATACTGTAACGACTATTTGAAATGCTGCTTTTTTCCAAAACAAGCTCACAACAGTGACGCTCCCAAGTTCTGTGACAAGTGTCGCGGCAAACGCTTTCTCTTATAACTGAGCAAGTAGAAATAGCGCCGGAATAACAAACTTTGTTCCAAATACGTTACAAACATGGAATCTTTCTGGATCGACTTGGGTGAAACAATAATCTTGTAATGGTTATACCATACTCTACCGTTCCCGCCGAAGGCGGGATGCCCGTACTATCGACGAAAAACTAGTTTACAAAGACAGGACGGGCATTTTTTTGATTGCCAATTGGTTTCATTGATATCTGTTTAAAAAGATACCCTCTGAGACCGGTCTCGACCTCGACAGTGGCTCGCTTTCTCTTGCTATCTTTTCCCGTTTTTGTACAGTATAACGATGCACACAGTTACGAAAGAGTTACAAGAATTTTACGACTCACAAGCTGAAAAGTTTTCCAACACACGCCAGCGTGAACGACCAGAGTTCGAGTATATTTTGATAGAAATCAAAAAGATTATCGCGAGAATAGAAAAAGATTCTTATGAAAATAAGAGTCCTCTTTTGCAAAAAAAAGATAAAAGTCATTGAGCTTCTAGAGCCAGCAACACGGCTACTCGCCGCCTTCGTATAGTCGATTTGGGGTGTGGTGATGGAAGGTTATTGTGATACTTACAAAAAAATATTGATTATGAAATAGAATACGTCGGAGTAGATATCTCCTTCGAACTCCTCCAGCTAGCAAATAAAAAATATCCTCACGCAAGACGAATCCATCAAGATATGGTTTATTTTTTGAAAAATACTCCACAAGAATACTTTGATGCTATTGTAAGTGTAGCAAGCTTCCACCATCTTCCAACTTCTCAGGATAGATGAACCGCGTTGGGTTTTATCTACTACACGCTCGCATATGAGGGCTCTATTATCATGACAAACCGGTGTTATTCGGATTGGTTTAGAGAAAAGTATAAAAAAGAGATCAGAAAAGCACTCGTTAAGTCGCTTTACACCTTAGGCAAAAGTTCAAAGAACGACATTCTTATCCCTCGGAAAGCAAATGATTGAACACTCGTTGCAAATAGATTATATCATATCTTTTGATACCACGAACTGAAAAATATATTTGCGCAATCAGGCTTCGCGCAGATAGAACAATGGTATATAAAAAATGATTGATCAGCAACCGACTACGAGAGAGATGGAAGAAATCTTTTTTCTGTAGCAAGAAAAAGTATTTGGGGATAATAATTTCAATACTACCCCCTGACCGAAGGTCAGTTTGCACTCATACGTTGGTTAGGTCGGTGTGCAACGATAGGATGCAAAATACCAGAGGTTTGCTAGTCGCATATGGAATTCATGAAAAATTTTTTTGGTTTGAAAAAACAGCCCGTTGGTGAGCTGCTTTTTTGTATTATTGTTTTCTAATGGAGTTTCGCTTTATTTTTTTGTTCATAAATAACTTGATTTTTGTTTTTTGTCCATTATAATGGACAAGATATTTATTTTTCATATTTTGTCCAATGGAAGATGTTCTTAAAAAAAGTCAAAACTTATTCAAAAAGGAGATCGTTCCTAGAAAACGATACTATAATCGTTTAGATTCCTTATTAAAAACTAAACAAATAATTGTCGTACAATGACAAAGGAGGGTGGGTAAAAGTTTTATAGTAATGGGCTATCTAAAAAGCTTGAAGATTGACCTAAATTCAGTTTTCTTTTTTAACAAGGAAATTGATAATAAAAATCTTATTAAAAGCCACATTGAGCTTTCTGACCTATATGATGTTTTTGTGAAAACTAAAGGTGAACCCAAATATATTTTTATTGATGAAATACAAGATATTTTAGAACGAGAAAGATTTATTAGGGCAAAGTTTATCGAATGAAAACAAAAAATAATTATTTCTTGATCAAATGCTCATTTACTTTCAACAGAATTGACTACTTATTTGACAGGAAGATATATTCCTCTTGAAGTTTTCCCATTAGATTATCTAGAGTTTCTTTTTTTTCTGAAAAAAGATCATTCATGAAAAACTTTTGAAGAGTATACCAGATGGTGAGGCATGCCAGAAGTGGTATTTAAAGATGATCTATCAGAAAAAGAAAATTATCTTGAATCTGTTTTAAACAGTATACTTTTCAAAGATATTGTTACAAGGTTTTCGATAAAAGAGCCAGCTTATCTACAAAAGATCTTGAATTTTTTTGCTGATACAATAGGAAGCCCCATTTCTTTAAGAAACATTAAAAATTCTTCTCAAATATATGGTTGGGATATTTCATCATTAACAACTTTGAGTACTTATGTTTCATATCTTGAATTGCCGTACTTGATGTATAAAGTATGAAGATTTGATATTCATTGAAAAAAAATACTAGAACATAATGAAAAATATTATTTCAATGATTTATGAATAAGGAATAACCTAAGAGTTCATATGGAAATTGACATTGGTAAAATAGTAGAAAACATGGTCTATCTTCATTTAAGAAAAATTGGGTATAAGGTTTATGTTTGAAACATTGGGAATAAGGAGATAGATTTTATTGCAAAAAAAGGTAATGAAATAACCTATATTCAAGTAGCTTATTTGATTCCTGATGAAAAAACTAGAGACAGAGAATTTGACAATCTCCTTGAGATAAAAGACGCATACCCTAAAATAGTGGTATCTACAGACGCATTAGCTGGAAGTAAACACAAAGGGATTAGTCGGCTCAATATCTATGATTTTATTAAAGATTTCAAATAAAGCTATTCTTAGACATAGCTAGCACACTTTTTATAGCTTTATCCCTGAATTATTAATGATTAATTAAAAACAACTCCCTTATCATTAATCATTATTTTGATTTTTCTGATCTAAAAAAACTGGCGATTCCAGAGAGGAACAATGCCAGTTTTGGTGATTATGTATGTGGAGAAATATACTAGATTCTGTCGTATTTGTGCATAAGTAAGTCTGATTTCACTTTGTTCATGATCTCTTGTACCACTCACACGATAATAATAATACCAGATCCTGTAACAACTACTGGTAATGCCCCGAGTGATTGTGTAATGTCCTGGATAAATGGTAGATATTCCAAAACATATGTGTAGATACCGATCAATCCCAGTCCAACTCATCCCCAAAAACATAAGTGAGAGATGATTTTGCTTAGATATGCTGATGTTTGTGCTCCAGGTCTAATTCCAGGTACAAATCCGCCTCTTTTTTGCACATTGTCAGCCATTTTCTCAGGGTTGAAAACGATCATCGCGTAGAAAAATGTAAATGCAACAATAAGAGCAAAATAGATAAATATTATGAGAAGTGACGGTTGTTGTGCGTAGATATTGAAGTTTGATTCGATCCATTTCGCAGAGTCCATCACCCATCATTGTGCTGAACCGAATTTGGTGAGCATTTGGGCAATAAGATATGGGAAAGAAACGAAGGCTATAGCGAAGATAATTGGGATCATTCCAACAGGATTCAATGGAATTGGTAATTTAGAACTCTCTTGCACCTTACCTTGTTTCGCATAGATAATAGGTACATCTTTTGTTGTCTTGAGGATCAACACCGATAAGAGGATCAATCCAACGACAATCACGAGCATAAATATTATAACTCAAAACCATTGATTTGATGCCGCTGAAACGTCGGTATATATTTTTCATACTATTCCAGATATAATTGACGCGAAGATGATCAATGAAACACCGTTAGAAATACCTTTTTCTGTGATAGTTTCTGCGATATACAACAACATAGTTGCACCAACAGACATCGTAAATGCTGACAACAAAACCACAGGGAAATTTTGCGCATCAATGAGTTGTCCACCCATAAGATAATTCGCAAAATAGGTCATTCCGATAGATTGGATGAATGCCAGTGGAAATGATAATCGTCTTGTATATTGTTGAATTTTTTGTGTTCCAGTTTCTCCTTGTTCTTGTAACTCTTCAAGCGCAGGTACAACAGCGGTTAATAGTTGCATGATGATAGAAGCATTGATATATGCGCCCAATCATACTGCTATGATAGAGAATTTCTCCAATGTTCACCCTAACAGCATTGTAAAATATTCTAGTCCACTACCAGCAGTTGACACGCCATTCATCAAGTTGTCAATATTTACAAATGGCACAGGCAAAAAGACGAGAAGTCTGTATAAAGCCAGCAATCCAAATGTAATAAGGATTTTCTTCCTAATAGTTTTTGATAACCATAGGTCGCGTATAGTTTGCAAGAATCCAGTCATGTTTGTGTAAGAGGATATAAGAATATATTATTTTTTCCCGACGTAGCGATAAAGCTCGCACATTTCTTATAAACTACGCTATTGAACCACCTGCTTTTTCAATTTTTTCTTTGGCAGTCGCTGAAAAAGCCGTAATCCCACTAAACGATAGTTTTTTGGTAAGCTCTCCGTTTCCAAGGACTTTTACTTGTGTGTTCTTGCGAACCAATCCAAGAGAAGCGAGTAACTCTGGGCTAATAACTGCACCAGCTGCAATACGTTCATCTTTTTCCAACGCAGCAATATTTACTGGTTGATATATATTTTGCAATTTGAAGTATCTCTTGAAACCTCTTAATTTAGGAAGTCTCTGTACCAATGGAGTTTGTCCTCATTCAAAAGAACTACGCATTGACGCGCCCGCTCTAGCTCCTTGTCCCTTTAGACCTCTTCCAGAGTAATTACCTCTACCAGACGAATCACCTCTTCCTCTTTGGATACGAGGTTTTTTATATCAAGGTGTTCTTGTTAATTGAAATGCTTGCATTAGGAGTGTATCAAAAATAATAAATTGGCAATATGTATACGATTATTCTACAGGAATTTATTCAGCTTCAGGTGCTGGTGCAGATTCAGGTGTTGAAGCAACAGGTGCTGGACTTGGAGATTGTTTTGTGGCACCATCAGGTCTTGGTCTAAATCCTGGTTTTTTATTATCATTGTCTGTTCTGCGAGGTTTTCTTCTATCTGATTTTGCTGCTCTTTCTGCATCAGCTTCTGCTTGTTGTCTTTTTCTTGTTTCCATCACACCTTGTAGATCTAACTTTTCTAATTTAGTTCTATCAACTTTAAACGCTGTAAGAGCCATAACAGCTGCAAGCGCATTATTTAATTTATTTCTTGTTCCCATGATCTTTGAGAGAATGTTTGTATATCCAGCAAGCTCCATCACAGAACGCAATGAAGAACCAGCTTTAAGACCACTACCAGGCGCAGCAGGAATTAGTGTAATATATGCTGACTTGTATTTTTTTGAAACCATATATGGAATACTTCCTGATTCAGTGATAGGGATTACTTTCATGTTTTTGTAAGCCTCATTCGTTGCTTTTCTAACAGCGATTTGAACATCTGACCCTTTTGAAACACCAAGTCAAATTTTCCCATTTTTGTTACCAACAAGAATGATTGCTCTAAATGACAATTGTCTACCTCAGGTATTAACTCTTGTCACTCTTCTCACCTCCAAAAGAACTTCTTCAAACTCTTTTTTTGGTTTCTCTCTTTTTGTCTTTTCTTGCATAGTCATAACGACAAAGAAATAAGTAGTAAATAATGTACCGTATCTAAATTAGTTTTGTAGTCCTCCTTCACGAGCTCACTCACTTACAGCCTTGATTCTACCATGGTAACGATTACCATTTCTATCAAAAACAACAGTGTCTACATTTTGTTTTTTTGCTTGTTCTGCAATAATTTTCCCAACAGCAAAGGCTCTTTCAGTCTTTGTTCCTTTTGTGTCTTTATCTGTCGTATAAGCAAGCACTTTCCCTTGTGCATCAACAATTTGTGCAGAGGTGTGGGTGTTTGATTTCCAAACAATCAATCTAGGGGAAGACGCTGTTTTTTTGATAAGCGTTGCTACTCTATGTTTTCTTCTTTGGATTCTAGCATGTTTGCTATACAGTGAGTTTTTTGATTTCATAGTATGTGTAATTGATTACTAAAATAGCGTCTATTTCTTCGCAGATTTACCTGCCTTCATCTTGATAGTTTCACCAAAGTATCTAATACCCTTTCCTTTGTATGGCTCAGGTTTTCTGAGTTTTCTAATTCTCGCAGCAGACTCACCAATAAGTTGTTTGTCTATTCCTGTCAAAGTGATTATGTCATTACCTTTTGGATCTTTATCTATTGTAGCATTGATGCCTGCAGGTAAAATGAATTCAACAGGATGAGCATATCCAAGCGCAAATATCAATTTTTGTCCAGCTGTTTTTGCAGTGAAACCAACTCACAATACATGGAGTTTGATCTCGTATCAAGTAGACACTCCTGTAACCATATTTTGGATCAATGTTCTTGTCAACCCCCAAAGGTTTCTAATCTCATCGCTATCAACAGAAGTTGCAACTGTATCTCCTTCAACAACAGCATTGACACCAGGAAGCATTTTATATGACAACTCTCCCTTTGGACCTTTTACTTTTACAAGACTATTCTCCACCTGCACTGTAACTCCGCTAGGTATAGATATAACTTTTTTCCCAATTTTAGACATGGATATATAATAGTAATGAATAAACTATAAGAAAGACTAATAAATCTCAGCGATCAACTCTCAACCAATCTTTTTTTGTTTTGCAATATGCGCAGGCAATAATCCCTGAGAGGTTGATAAAATACCAATTCCTCTTCCTGCAGCCACTGGTTTGATATCTTTGTAAGAAACATACCAACGTCTTGATGGTTTAGAGTAGAATTTGATAATAGGAATATCATTTATCTCATCCTTTACATGTTTGAGCGTGATATGTAGGTTTTTTTTGTTTCCTTGTTCTAGGAGATCATATCAGAGTATAAACCCATATTCTTTAAGAAGATCTAGCACGCTTGCTTTGAAGTGAGAATACACTACTCAGTCAAGAGATGTTCTTCTTGCCATATATGCATTTTTGATTCTAATAAGAAGATCGTGGATTGGAGCGTTCACAGAGCTCATGTTCAATAAGAAATAGAAGATAAATTTTTATCGGTTTGGAAAAGGACTATCGGCTTGCTTTTTTCAAACCCATAATAAGTCACTCTCTAGCATACTTTCTAAGGCATGCTCTACAGACTCAGAAGTCTCTAATGTGACCTCATACCCTTCAACAGAGTTTGCATCTGTTGTAGTATCTTGTAGATTTTTCCATCTTAGTTCAAGCAGCGATCGCAGCAAACTTTTTTTGTTCTAAGCGAGCTTGTTTAACTTTTAGTGCATTTCTTGCCATAACAACGAGATTATGTATGAATAAAGATTATTTTGTAATGAATATAAACCCAAGAGACTCAAGAAGCGCTTGTGCGTCTGTTTTTGTTTCTGCATGAGTTACGATTGTTATTTGAATTCCCATATTCGCACCTGACTCATCTGCCAAAAGTTCCGGAAAGATAGCTTGTGTAGATAAACCAATGTTTATATTATTTTGAGGATCAAAACTTTTTGGGTTTAATCAATTGAAATCTCTCACTCTTGGCATTACAACTTTGGTGAGCTTTTCAAGGAAATCATATGCTCTTTCTCTTCTAAGAGTAACCTTATACATCACAGGCATACCTTCTCTTAGTTTGAAGTTAGAGATAGCTTTCTTTGAATTGATAAGCAAAGGCCTTTGTCCAGTTATCTTTACAAGATTTTTTTGGATGTCTGAAAAGTCTTTTACTCCCTTTCTAGTTGCAAGAGAACCAATACCAACACTTACTATAACTTTGTCAATTACAGGAACTTGGTGAGGGTTTGTCTTAGCAAGTGATTTTTGGAGCTTGCCTTTAATTTCTTTGTGGAATTGGGTATATAAACTCATTGACACACGAAACGTCAAATAATAAAATAGTTTTTATGTTATTTTGTGATTTCTTTTTTGGTTTTTTTCAGAACTCTCACATGTTTACCATCTGCACTTGTGGTATTCCCTATTTTTGAGATTTCTTTACCATCAAAATATGCGACATTTGAAGCATGAATTGGGTGGATCTTATCTACAAATCCTTTGCCCTTTACTGCTTTTTTCATCACGTTTATACCATCTACGATAACTTTATCTCCATCAACGCTGATGATTTTTGATGTTTTTCCTTTGAACTTACCAGCGATAATTTTTACTGGATCGTTTTTGCGTAATTTTGTCATGGGAATATGTACATATGATAGATTAAATAACTTCTTCTGCTAACGTCGCAACATCTTTGAAACCAACCTCTCTAAGCTCTCTTGCAACAGGTCCAAAAATTCTTTTTCAAATTGGTCCGTTATCTTTGTCTACGAGCGCAACTGCGTTGTCGTTAAATCTAAGCAACGATCAGTCTTTTCTCGTTACTCATTTTTTGGTTCTCACGATTACTGCTTTTGCAACATCTCCTTTTTTGAAAGAGGAAGCTGGAGTAACAGATTTGATAGCAATAACAACTCTATCTCAGATTGTAGCCTTCCTTCCAGAAGAACCTTTCAAGACAGAAATCACTTTCCCTGTTTTGGCTCCTGTGTTATCCGCGATAATAACTTCCGATTCTGTTTGTAACATTGTATGTTTCCAAAAAATATATAAATATTGTTTTAGATAGTGGCTACTTCTAGCACCTCAACCAACGCCCATCTTTTTGTTTTGCTAGTAGGGTTAGCTAGTCTAATTTTTACTGTGTCACCAATATGAGCACTATTTGTCTCATCATGTGCGTAGTATTTTACCTTTACGGTGTATCTTTTTCTATACAAAGGATGTTGCTTTACTGATTTAACCTCAACAACGATAGTTTTATCCATCTTGTCGCTAACTACAGCTCCAACAAGCTCTTTGATATTCTTTCAACCAAAAACCGCCATTATTTACTATTTGATTTAGAAGTTAAAGCCGTATTTATCTGTGCTATTTGTTTCCTTAATACAGATATGTGATGAGTTTCTTTCAGAGATTTAAGAGCATTTTTCATGCGTAAATCAAAAAGTTGTTTTTTGAGATCACGACGAAGGGCCACCAATTCTTTGGCTCATCTACCTGCTAAATCTTGAAATGTAATTTTTTCAACCGCCATGCGAGAGTGATAAACATATATAAAGTATAATTAATTCACTTGTCCCTTTTCTACTACTTTTGTTTTCATAGGAAGCTTGAATCCAGCACTTCTGAATGCTTCTTTTGCAATCTTTTCGTCAAGACCGCTTACTTCAAATATAACCGCTCCCTTTTTGATCCTAGCCGTATAAATATGTACGTCACCTTTTCCAGTACCCATCGGCATCTCCAATCCTTTTTTGGTTTGTGGAACATCTGGAAAAACTCTAAGCCACATTTTACCTACCTTTCTGGTATGTCTAACGATAACTTTTCTGGCTGCCTCCAGTTGTCTATTTGTAACGTAAGAACTCGTAGTGGCTTTGATACCATACTCACCGAATGCTACTTGATTACCTCTGGTAGCAGCACCAGTGATTCTACTTCTCATTTGCTTACGATATTTCCATCTTTTTGGTGTCAATAACGACATGGATTACAATAATTTATATGATTAAAATACGTTTAGGATACAATTAATTTTCAACTTTTTTTGCATTTACTGGTTTCCTAACAGGAGCCGGTCTTGCAGGAGCTGGTTGCGCAGGAGAAACCTTTTCCATTGCTTTCTTTTTCGCTTCAGCGTTGTCAAGTTTAGCTGCTCATCCTTTTGTCATGAAGTCCCCTCTTGAAATCCATACTTTTACACCAAGGATTCCATATTTGGTAAGAGCAGTCGTAGCACAGTAATCAATATCAGATCTTAATGTTTGTAGCGATACTCTTCCTTGAGAAAACTTTTCACTTCTTGAAAGGTCCACTCATCCAAGTCTTCCTGATACTTGTACTTTGATACCAGTTGCTCACTTTTCCATAACTTTTTGAATAAGTGTTTTTGCAACTCTTCTAAATGGTAAACGAGCTTCTAGTTGTTGCGCAGCGAATTCAGCCATTATCTTAGCAGAAAGTTCTGGAAGTCTAACGTCTTTCAACACAACCTTGAACTCCCCTCCAAACTTTTTTTCTAGTTTTTTTTGGAATTCTTCTAGCTTCTTACCTTCTTTTCCTAAGATAAGAGCAGGTTTAGCAGTAAAGACAATTATCTCAGTTTCTTTTTCTGTCTTTCTAATAACAAGCTTTGCAATACCAGTCCTTTTGTAGGTTTCATCTACAAACTTTCTAATTTGCATATCTTGTACAAAAAACTCTGCAGCCTGGCGTTTTGTTTTACCATACCATTCTGAAGATCGCGATCTTGTTACCCCAACTCTCAGTCCTCTTGGGTCTGCCTTTTGTCACATAAATTATACTATTTAGTATCTAAAATAACTTTTACAAATGATCTATGTTTTTCATACGGATGCATCCTAGATCTTGATGCGAATCTCATTCTTTTGATCTTTGCTCATCTTCCGATAAGAATATGTTGGATGTATAAAGACGATGGATCCTTTCCCAAAACACTAACAGCGTTTGCTTGCGCAGATCTTACGACCTTCCAAAGCATTTTTGCTGCGGCTTTTGGTGTGTTTTCCAAGATAATGAGAGCCTCATCAACTTTTTTGCCAGCAACAAGCTTTGCCAAAAGTTGCATCTTTTTGTATGATGTAAGGGCATATTTTAACGTCGCACTAAGACTTTTTTGCATTGTGTTCAACAAGAATAATAGTTAAAATGTTCTAGAATGGATGTCATTTGAATGTTCTTGTAGGAACAAACTCCCCCAATCTATGTCCAATCATTTCTTCATTGATGTAGAGACTCACGAATTGCTTACCATTGTGTACAGCAAAGGTGAAACCAACCATCTCAGGACTAATTTGGCATGCTCTATCTCGAACCTTAACTACTTTTTTATCTCCTGTTGTAGTCATAGTAGTGACTTTTTTTAGAAGCCTCTCGTTGACATAGAATCATTTTTTGAGCGATCTCGTCATGAATAACAGATTTTGATGAATAAATAATATATTAATTTTTTGTTCTTCTTGATACAATAAACTTCGTTGACCATTTTTTAGACTTTCTTGTCTTTTTTCCAGCTGGAACCGGTCTACCATTGAACGCCTTAGGGAATTTCAAACCAATTTCTGAATGTCCTTCAGCACCACCATGCGGATGATCT
This sequence comes from uncultured Candidatus Peribacteria bacterium, assembly GCA_964565575.1. Lineage (GTDB taxonomy): Bacteria > Patescibacteriota > Gracilibacteria > Absconditabacterales > Absconditicoccaceae > JBDHUW01. The sequence goes on from CAZMFL010000006.1 coordinate 18,114, forward strand.
ACTGGGTTCATTGATTTACCAAGTACATTTGGTTTGCGACCTAACCGTCTTTGTCTACCTGCTTTCCCAACCACGATGTTTTTGTGATCTTCGTTTCCAAGTTGACCGATAGTTGCGAAGCATTTTTCATCAAACTTTCTCACTTCACCTGAAGGCAATTTAACAAACACAACACGCAACGCTTCATCTTTACCTGTAACAGTTCAGAATGATCCTGCGGATTTGATTGTTTTCCCTTTAGAGTTTGGCGTGAATTCAAGATTGAATATACTGAACCCTTCTGGGATATCTTTGAGTTGTTTTCTGTTTCAAGCAGTCAAAATAGCTTGTTCGCCTGACATAATAGAATCGCCAACTTTCAATCACTTCCATGCGAGAACATATCTTTTTTCCCCATCTGCATAAGAAACGAGGGCAATCCTAGCGGTTCTATTTGGATCATATTCAATAGAAACAACCCTTGCAGGAATGTTTACTTTGTCATATCCTCTAAAATCGATGATACGATATAGTCTTTTGTGACCACCTCACATCCATCTTGATGTTGTTCTTCCATATTGATTTCTTCCTCCTGAACTTTTCAGTGGAGAAGTAAGACTCTTTTCTGGAGTTTTTGTGGTGATATCAGAGAAGTCATATCAGACCATAGCACGTCTCGAAGGTGTATACGGCTTGTATTTTTTAACTGCCATTTGTTATACAAATAAGAATTAAGAAGTAAGATATATTTTAGACCGAAGTCATTATGGTAAGCATCAATTACACATCCAATACTGGAAGTTTTTTGCCAGCCTCAACCGTAACAATAGCTTTTTTGTAAGCTCTTCTTACGAGTTTTCTGTTTGCTCTTCCTTTTATTTTTACCCAAGAAAGATTAACGGCCACTGGTTTAACACCATATATTGCAAGGATTGATTGCTTTACATCATTTTTGTTTGCATCAGAGTGTACTTTGAAAAAATACTTTTTTTCACCTTTTTTTTCATCAACATCTCCTCCTGCATACGCTTTTTCTGTTAGAACCGGAGCAAGGATAATACTATAAGGACTAAGATCTGCCAACGCTTTCGTCGCAACAACCTTTTTTGCTCTTTGTCATAGGATATCAATATACGCCATAGCGATAAGTACATGCACAAAATAAATATATAATTTTTTAGTTATCTGATCATTCAAATAGAGTGTTCCATTTGTCTAACGATCCAACACTTACTAGAACTTTTTCGTAATGAAGAAGATCTACTGGATTTACGTATGACGCAAGGATTGTTTTTACTGTTGGGATATTTGCAAGTGATTTCTCGAGAGCTTGATTTTTCTCAGGGATCACAACCAATACTTTTTTCCCTCATAGACCTACATTTTGGAGCATAACAAGAGCATCTTTTGTTTTGATAGCATCAAGTGCGTTGTCTACCAATCAAATAAGTTGTTCGTTTTTTGCCTTGAGAGTCAACAAACCAGCAAGCGCCAATTTTTTCATTTTCTTTGGCATAGCTTTTGTATGGTTTATTTCGTTTGTAGGACCGAAAGCAACTCATCCATGCTTCCTGATAGGAGAACGTGAAGAACCAACTCTAGCATTTCCTGTACCTTTTTGTTTGTACAGTTTTCTACCAGAGCCCGCTACCTCAGCTCTCGTTTTGGTGTGAGCATATGGAATACGAGCATTTGCTTGTTGCAAAACGTAGAACTCATGAATCAATCATTCGTTAATATTTCCATCAGCGAAAATATTTTCGTTTAATTGTTTCGTTTCTACAGCTTTTCCTTGTGTGTCGTGTATTATGATAGAATAACTCATCTATAATTATGATAACAAAATAACATAAATCTACCCAACGTATAATGATATGTAGCCATTGTATGCGCCTGGTATTGGACCTTTTATTGCAACGAATGGAACTCATTGAAGTACCATGGTTTCAACGATTGGTCTTTTGTGAAGAGTAACAGTTTCGTTACCCATATGACCAGCATGTGGATGTCCTTTTTGTACACGTCTAGGTTTTCCATTTCACAATCAACCAATATGTCTGTGGAATTTAGAACCATGTGTTTTTGGACCACCTTTTAGTCCAAATCTCCTAATAGCACCTTGATATCCTTTTCCTTTTGAGACACCAGTAAGTGCAACTTCCGTAACACCTTCTAGAACCTCAGTAGAGAGCACACTTCAAGCAGGATACGTGCTTTGAAAGGTTTCGTCATGTGGGAACTCTTTAAGTAAACCGTATGATATTTTTTGACCCTTTTCTTTGTTTGATTCTTTTTTTCAAACTCACAAAATAGCAGCGTTGTAGCCGTCTTTTTCAAGGGTTTTATATCTAACAACTTCTTGAGGAACGATCTCCAAAAGCGTTACCGCTGTATGGTGGCCATCCAATCGAAGCTTGGTCATTTCTTTTTTTCTGACTATGAGTCATTTTGTCGTTTTCATGACAATCAAGTTGCTTAATGGGTATATAAAGATTTAGAACACTTTTACCTCCACTGAAACCCCAACAGGAATTGAGAGATTTTGTAAGTATTCTATAGTTTTGGGTCCAGTTTCAACAACATCGATCAATCTCGCATATGTAGATCTCTCAAATTGTTCTCTAGCGTTTTTGTAAACAAAGTTTGCTCTAAGAACCGTATACAATTTCCTTTGTTTTGGCAATGGAATAGGTCCTTTCATAGTAGCTCACGACTTTACAAGAAGTCCAACAATTTTACTTGTTGAAGTTTCGAGCATTTTTACATCGTAGCTCTTTAGCTTTATCCTTAACTTAGGTGATGTCGTATCAGCCATATGTGTATGAGTCTGGGCAAAATAAATAATGCATAGTGTGAAGACCGGTTCTCTTGTGAAAAACCAGTCCTCAAACTAGGTTATCGTTCTAGTAATTTTTTATCTTTTAATTAGTCAAGAATTTTGATGATTGATCCAGCGCCAACAGTTCTTCCACCCTCACGGATAGCAAACTTTTGACCGTCTTCAATTGCAACCTTGTAGATAAGTTCAACTGTAATTGCAGCATTATCGCCAGGCATAATCATCTCTCTTCCTTCCATTGATACCTCTCCAGTTACATCTGTTGTTCCCAAGAAAAATTGTGGTTTGTATCCAGTCATAAATGGAGTATGTCTTCCTCCTTCTTCTTTTTTCAACACATATATTTGTGCTTCAAATTTCTTGTGAGGTTTAACAGTACCTGGTTTAGCAAGAACTTGTCCTCTTTCTACTTGGTCTTTTTCAATACCTCTCACCAAAAGTCCAACGTTCATACCAGCTTCTGCTGTAGGATGTTGCTTGTGGAACATTTCTATTCCCGTAACTACTGTTGGAGTAGGATCATCTGAAAGTCCAACTATTTCAACTGCTTCATTCATGTTAACAACACCTCTTTCAATTCTACCTGTAAGAACCGTTCCTCTTCCTTTGATTGAGAATACGTCTTCAATAGGCATCATAAAAGGTTTTTCAGTTTCTCTAGTTGGGTTTGGAATATATGTGTCAAGAGCGTTAAGAAGTTCCCAAATTGATTTTGCGTCACCTTCTGCGTCAGTTGGATTTTCTACCGCTTTGAGCGCAGATCATCTAATGATAGGAGTGTTAGCTCCATCAAAACCATTTGCAGTAAGAAGATCTCTTACTTCTTCTTCTACTAGATCGATCATATCTGCATCGTCTACCATATCACATTTGTTTAGGTATACGAGGATATAAGGTACATTAACTTGTTTTGCAAGAAGAACGTGCTCTTTTGTTTGAGGCATTGGTCCATCTGTAGCAGCAACTACAAGTATAGCACCATCCATCTGTGCAGCACCAATAATCATGTTTTTAACATAATCGGCATGCCCTGGACAGTCTATATGAGCGTAATGTCTAGTCTCAGTTTCATATTCAACGTGTCTTGTGTTGATGGTAATACCTCTTGCTTTCTCCTCTGGAGCGTTGTCGATATCAGCATACTTTTGCACTTGTGCAAAACCCTTTGTAGCAGCTACTGTAGTAATAGCAGCAGTCAATGTTGTTTTCCCATGATCAACGTGACCAATCGTTCCTACATTAACGTGAATTTTTGACATAATGATATATAATAAAGAATAAATAATTACATAGTGTGGTGGGCATAGATGGACTTGAACCATCGACCCTCCCGACTTTGTCGGGATGCTCTAACCAACTGAGCTGTTCTCAAACAAATATTTGATATAATTCTTGTTTTTCGATTTTTTTAGTTTGATCTCAAATAACTTTGCTTCAATTTCACTATCAAATTTTTTGTGATACAACAAGTGGCAAGGTAAATTTTTTCTTAAAGATTTTGTTTTTCAACGATTATGTTCAGCTAGTCTTCTGGTTAAGTTGTTGGTACTTCAATAATACCAATGTCAATTAGACAACTCCAGAACATAACAATATCATTCCATACCACCAAACAATATAACAAAATAAAAGTTTGGCATTGTTTATGTATGGTGGGCATAGATGGACTTGAACCATCGACCCTCCCGACTTTGTCGGGATGCTCTAACCAACTGAGCTGTTCTCAAGTATTGATTAGACAAATTCAATAGGTTTGTGTTAAACACATGGTGGGCATAGATGGACTTGAACCATCGACCCTCCCGACTTTGTCGGGATGCT
>CAZMFL010000007.1:0-22654 GCA_964565575.1 uncultured Candidatus Peribacteria bacterium
TTTTGTAACAACTAGACATGCGACTAACTTATCTTCTAAAACACAGTTCCTATATGCTGTTTTCTAGATTATTAGCCACACCATTTATTCCATTAAGCCTTAATTTTTAGCGATTCAAAAAAATATTTTAGATTTTGGGAAAATCGAAACAATGATTAATGATTAATACTCCTTTTTATTAATAATTCATAATTAACACACTGCTTCGTTTTTTTTTCTGCGAGCAGAGAAAGCATATTTCATCGATGATCTATTTAAAATTGTTATCTAATTTTTTTTGTAACATTAAATTTTTTCATCGGTTTGCCAAACAGAATTCCGATTTGCGTGTGAAGCGCCGGGAATCAAGAGAATATCACCAATGACGGTCATACAAAAATAAAAAATCATATCGCAAATCATCCAAGGATTTCTATTTTTTCTCGCAGTGATTTGTGTTTTAATCTGTCAAAAGGGAAAATCGCGATAGAAAGTAAAAGGGAAGTGATAGTTAGCGTAAATGCTATTTTCGTAAAAATAGAAATAGTCGCGCCCAAACTGATATAGTTTGAAAGTGGGATGTCTTTGAAAAAAGAAAAGACCAATCATGCCAAAAGCACAATATGAAGAGTTGACCGAAGAATAATCCCTTCTAAAGATCTTCCGAACTCAAAAATAACTCTTCCTTTGTTTATGCTCTTTCGTTGATCAAGCATTTGTGATCGAATATAAGGGATATCTTGTGCGCCATGAGACCGTCTTCTCATTTGATTATATTGTGCTTTTATGGTTTTCCAAAGTGTTTCATCTAGATTGCAATCTTGAAAGATTTTCGCATACACAGGAACACATTCGTAGTTGCCTTTAAATCCAAAAAAACTTCTTCGATATTGGTGACCATCTTCAACAATAGTTTGTTTAGACCAAAATCCCAAATCAATAAGTGCATCAAGAGGTTGTGCGTGTGATGAAAAATTTCTTGGTCAAAACTTTTTTGTAAAATTAAAAAGGATCCAAAAAGTATTGAATAATCACACTATTTTAGAAAAAAATGGTGCTTGCCAAAAATTATTAAAAAAGAAAACAACGGGTTGATATGAGGCATATTTTCTATTTGGAGTCGTAAGGTACGTGTAACTCAAAACTGAAAAATAATTTTGATCTGGTATGTTATCAGCGTCAAGTGTAGTTACCAAAACGTTGTCTGCAGTTGTATTGAAATGGCTCAGGATCGTAGGATATAATTCTTTGGCTCCGTATGTGATATTTGCTCATTTTCAAGCGGTTTCGTCTGGTTGGAGTACATGCAATGAATGTCAAAAATATCAGAAATCTTTTGTCAGAGGTTCAACATATTTGAGGGTGGCATAAAAATTTTCTTCTTTTGCTGCTTCTCATTGTATCGTTACGGCGATGTGAGAAAGATCGTAATTCGCATCGCGAATTGCCTTAATTGTTTCATAAAGAATCTCTGGTCATTCATTGTACATTGGTATCATACACCAATGGATGATCTGTTTGACGCTTTTATCAGTGGGCAATTTTTGAGAAAAAAGTTTTTCTTCTGAGGTTAATTGTTGTTTTTCAAAAAGTATATTTTCAAAAGAAATTTTTTCGTGTTTTTTCAGTTGGAAGAGAGCACTTAACGTCGCAACGATATACTCACATCATCTGATGAGCCACCAGAGGAAATACACCAAAATTATGGTCCCTATGACAAACATAGCTCCTTGTATCTCGTAAATAAGGAACAACATATATCAGATTAAAATTCACAAAACAAGAACAAGAGCAATTCAACCAGGCACACCCATCCGTAATTTGTATCGAAATGGATACTTCTTTTGTATATCAAAAATCTCTAATGGTTGGTGTGTTTTCATCCAAACAATTTAAAATATAATAGTAAAGTTTGAAACATTTGAATTTTCTTTCACTGGTTTTTTTATCTGAAAACGAACTGTATAGTTGTTTATAGTTCACACCGCATCTAGTGTATAAAATCTATCTGGTATGTTGATTGGTGAACTATTATCCTCAGCACTGAAGTACCATTCCAAAAAAGGGTAGGTGTGGTTTTCTTTTGTTTTCATCAGATTGGTTATTGAAAAAGAGAGAGTTAATCAGGTCAAGTCTGAATCTCCGTTTTTTAAGATATTTAAAAATGATTGTCAAGTCAAGTCTGAGTAAAGTGGTAAAATGTTGTGCTGAGTTATCTCGCTCCCATTGTTTTCAGATGTATTAAGAAATGAGAAATCGTATTCTGAACTTTCAATGATTGATGTTGTGGTTGCTTCATTGATAGCGGTTTCTCTAATCGCATTATCATACATATATTCAGGCTTTCATGAAGGGAGATTGTTATTTATGGTCGGCTGAATTGTGAATTTTTCACCATCGTTGAATCATTGCATTCATCGTTGGAGAATAATATCATCATCTATGTCATCCTCATCGATATCTTCGGTGCCATTATCATTAGTGTTATCTCAATTTCCATCGTCTAATAGCGCTTCATCGGTTGTCTCATCAATTGAGTTAAATGTTTGGCGTACTCCTGCGGGCAATCTAAATGTTCAAACAAATTTAGGACTTGTGGAATTTTCAAATAAAGATTGCGTATTGCCACCTGTATAATATTCACCTGTATTAGAAGTCGTATCTTTATATAGAGGGATATATATTGTCTCATTATATCAAAGAACGTTGTAGTCCTTGCTATCTTCCCCAGCATAAAGTGTTTCTACATTACCATTGCCTGATCATGGTATTCTTTGCACCATTGAACTTATTTTCCAGTAGCTATCTGAAGTGGGTGCTGTAAGTTTTCAAAAATACGTAGTTGATGGAATGCTGTCTGAGTTGTTTCCAGATTTGATGCCTGATTGTCATTCAAATCCTGCATCGTGATATCTCAATGCTAATAGTCATCTCTCCGCACTCATTGTGGCCGCGTAGTATGCTGTATTGTAATTTGTTACATTACCAAGTTTTTCAACAAATGGATTGAGTGTAGAAAAAAGATTTCCTACGATTCCTAATCCAAAAACCAATAAAATCATAATAATAACAAGTGCCATGTGTTTTTAAAAACGTTAAAGAATATTTCGCTATTAGTATAGGATTGATAAAATATTATTCAAGAGAGATTCTTGTGACATCCCAAGGTCTCCGAGAAATTCCATTTTGTATGCCGGTGCCATCTTTCGAGAGATTCTGTCCTTGCGTCAAATTTTTCATATATTCATATTTCTTTTGTAGTATACTTGATCATTCAGTCCATTGTTTGAAAATATCATTGTGCCGGATGTACATCGTGAACGCTTCTGCAAAATCTTCATAAGGAGAGCTCATAGCATACCCTCAGACGAAATCCAAATATGAAGCACTTGCGTGCCTCGTTGTGCTATTTTTCCAAGAAATTTGATAAAAAGAAAGAGAAGGATCGTTTAAACCAAAATATGTGTTTTCTGAAATAGTAAAATCTTCGTTTTTCGTTTGACTATCTCAAATCAACATCCCTAAGTCAATAATATGTGCAAGTTCATGAGTTAATACTTCACGAAATTCTTGTAGAGTAGTGATATTTTTGGTTTGAATGAGGATAGTTTTACTTCCGCCTCGTCATCTTCTCTCGTTGTTAGTATCTTCTGGCGATAAACCAATTGAATAGATTGTGCTTGCCAAATTTGGTGATTGGGGAAGAATAGTATTGAGTGAACTTAATGTTTGTAAGAGCGCATTATAATATTTGATTTTTTGAGCACTTGTGTAGGTATCAGAAAAGTGTATTTTTTGACAAACATTTATATCTGCACATGATATTGAGCGTTTTTTTGTGGTAGAGATTTGTGTGCTTGTCGTAGCTGTCGTTTTTCAGCCACTGTTAGATGGTGTGTTTGTTTCCTGCTGTGGTTTATTGTCTCGTATATTCTTAACTTTTCAAACAGTGACTAGCGATATTTTATAATTAGTTTGAGATGTTTTTGGTGCGCTTGAAAAAGTAGAAAGTAATTCTTCGCTACCTCATTTTTCTGGGAACGCCAAAAGTATGAGAAATAATACTATCATATATAGCATTGTTAAGCCAATTCTTTTGTGAACCATTTTTTTATTCATTTTTATTCGCAACATAATATCATAAATCGGTAAAAGGATTAATCTTCTCTGTATTAATTATATCTAAAGCGCCGATAGAGTCAAATTTTATGCCATTTGCTACACATTGAATACAAAAATTATATGATCATATCAGAATGTATGAGGTCTTACCTACCGTTTGTTGAATTATTTTCCCCGCGCCCCCAGTTACTTGTTCTCCAGCTAAAAAATATCACTCGTAGACCTTACTTTTATGAAGTGAAAGGAGAAGTTGCTGTGCTGCTGATTTTCCTGGAGCGATGATGCAAACTTTTTCTCCTGCATCAAGTGAAATATCTTTCCGCTTACGGATATTGTTTTTGTGAATATCTTTTGGCAATATGTCTCCGTTTAAAAGAGATATGGTCGGAAGTTTGGTATCCAATGCAGATAAAATGCGCACTTGATATGTTTCAAAGAAATGATGAAATTCGTCCAATTCCACATACGTGTCTACTGGTTGTATAGTAAATCGTGTTTGATATGCAGACCGTTTGCGAGTAAGTATTAGTGGATTTGTTAAAATTGTATTAATTTTTTGGATTTCTTTTTCCAAACCACTCATGTCTTCTGGTGAAACTGAAGAAACACAGCTTCTCATATAGGTGTGAATTTTCTCTCGTATGAGCCTGCTCCTGAAAAAATATGTATTTTTAGAAAAATCATCTACTGGAATATCCAGATTTTGCTCTCCTTTTGGCTGTTCTGTAGCTGGCTTTTTAGAAGAATTCTTTTGGGTTTGAGGGTGAATATCTTGATACAGTTTATCGCTTTCTTCAGAAAAGAACCCAATAAATATAAGGAATGCTGAGGATAGTTTTTCTAATCCAAGAATATTTTTTCCCAATAATGTGTATTTGTAAATGATTGCATCTAGTAATGATGCAAAAGTATATAGGTCATATGGTTTATGTTTTCGCCTTCTTCGATTGTCAAAAAGCCATTCTTTGTCAAAAAGCGTGATCGTTTGATCTCTACTAATATTCCCATTTTCTATTGCATCAAAAAGATCGAAGTGTGTAAATATTTTTTTTCTCATATTGCGAGTTGAGGGGAGACGGCACGCTTGCAAAAAAAGCGCATCTGTAAGATTGGCAACATGAAAGGTACTATGATTTTCCCTTGCGTGTAAAAAATATTTTGTCGCACAAAATGCTTCTCGAGCGTGAAATGATTTTTTCGTAAAGAAGCGTCAAAGAAGATCTGAGTCAAAAGGTGTTTGCTCATAAAGAGCAGTTAAAACACCAAATTTAGCGTATGTTTTTTGGGCGAGAAGTGCTTTGGGATGATGTGAAAACGCTAAACAATTTTGATCTATTGGTAAATGACGAATCACTGTTTCTAATGACGTTTCCCCAATATATCATGTTCATAAAGCCATCTCGTTATCTTTTTTTACCACCTTTTTTTGTGTGACCGAAGCACTTAGAATTGGTACTTCTTTCAAAAGAAATTGTTGATCTTGTTTATAAGAAAGACATTTTGCAAACCCATCATTTGTGCGCTTAAATATTTCTCGGAGATAAGGAAATGAATATAACAATCCCTCTGTCTTTTTTAATAGTGTAAAAAACAAAAGTCACGTCGCAAGCACGTCTGTAAGCGCATCGTGAAAACTGTGATTTTCATTGAATTGTAATTCTGCCGTATCCAAAATATTATTGGTTATAATTTCCAATGCGTAGCTTGGCTGATATGGGAAAAGTGCTTGTGTAAAAGGGAGTGTGTCAATGGTTGTCAAATATGTTGCAGAACAATAGCGTTCTAAAAAGGCGATATCAAAACCAATAGAGTGTCAGATGATGACAGTGTTTTTTCAAAAAAATCATGCTATTGATGGTCGGATATCCTCTCGTGTTGGTGCATTCTCAAGTGTTTCAATACTTATCCCAGTAATCATGCTAACCACATCGTGTATTTTTGTTGTAATCGGTCTTACGTAAGAAGAAAATCTGTGCATTTCTTTTCAAAGTGCATTATACTCGACGATCGCAATTTGCGTTATTTCATCATGTTTTTTGTCAAGACCCGTAGTTTCTGTGTCAAGAACAATGTATTTTATGTCTTCACGTAATAACATACTTGTACCATACATTTTACTCTTGTTTTTGCAAGAGAAAGCGACAATCTCTTTTGTGTGTGTGATTTCCTTCGGTCAGTTAGTATCTATTATCTTGCAAATGTTTTCTGATTATTTACACTTGCCAATATGGCAATAAAACTATTGGCTGATTATATTATCAACAAACTCAAAGCAGGTGAAATCGTGGAAAGACCTGCAAGTATCTGTAAAGAACTTATTGAGAACTCCTTAGATGCGAATGCTTCGCATATTGTTTTGCATATAACTTGAGGCGGAAAGGAACGCATCCAAGTAGATGATGATGGAAAATGAATTCCATGAGATGATATGCGTATGGTTTTAACAAGATATGCTACGAGTAAAATATCAAAAGAAGACGATCTGTATGACTTGGCGACATATTGATTTCGTGGTGAAGCATTGGCAAGTATCGCAGAGGTCTCACACACAACAGTGATTTCAAAAACCGATGCAGATATTGTTGCGACCAAACTTTCAAATGAAACTGGATCTTTATCCATATTACCACAGCCGGTAGCTTGATTGCATGGAACAACTGTTATCATTGAAAATCTCTTTTATAACACACCAGTTCGTCAAAAATTTTTAAAATCTTCTCAAACAGAATATTATTATTGTTATGATGTTTTTCTCGGGTACGCAATCATGCATTGGGATAAACATCGAGAGCTATACAAAGACAACAAGCTGGTGTTTGACTTGCCAGCGTGAACAGATTTTTTAGAAAGATTTTCGCAACTCTATAAATCCGAGCGGATAGACCATTTACGCATCTTAGATTTTGATGATAGCGCATTGAGATTATATGGGGTTTTTTCTGATCCCACCATATCATTTGGATCGCCTGAGCACATCAAAATATTTGTTAATCAACGTCCAGTTCAAGATAGGGTATTGAAAAAAGCTATTATGCAGGCATATGATAGACAATTGTCAAATGGATTGTATCCATTGGCTTTTTTGTTTGTTGACATAGCAGGGGATTCCGTAGATGTCAATGTTCATCCTAGGAAACAAGAAGTTCGCTTTGCTGATCCCAATTCTTTATATCAGTGTGTTTTGCAAGCAGTCCGTCAATCATTAGGAGAACAAAAAATAATGTATGTAGATAGCCAACAATTGGCAAATCTGTCATGAGCATCTTTTGTGCATTCGTCTTTATATGCGCAAGGAGATTATGCTTCTGATAATTGATTTTCTTCAAATGTACATGTAGGTGATTTTTGATCACAGTTCTCAAATATTTCAAATCCTTTGCATACACAACCAAACCTGCTTTCGCAACATAGAGGTTTTGAACTGATAGTAGACTCTTCAATTCCGCAAGAAGAAACTTTGGTTGAATATCTTGCATGATGAGCAGATCTCCCAATACAATGGAAAATTATAGGGCAGTTATGGGATATGTATATTTTGTTGGAAGATAATGATGCGTTTTATATGGTTGATCAACATGCGCTCGCAGAGAGGATTGCATATGAAACAATGAAAATTCGCGCGAAAGAGGATGTGAGTAGACATACATTGTTACAACCAGTTTCTGTAAGTGTGTCCCCTTGATTTTTGGTCTCTCAGTACGAGGAAACCATGCAATGATTGTGATTTGACGTTTCAGCACTATCAGACTCGCAGATTGCGGTCTATGCTATTCCTTCTTTCTTCAATTCATATATTGAAGATTTAGAGCAAATCGTTCGCATTATTATGAGTATAGACGATCCAAATTACGACACCATAGCCGATATGTTGTATGCAGAAAAAGCATGTAAGGCATCAATCAAAGCATGACAGCGTCTTCATCCACAAGAGATGCAATCGCTCTTGCAACAATGATTACAAACAATTCCATGAATGTTCGTTTGCCAGCATGGAAGGCCGTTTATGCGACGTTTTGAAAAATGAGAAATGAACAAGCTTTTTGATAGACAATAGATTAATTATAAATTGTTAATGATTCATAATTGATTAGTGCCCACCACTTCATTTTTTTCTGCGCCTAGAGAAAAGAGTCTCGTTCAGAGGCATATTTTGTTGAGAAAATTATTTTTCAAAATTTGTAATGACGCTACAGAGTTCGACTCTTCTGGCACTACTATCTACGATATAATCAACTATACTACAAAAACGAAGCTCTTTGGGTGAACCATCCGCACATTTAGCTTCAGCTCAACCACTTGTGCAATCATTGGAAAAATCAGTGTTGTTATTTTTGTTTATGATACCTTGTGTTGTAATATATCTTCGAAATTGTCCATATTTTGTGTTTATTTGAGCGCCTGCTGTTGATGTCCAATTACATGAATCGTCGAGTGTCCCACAAGGTCATCGTTTTCCATTTACGAGACATACTTGCAATTCGTTTTTTATGTTTTCGGGTGTTCAACATCAACCTTTTGACGCGACATTTCCAGCTCGAGTAAAGCTTTTGATTGGATTATAGTTTTTGCCTGTAAATCACGCTAAGCTATTTACAAAAATTACTGGATGAAACTTAAATGGTCAATTTACTTGTGTGTTATCTTGTGAAATTATACTTCGCAAAAGAGGTTGATTGGTTGTGTTTGTGCTTCCGGAAAACGCCCATCAATCTGGTCACGATCTGGATCCTATCCGCGTATCATTTTCACAAGTCGTTCCTGTTGAGCTAGTTGAGTTCGCTAGTCGGCATTGATCTTTTTTGCTTGGGAAAAGTAGCCGGTTTGTGTCTCTTTTGTTGAACACTGCCTCTATTCACTCTCTTGCAAGGTTTGTAGCAACCACTTGTGCTCTAGTCATAGTCATTATTCTAGAACCGCTTTGAATTGATCACATGATTGCGAGTACTCATATTCCAGTTGCAATTAGACCTATGAGGACTTCTATAATCGTAAATCAATATTTGCGATAGTGCGATAAATACATTGTTGTTGAAGAAAGAGTTATAAATAAAAAATCTTAGTTGCAATTAGACTATATTTCCGTACAAAAAATGCAATCCTTTATTTTTCATATTTTGCAATGGCAATTCGAGAATATTTCGTGATAGGGGCAATTGGTGTTTTGTGTGTCTTTTCATTTGCTATTTGATTAGAAAAGATGCTTAGAATCATATTGGGCAATTATCTTTTAACTGCACTTTGCTTGTCTCTTTCACCAACATTAGACCGATTGATGTGATGGACCGCCACACAAGATTCTTCTATTCAAAGTTCTTTGTGATTTCTTTTCACCAACAAAACCATTGTTATTCTTGTTGTGTATTTATTACTTTTGGTTTTGATTTTCGCGAAATCGCGTATTAGGATAGATGTACAATTTGGTGGTTTCAAAAAAATATTTTTTTTTGTGCTAGTTATTCCACTTACAATCTTGAGTGTATTGTTCACACTTGAAATAGCAATCCTAGGAATCAATATATTTAATACGACCGCATTGACACAAACAGCACTTACTATGCCGATTCCTTCATTATATCAAAATTTCCTTATCAATACGCCTGTGATGATCTCTCTCCATGCATTTTTGACTATTTTACTTCTTTCAGATATCCATTTTTCTCTTCCTAGAAGAAAAATATCTTTGCCAGATGTGTCAATAGAAGAGTAAAATCTACGAGATATTTTTTGCTCTCATGCTTGCTTTTTCTTTGCTATTTAGTACTATTCTCCCAATTATTTTATTTTTTATGTTTCACAGAAGATGACTGATTTGGAAAAAACACTTGTTGTATTGAAACCAGATACTATCAAGAGATGAATTGTAGGAGAGATATTTACTCGTTTTGAAAGAATTGGGTTGCGTTTAGTTGCTGCCAAAATGGTGCAAGTTACTGACCAATTAGCATACGATCACTATGAGACAATCGGCTGAGTAGTATCTCGTCGATGACAAGATATATTTAATATCAACGCACAGTATATGATGTCAGGGCCAGTTTTGGCGCTTGTATTTGAATGAGTCGAGGCAATTGCCGTAGTGAGAAAACTTGTCGGTTCAACAAGCCCAAGAGAAGCGATGCCAGGTACAATTAGGGGAGATTTTGCTCACGTATCTCGTGAATATACAAATCAAACGAACAGTTGGTTACCAAATATTGCTCACGCGTCTGCAAATGAAGATGAGGCAGAAAAAGAAATTAGTCTTTGGTTCGCTGGTGCTGAACTCTTTGATTATGATATGTTGGGAAGAGAGTTCAAAATCGGACACAAATAGAAAAGCTTGTAATTGAAGGGCAAATGTATATACTCACACAATCATTTTGTACGATATCAAAGTGGTCGCTACGTATCTAGCGTGGCATTTATATCATCATAGTTTTAATCTCATGAAAAAAGGAATCCATCCACAATATCACAAAAACGTGGTAGTAAACTGCATCTGTGGTAACTCATTTGAATTATCTTCTACTACAGCAGGCCCGATCAAAGTTGAAAGTTGTCCAGCGTGCCACCAAGCATATAACAAAGGGTTACAAGTGAAACAAGTATCTAAATGACGTATGGAAAAATACGCAGAGAAGATGAAAAAGATCCAAGCTGTACAAAATAAATAATTATACTTTAGAATTAGGAGTCTTTACTAACTATTCTATTTTTTTACTCTTATACATGAGATGTTGCGAAGAACATATCTACTAAGTCGTTTGGTATGACCTCGTGATATTTCTTTTCTGTATGGAAGACATCCCATAGTCTATATAAAAGTAGTGATTCAATATATTGCTATACTTTTATTTGTATTTTTGACTTGGAGGTTGTTGGAAACAACATTTCCTCAGTTTACTATGCTCCCAACTATTTTTGCAATTATCGCTGGCATATTTTATATGTTTGGCGTGTTTTTGCTTATGCGCAATTATTTTGATGTTATGGTGGGTACCAAAGAACACCTGTATATAGTACAGCGGGATTCGTTTTTTAAGTATCATCTCAAAATCCTTACTTGGTCGTCTATACAAGATATATCTTTTTCTCCAACTGGTCATATCGGTGCGATAATTAAAGATTCAACGATATTTATTTCAACGAAGCAAGATGAGGTGATTGAGTTTGACCATGTTTTCAAAGCAGATCAAATAGCCAAAAAAATGTACGACCTACGCGATGATTCTCTTTTTCAAGAAGACGACGAAGATGAACCGATAAATAATGACGGTCATGATGATCAGAAATTCAAAGTTCTTGTCGAAACGCTCGGCGAAGTAATCGTTGATTATATGAAAAAAAAGGAAGAGTAGGAGTTCGCACAATTAAAGAAAACATATCGCCAAAATACCACAAACGGTAGAAGAGAACTCCTTTACCTACTGTTTTCTCGTTATGGAAATATATTGGCGAAAATTTGCATTATAGCGCATTTTCGACTATAATTATATCATAAACCATATTTATCTATAATTTTATACTCATGAACACAACACACAAAGCGTACAGAGATGGTCTTGCAGAAGATCTGTACTCAGAAAGAAAATCCACACAAGAAAAAATTAGAAGAATAAAAGTGAATCCTGATTTTCCAGACTCCAGCAAAGAAGAAGCGATTAAAAAAGCGCAAGAAGAGTTATATAGCAAGCTAGATTACGTCAGAAGCACACCTGAATATAAAGCTGCTAAAGCTATGAAGCAAGAGTTGGTAGCAAAAAAGAAAGATGTAAAAAAATAAGAAGAGATGCTTGCAGAACAAAAGAAACTTCTTACAGACAAAGAAGCAGAACTTGCTACAATGAATGAAGAGTATGGAGAAAAAGATGAGAAGAAAACAGAAAAGGAAGAATCCAAAGAAACTATGAAAAAGCCAGAATTAGAATCAGATAATTATAAAATAGATCAATGAAAATCAAAAAAAGAGAAACTTTCAGAAGGATGGAAAGAGGAAGAAAGACTGGCATATATCAATGACTCAGCAACCAATATAAAAGTTCTCAAGAAAGAACTTGCTCCTGGGGCATTTGTATGGGAATATCAGGATGATGGTAAAATGCCTAAACATTTAGTGGGAGAACAATTATTTAACTGGAAGGCAGTCCTTAATCTATGATTAGAAAAAAGGTTACCTACATGGGAGAATATGAAAACTATGAGAGGAGATACAGAAGAAGAAAATCAAAACTTTCTCAAGAACAACTTTCAAAAAGATGGTAAAAAATTATTTCCTGGGTGTTGGGATCCGAACGAAAAGGAATTCTACAGTATTGGTGCACGACCGGGTTGTTGGGTGGCAGGCGGTGATGATGTAGAACTCTATGAAGATAGTATGGGTCATAGCAATGATGGTCATGAGTTTGGGTTTTCGTTGCGTCTCCTCAAGAACTAGATATCTACACGACACTTTCCAATTGAACAACATAATAGTGAAACGATGCCCCGCTGTATAGCGGGGTTTTACTATTTTAAGCAAACAAACTAGTCCAAAGACAGTAAAATTTATCTCTCCACATGAAAGTGAAGATACCTAGTCCATTAGGCGAGTAGACGACTCATTTCCCCAGGCAAACTAAGCTGATCTTCAGAGGTCGGTTTTTTCTATTAACCCAAAATTATACTAAATACAGAGCAACTTTTGATTCGCTTCTTCGAAGCATATTTTTTCGATCTTCTAATAGCCATCTTTTCCCGCCGAAGGCGGGTTGCCCGTACTGTCGACGGGTGGCTAGTTGAGCAACGATAGGACGGGCAATTGCGTCGATATCTCTGAGCCAAAAACAAATTTCTTCTATTTTTTTATAAGATGTATGGAGCTGTCTCAGATGTGGAAAATCAAGATAGACTAGCAAATTGTATCTAAAACGATATAGTAATTATCTCTTTATATTTTTTTGTACTATAAAAATACATGTGGAAAGCTATTCGATCGTCGCTTATTTATCGCCCAATATTCAATATATTACTTTTGTTTCTCTTGTTGTTCCAAGGAAATCTAGGATTGGCAATTGTTGCTTTAACGATACTTATTAGAGCTCTTTTGTGGAATAGCACAAAACAACAAGCCCAAATGCAAGCGGGTGGAGGAGGTATGGGAGATATGCAAGAGAAGCTCAAGGAAGTTCAAGAAAAATACAAAGATCAGCCAGACGTTCTTGCAAAAGAGACGATGAAAACCATGAAATCAACTGGTATGTGACCATTGAAAGGATGCTTAGCGATGCTTATTCAACTTCCTATCATGATTTGATTGTATAGGGTTATAATGGATTTCTCACAAAACAAGATTGTCTCTTCAGATATGTATAGTTTTTTGGCTCCGTTTCTTACCAAGTTTATTGATATCCAAAACGTATCACCATATTTTTTGTGACTCAATCTATTTGATAAAAACAATATTATACTCACAGTTGTAGGGTGAATACTTATTTTTGCGCAGACGAAATTAACGACACTTATGCAATCAAAAAATGCGAAACCACAACCAGCTGTTTGACCCGGTGGGCAAGCACTTCCTGATATGCAAAAAATGATGTGACCAATGAATATTTTTATGGTATTTATGATGATGTCGATTATTTATAGTACGCAAAACGGACTTGGTTTATATTTAGTTGTAACGACGCTCGTTTCTGTGATACAATATTCAATCCAAAACTGGTCGCTGATCAAAATATCGTGGTTAACGAGATCTGTTAATAAAGACATAATTGCTAAGAAACTATAAAAACGGGGGATAAAATCGAATTTTTAAAAAAGGACACATGGTAGTAGTGCGTCCTTTTTTTAGATTATGTTTTTTTGTACAGTGATTATCTATCCAAAATCACATCAACTATTTGAGAAAGCGTTGTTATTCCAACTGCTCTCCTAGTAATCTCTTTTCAATCTTTGTCCAGAAACACGATAGTGTTTTGTTCTGTTATATTAAATGTCTTTTTTAAAAGATCTTCTGTATCATAATTTATTTTTAGGATAACAGTATTTTCTGGTATGCGACTGCTATGTTCTTGTATGTCGCTATCAAGCTCCTCATCAGTTGGGTCTCGAGATGCACTGAAAAAAAGCACGAGATCTTTGTTCGCAAGAAGCGCGCTCTTGGTTTTTTCTGCAGAAAACAATGCGTACTCTCCGCCACCTGTATACCCAAGAGAATTAAGGTTCGCTACATCTATAATGGTTTCTGTCTGTTTTGGTAGTTGGCTTCCAGATGTGCCTTCTATAACGTCACTAATGACGCCAGCATCATCAGCTATCGATTCAATAGGCATAATTCAATTGTTTGAAGTCCAAATAAGGTCTTTTCCAAAATAGAAAAGCACTCACACGAGCACCAAGAGTATAACAATTTGAAATGTTTTTTTCATTGTATGGAATATAAAATAAATATTTTGTGTTTATAATCTAGTCAGTTTACTTGTTATTGCAAGGAGAAAAAATATAGTAGGTGGGTAATGTTTTTTATATTTTTATCATAATTTGTGGTAGATGCAATCGCGTTATGCAAATCCCAAAGCTAGATCATGAAAGGGGAGATACATTCTTTTGATTTTGTTAATTTTATTTCTTGGATATATCTTTTTCTTCACAGGGAAGATTCAGCCCCCCAAAACGGTGACAGTAGCAAAAGGAAACACAATTCAAAAATTTTTTGCTCCATTGACCTGGAAAGAAACCATACGTATGAAAATATATATGACTACTCACAAAGTTGACACTGCTAAACTAGAAGTTGGCACCTATGATTTTTCTGGTTCATACTTGCCAGCAAAATACATTGAAACGATCCTCGCGGGACCGACGACAACATATATACGTTACACAATTCTAGAGTGATGGTCGGTCTATGATGTAGACGCAGATATGGCTACCAAAGGTTTGATCTTATCAGGAGAGTTTCTCGCCTATGTTAATAACCCACAAAATATTTCAACGCTTACTCAAAAATATCCTTTTCTTCAACAAGACAAAGAACTCAAGACATTAGAGTGATTTTTGTATCCAGACACTTACTTTTTGTGAAAAGAATGAAATACAATACAACAGTTGGTGGGGGCTTCGTTGAAACGTTTTGATGAAAAAATCTACACACTACGAACAGCGAAAAAAGAAGACTTCAGGGCAAAACTACAACCATATACGATATCATTATCGCTTCCTTGAGCACTCACGCTGGCTTCCATTATCCAAAAAGAAGAGCGTAACGATGCTGAAAAACCAACGATTGCGTGAATTTTTTTGAATAGATTGTCTGAGGGAATACAATTAGGAGCAGACATATCACTGTGTTATGGGCGTGAGCAACCTTATGAAACATGTACTCCATCCTTAATCTCTCAGTATATATATGATGCCACAAATTCATACAACACGCGTATCCAAAAATGATTGCCACCTACACCGATTTCTAGTATTACAGCAGAAACCTTTGATGCATTGCTAGGTTTTAAAAATACAGAATATTTGTTTTATTTACACGATGCAAAGGGGAATATTCATTATGCAAAAACAAATGCGGAGCATGAAGCAAATAAAGCCCAATATTTACAATAAAATTGCATAAAAATAAAAACATTTTTTGTTGACATTCGTTTGTATATAAGTAATTATATCTTTATGAACATAAATCACAATACCCACAAAACATCAAAAAAAGGACGACCAGTATTGCGTGAGCATATCATTGCTTTTGTTTTTGCGCTAATACTAGTAGTCGGAGGAGTTTTATTGTTTTCTAAAAATGGCTTATCGCTCTTGGCAGATATCACATCTTTTTCTGGACAATCTGGAGCAAAGGTTGCTGATTTGCCAATGGTATATCAAATAACCAATGGAGCACTTGAGATAAAATCAACCAAACAATTTAGTGATATAAAAGCAATTCATTTTTATGTTATCTATGATACAAAAAATATTATTTTACAATTGGAGAACGCAACATCGCCCTACGAATATACATACGCGACGAGTTCAGAAAATATGATCTTTGTTACGCTGTTTCCTAAAGTAGAAATTCCATCAGAAACGACAATATATTCGTTACCTCTCAATGGTATTGTTGATAGTATAACCATCTCTGATATGAGTGTTGTGCGGAGCAATGGAGAAATTGAAAAAATATCAATCCAAAAAAAATAACATCTTTTATATATAAAACAGTTCATGAAAAAAGTATTTTTATTATCACTTCTGGCAACGTTTTTTGTGCATTCTGTATCTGCTGCACAAATAGCATCTTTCGTGGTAGAAATAACTCCCAAAACAGTTGGTGTTAATCAACCCGTTGATCTTACTGTCAAAGCCGTTGATGCAAATGGTCTGCAAACTTTGGATTATGAAGGAACGATATTTATTGAAGTCCCGGACATACAAAGTCCACAGGATACAACACTCCCAAATGAAGGCGTGTATCAATTTGTTTCACAAGACCAGTGAATCAAAACTTTTTCAAAATGACTTGCCTTTAAAACGCCATGAACATATACGGTTGCAATAAGTGATATTTACAATGAAGCCATAAAATGAGAAGCTAAAATTACTATTTCAGAAAGTGGACCAACTACCATTTGAAATAGTCCGATTACTTTTTCATCACCACTTCCAAATGCAGTTGAAACAAATAATGTTGTGAGTGTAATAGGCAACACAAGCGTAAAAAATGCTAAAGTTCAAATTCTTGTTGATGGTACAAATGTGGCTGAAGAACAAGCCAGTGCAAACTGAGATTTTACCTCATTCCTTTCTGATTTGTCCCAGGGTGAGCATGCTTTGCAAGCACAAATATATGATATCAATAATAATATTGTGGGACAATCTGAACTTGTTAAATTTACATATCAACCCTTACAATGATGAGGAATAGAAGGATTTGATGTGCTTCCAAGCAAAACATTAAAACAATGACAAAAAGCAACATTTTCTGTAAAAGCAGCAAAAGATATATCAGACGTTGAACTTAGTTTATCAAGTCCGGCTGGTGATAAATCAAAAGTAATTTTAGATAAGACAGCCGATGGCCAATTCCAAAAACAATTATTGATGGATACTGTTGGTGTTTATACGATCGACTTACAGTATACAAATAGCAAAGAGACAAAAAAAACACAATGAATTGCAGTTCTTAGTGTGCTTGAAGGAAAGGGAATAAAACAAATTATGCATGTAGTAAATCCAATTGATAACACAATGTTTAAACTTTCATGGGTGCCAATCGGTTCATTTGATTATGCATTAATAAAATATGGAACAAACAAGGAAAATCTTGCTGAGAGCATTCTACTTTCTTGATCGACAGGGATGATTCAGGGGATTGACTTAGAGAAAAACGCATATTATGTTAGAGCTTTTCCAGCAGATGCTTCAGGAAAAATTATAGGTGAACCATCTGATATAATTCTTGTTGAACAGATGACCTGAACTGCTCCTGTTTGTAGAGTAACTGGTATCTGAGTCTTTACCAAAAAAATAGGTGACCAATATTTTTTAACTTGGAAAGCGGTGGAAAATGCAGAAAGATATATAGTTTATCGTTCTGATAAACCTGTTAATTCTGTTGCTGATATGCAAAAAGTGGGTGAGACATCTGATGTAAAATTCCCATATCCATTTGATCCTGAAGCCAAAACAGATGCGTATGCATACTATTCGGTAGTAGCAATGTGTCAGGATGGAAATTCAGCACAACTGGGTGATGTTAAGAAAGTTAAAGTATGACCAGAGACAAGCATTTTGATAGCATTTCTTCTCTCACTTATGATATTTGGTATTTATAGAATGAGAAAAATGGCATAAAATTATATAAATATTTTTGACCCATAGACGCCCAACTGGGCGTTTTTTTGTAGTTCACAAGTAAAATCAAACTCTTTATTTTCTCCCGCCGAAGGCGGGATGCCCGCACTATCGTTGCAAAAAAAAATGATCGTAGATAGGACGGGCATTGCGTCGATTGGTAGTCACACAGAATGAAAAACATTTTTTTTAAATCATAAGCTCTAACACATGTAGAGCCAACCAACAAAAAAACCCGACTAAAGCCGGGTCTGTGGAAGCTTTTTTTTGAATGAGTTTTATTGTATGCGTAATGCTATTTTACCAAGAACGATATCGCCATACATCACAACAAGATCGGTATTTCATTTCTCTTTTGCATAGAGTAACAAGATAGTTTCACCTTGAGAAATATATCTTACAATACGAGGAGAAATATCTATGTTTTGTATTGAAGGCATGATAGATAGCTCTTTCCCAATCATCCCAGCAAATGGTTTCCCTGTTAAGTCTGTGATTTTCACAGAAAGACTACTAGAAGATCACTTTGCCATGCTTGTCTCAAATGCAGGTGTAACGGTGATAATATATTTTTGTAAGAATGCGTCTTTGTTTTTGACCCCGGTAGAGTATACGATCTTTGTTGCTGGAATATTTGCAGATGGTGTCGCTGTTGTAGTTGTTGTAGTAGGTTTCGTAGCAACTGTTGTTGGTTTGCTTGTTGTGGTTGTCGCAGGTTTCGTTACAGTCGTTGTGTCTGGTTTCGTTACAGTCGTTGTAGCTGGTTTGGTAGCTGGACTGGTTGTGGTTTTTATGGTCGTTGTTGAAGATGCGCTTTTTGTTGCGGTTGTACTTTTAGTTGTTGTTGGTGTTTTTGTGCTGGTAGTAGCAACCGGAGGAGTTGGCAACAGTGGCACCATTACTCTTTTTGTAGATTGCGTGGTTGCAACTGTTGTATTTGTTGTTGCCGGCGTCGTTCATCTTTTCATGAGAGCCTCTGTCGCAGTGATGTTTCCATTTGTTTCAACGAACGCTATTGGATCTAATGTTCTTTTAAATAGATAATCTCTACACAAACCGCTATTTACTATCGTTTCATATGTTGAGAATACTGATGAACTTTGAAAGTCTGGGCAACCTCGATATGCGTATGTATTGTCTTTTGTTCTATTTATATTCCAAAGCAAGTGATTCCCAAATGAAAATCAAACATTTCCAACGGTTCCGATAAAATCGCCCTCATTCACTTTCCATCCTTCCTGTGTGTTTACAGAATTCAGATGGGCATAGGTAGAATACAAAACTGTATTGTCTGGAAGGGTGTGTTTGATCACAACAGCATTCCCATATCCATTTTGTCGTCAAGCTTTTGTAACTACTCAGTTACCCATTGCGTATACTGGTGTCCCTTGAGCACTGGCAATATCTACTCATTCATGAGAACCGGCCCAAAAATCTCGTCAATTATTGTATGTCGCTCCCCATAGAGTACTATAAATATATGTGTATTGTGTATTCGTAGCATGTTTAGCGTACTGTGCGTTTGTGATACGTGGCAAATCCTGTTTACATTCATCCTTGAGTTCTTCCCAAGGTGTCCTTTTACATTCCAGTTTTGTTACTTGTTTCAGAGGATATGACCATCCATACGAAACATCAGAAAAGAGTGGGATTGCTACTTGAGCAGCAATGAGTGTGAAGATGAGAGTTTTTTTTACAATTTTTCCGTTTCGCATAATCCGAGATTTACAGACTAAATACTCTGACCCCTTTGAAATCTCTTTTTTATGTTTTTATTTCTCCTGATTTGCTTTTCTTATTTTTTTGTTTGATGTAATTTTGTGGTTTTGTTTTTGGAGTTTGAATTTGATGGTTTTTTGTTTTTTGGTTTTGTTATTCAATATTCTAAATTCACGTATAGATGGGATTTTCCTAACCATTGACTTTTGTCATAAAAATATTATACACTTTTTCTAAAATATGTCAAAATTATAGTGACTTTATTTGTATTTGTGATGTAGTTTGTTTTCCTGATTTGAGTTAAAAATGACTGTTTTTAGAGTTTTTTCAGCTAATTTGATATTTTTTGGGTGAATACTATTTTTTTTTGAATTATTTATCTTCATAGAGTCATTTTTTGCTATTTTGCGTCCTATTGACGACAACCTAGACGATCACGCCCCTCGCAAACCCGCCTTCGGCGGGAAGTACTGTTTTTCATGGTTTTGTCCTAGTTTTGTCTTTGTAATTGAGACGTTAGTTGGTTAAAAAGGTACAATGAGTGAGCAAAATAGACAAAATTCTCCCGGTATTCTTCTCATTGAGCAAAATAGTGACTACTATTCGATATTTTCTCGTACTCCCACGAAACCAAAAAAAATTATGTATAGATGAAATCTATCATTGCTAAAATTTTCTATGAGAATAGCGATCGTCTGACCGAGAAAAATGAGCTATTATGCAGAAAAAATATTGCATGATTTGTTTGCTCTTTTGGTCACATATAAACAATGATGAAGAGATATTGCTATCATTTCATGAGGTGCAGAATGAGTTGATGAGTATGCACATCTAATGGCTCTAGAGCATGGGTTATCCACGATCTGTGTTTTGTGATGAGGCATTTGATGGTATGAAAAATCATCGAAACGTACGCTGGTAAGGAAAATTCTAGGAGAAAAAAGTACTATATCTCCAGAATTTCAAACACATACTAGCGGAAAGGGCTTAATTCTAACAGAATATGATGATCAAGAAGCGCCAACATATTATACGTATCCACAGCGCAATCGTATTATTGCTGGACTATCTCATATGGTTTTTTTACCTGAGGCATGAGAAAAATCATGAGCGTTACTCACTGTATGATATGCCAATAAAGCCAAAATTCCAGTGTATGCACCCATGCAAGATATCTATAATATATACTCCTTGGGATCTAACAGCGGTATTGTAAATGGGAATATCAACCCAGTAGTAGATATGCGCCAGATGCTTATCGCTCATTTTGGTTTCTCCGATGGCCTTTTGCAGCAGGAGAGTATCGATATGTGATGATGCAAAAACAATCTTCTAGAAAAGGATTCTTCTCAGCATATTAATCCTGATATTTCAATACAACAAATATTGATTGATGAGATGCAGAAAAAGTTGGGGATGTAGAAATGAGGGAGATGCCCTCTTTATTAAGATATTTTTTTATGTCTTTCACATAGAATTTCACCTATCCTGAGCAGATAAAATCTTGTCTTTCTTGGTAGATTCTTATATATGTATGGAAATATAAAATAGAAAAATAAAAAACAAAGAGGCGGAAATCTCTGGATTCATTTGGGAATTTTTGATAACATTGGAAATATATTGGTAATTAAGATAAGTAATATGAACAAAATATAACTGAGTTCATGCTTGAATATGTATTAAAATCTAAATTTTTATTTATATTGACTTTTGTGTGCATTTGTTTATCGTATTTTTAGAATATATTAAGAGGAAATTGATCATTAACATTAATTTAAAATAAATATGAAAGAAGAGAAAATGCTTATAAGTTTAGAAGGTGCTTGGGCCACTGGCAAGACAAGTATCTTAAAGGAACTTGGGAAAATGGGTTTTGATGTTTTTTCCAGTGTTGTTCCTACTATTTATGAAATCAAGGGAAAAGGAGATTATTCACCTCGAAAGGATGCTGATGATTTTACAAAAATGTTTTTAAAATTGAAAGAGGATCAAGTTTGTGATGCTAATCAATCAGATTCTGATATGTTGCTTTTTGATCGTGTTTTCTTTGCTCCTATAGTTTTAAGAAAATTTTTGAATTTAGAAGTCCCGGGTCAGTTTTATGATTTAGCAAAAAATGCTAATATTTGTAAAACCGTATTCTTGATAGAGCCAATTCCATTCGATAAACACTTAAATGGTTGGCCAAGAAAGCACTTTAATTATGAAGAATCATTACGATATCATAAGATAACTGAAGATGTCATTTTGCAACTAGGTTTCCAGGTACGTAAAATCCCTTATCTTGAATCTCCGACAGAAAGAGCGGAGGAAGTACTAAAACAACTAAAAGAATTCAATGAAACTAAAAAGATTATTAACTTAAGATTGAAAGGAGGTGAATTATGATTAAAATTGAAAAACCTTTAGTGGTAAGAATTGAATCCACGATGCTCTGTAATCATAAATGTTTTTATTGCTATAATCCTATTTGTAGAAAGGCAATGAAAAATGATTACTCTAAAAACAATATAATTAAAATCGTTAATCTTTTAAATTTGTGGGGAACTTTTGATATTACTTTTACTGGTGGAGAACCTTTCTTGAATAAGAGAGTTTTATACGCTGGTATTGAAGCAGTAAAAAGGACTCATATGGATTTTGGTATTAATACTAATGCTTCTTTAATCACTAAAGATGATGCAAAAAAACTAAAGGATTTTGGAATTGCAAGTTTGTTTGTGTCGTTTCCTTCTTATGATGAAAAGACATTTGATCTTATTACTGGCGTCAGTGGATCTTATAAGAATGTTATTCGTGGATTGCATAATCTTTCAAATGAAGGACTGCGCATTGCTACTAATATGGTTATTGTAAATCAACCAGTTAATAACGTTAATCATGTTTATAAAACTGCTCAAATGTTAATTCATGACTTTGGAATAATCCGTTTTTGCTTTGCACCAATTAGTCCTAGTTACAAAGATCACAAAAAGTTTACTGTCGATGATAGTATTCAAACTATATTTGATCAAATTATTCA
>CAZMFL010000008.1:0-3566 GCA_964565575.1 uncultured Candidatus Peribacteria bacterium
GAAAATGTTCCTCCAATTATTCCAACTCCCATAATAAAAGCAAATACTTTTATCACACCAGTACCAAGGAATCGCATACAAACAATCATAATAACAGTCACCACAGATGTTGTCAACGATCTTCTCATCGTCTGCCAAAGACTATCCTCAAATATTTGTGCATAGGTCATCTTTCCTGTCCTTACGCTATTTCAGTGAATTTTCATATTCTCTCTCACTCTGTCAAAAATCACAATTGTATCGTTAATACTATATCCCATTACTGTTAAAATACCCGCAATGAAGACCAGATCTAATTGTACAGTTGGATTTGATGCCATCAAGAAACCATAGGCTCAAGAAGGAATTGCTATATCAAACAACAAAGTAAAAGCCACAATAACTGCCAAGATCGCAGGTGAAATAACATCTCTCACCGCAGCGAAAGCAAACATCATGTAGATTGCAATACAAATCAATCATCCAATAATTGCTTTTTGTGCACTAGTTTTTATAAAGTCACCCACGCTTGCACCGATGATCGACTGTGAAAGAATTTTACCTTTTTTCACCGTTATGTAATCTTGTACAGCAGTACTTAATTTTTGTACTTGTTCCTGATTATCTACATTTGCTTGAATAAGCATAGTTGTCATATCGCTTTCACGTGCAACTTTTATTGTCGCATTTTCATAGCCAATCTCTTTCAATTTAGGAGCAAATTCTTGTGACACTTGTTCAGACGTCAGATTTACATCTGTTTGCATCTGTACTCAACCAGTAAACTCAACTGACGGATTGATATTTGTAAAAAATAGGTAGCCAGAAACAGCAATACCAATAACACCCATTGATACCCAGAGTGCCGAGAATTTAATAATAGGGAAACGAAAGTTCATACGTAGTATAATATATAATAAAGATGTATAACTAATTTTTGGATTTAGAATTTTGTTAATCTACGTTTTCAGCTAATTTTTCATACGCACATTTCGCTGCTTGTTCTTGTGCTTTCTTTTTGTTTGAGCCTGTCCCCTCACCAAGCAACACATCATCCTTATATACACGAGATGTATAGATTACTTCATGTGTTTGCGGATCCTTACCCTCTGTCTCTTCATAACGAGGAGTGATTTTGTATAATTTTTGTAAGAGTTCTTGAAAGTGAGACTTATAACTTTTGACAGAAAGCTCTGTTTGTCAATCAAGTTTGATAAGGATATATTTTCCAACTATTTTTTCAACTGTATCTACACCAATATCCAAAGCAACATATCACAAAAAAGCTTCTAAACAATCACAAAGGATCGTTTCCTTTTGTCTTCAAGCATTTTTTTCCTCTCCTTTACCAAGAAATATGACCTTATCTAAGCCGATTTCTTGTGCGACCAAAGCAAAGGTTTCTGCTCTTACGAGTGCAATTTTGAAAAGCGTTAAATCAGACTCTGGACGATCAGGATATAACAAATATAACCTTCTTGCTACTATACTACCCAAAATTGCATCACCCAAAAATTCTAGTCTTTCGTTAAAAACATAATCACCATTGTAGTCAGCAGCATATGATTTGTGCGTAAAACTTGTTATCATAAGTTCCTCATCGCGCACCATAGATTTACTGATACCCAGGGACGCAAGGAAGTCGTATAATCTATCTTTTTGTTCAATCGTTCATGGAGGAAGCATACTCTCTTTTGCAAAGGATAAAACTATAGTTACTCTCTTTTCTCTATTTTTCGCACTCTATGTATTAGTAGTACATAAAAGATAAAATGTGCCTCTATACCAGCATCTTTTATCTACATACAGAAAGGAAAAAGGCACGGAGAGTGATTAATAATTAACCATTAACAATTTATAATTAATCATTGACCACTAATCATTTGTTTTAATTTTCCTGTATTCTAAAAAAGGGAGGTTTGTACTCCCCTATAATCGCTTTATGGAGTGTATTTTAAAGAGCCAATCAGACTTCCTGTACTCTTTTCATAATACCAAATCTAACATTGCTTTTCTTTAATCTCAGATAGTACTCATACATACCGCCAAAACACTCTATGGGCAATTCTTTGTTCAGCTTTTCTTTTATAAGTCTCGTCAATGGTAATATTATTTTTCAGACCATATCATTTTTGCTTTTAGAGTAACTTGATACGGGAAGCTGTTTGTTGGAAACATCATCATCAAGGTGATCAAGAGTAGTTAATAACATTTCTATGGTCCCGGATTGCGAATGTAGTTCTTTTGATGTCACTTTTTGTCCATACGCATATATTTTCATATTTATAGTATCCAAAACGATATCTACATCCATATGAGTAATAAGTTGTTCATAGGTACCAAAACGAGTTCCTCCTTGCCCATTCAAGACTTCCATCATCAACAAATTTGAATGCATAAATTTGGATGGCTTCTGTACATATAAATTCTGTTCACATATCAATCAATTATCTTCATTTCAATCTCTCCAAGAGGCATATAAAAGTTCAACTCAAGGGATCATGCGTTGTAAAGCAAACAAGATCTGAGATACGTCATTTCTAATTCACTCAATAGGTGTTGCAAAAATCAAGCTTCCACCCATTTTGTTAACATCATTGTAACACACTCATATTTGGTCGCTTCTAAATCCGATCTGTTGATAAATTGAATCAATAAGTTTCACTAAATGATTTGATGGTTTGTGTAAAATATTATACATGTGTCTTATTTTTGTAATAGTCTGTATCATTCCTTTTATATCGTCTTCAGTATATCACCTTGAACAAATAGAAGTGATAATTTTCAACATTGCCAAACTCATGTACCCATTCACTGACTCTAATATATTGTTTCACTTCTTTACATGAGGCGTAATTAAATCTGTGTAAAATCTAGGTTTCCTTTTCCCAGAGCTAACAAGCACATAAGGTTTTAATTTCATTTGTACGTCGTCTAGTAGATTGTGAAAGTCTGTTTTTATGTTATTTTGGTATCTATTTTCCAAGACTAATGGTCTTCATGAGTACAAAATCCCATAATCAATTGGCAAAGTAGAGTTATAAGAGTCATCTATATTTAATGTGGAAATTGGCAAAACGAAATATTTATAATCATGCATTAAAAAAAGTCATTTTTGAGAATGATTTTTGGGAGTTGTGTAAATATCTTCATGAAAGCTAACTATTGGAGTTCATTTTGGAATCAACGAAGTTGCGATAGTTCCATCTAAATGATATTCGTCTAAGATCTCTCAAAGCACAGTATGTGACAATCTTAAAAGTTTATATAAAGAACTGTTGGGGTCATTTAAAGCCAAAATTTCATCATTCAATCCAAAATCCTTTTTGTGTTTTTTCACCTTATTGTCTTGAAGTTCATGTGATATTTCCAGATCATTCCACAAGTGTTCTGTATTCTGTATTGTTCATGTCGCTGTGCATATAACAGTTGCCAAAAGAAGAGAAAACACGCTATCAAATCCTAATCAAACTGTATTTGGCAATTCACTTAAAAGAGAAACCGTATAATTAACATTTGGATGTTCGCGTAGATGGTGTTCTACGAATTTTTCAAGGGTCAGCATATAACCTAAATACTCAGATAGT
>CAZMFL010000008.1:3576-19242 GCA_964565575.1 uncultured Candidatus Peribacteria bacterium
GACATTATAAACTGTAATATCTCATCGTTGTAATTTCCCTGATGGGCTATATCATGGGTTATTAAAAGGTGAAGGGTCTTGAATGCGAATACCTATATACATTCTAAGTGGAATCTTTTGTTTTATACTTACTCAACTTCATCCTGCTGGTGTTTCTCACACTCGCGAGAAGACGAATGGAGCTGAAAAAATAATTTTGTGTTGGGCATAGAATTCTTCATACACTTGTGCAAAAGTTTTTTGCAACTGTTTCGTATTCATTTCTCAGATTAGAATATAAATGTCCACATATTGTATGCATAAAATACTAGGGATACTACATATTGTGTTATGAGTGTGCAATGGTATTCCATATTTTACTGCTATACCATAGTTTGCGTCTTTTTTTGAGTTTTCTTTGCAATAATTGCATTCAAAAGATATGATAATAGTCCTCCCCCAAAATATGGCATAGTTTTTTCTATTTTTTTTCACTAATCGGTGGACAATCAAAAGTAATTATAGGAATATTTTCGCAATAGAATCTATCAATTCACAACTCTCTTTTATACACATCAGGAGTCGTTGCCTCGAACAAAACATTTGATATATGAGATCCAATCAGCTCCAATAAGTTCTCTATTTTTTCTGCATTAGTTCATGATAGTTTCAGAAATGGATGTAATCATGGCCATCTTTCTATAAATAAATCAAAATCATGAAAACGCCAAGACTCTCTATAAAACTCTTGTATTGATTTTTCTGCAAAACCACATTTCAAATAAATTTTCCTCATCAATTCAATATTATCTATATACACATCAATTTTTTCTCATCAGGAATCTTCAGCAGGGATAAACGATGTTTTGATTCTATTGTTATCATATTGTAGTCTAATATGACCATTTTCTGTGCGAGGAATTGTTAAAACAAATCTTTGTATGCGTCTTAACGGGACAACACACTCAGCGCCAATACTAACAAGCCTTTGTCTAATAGCATCTGGTTGAATATTTAGCAATATATATTGGATTTTCTTGATTTGTGCAGAAGAAAACATAATGATATACAATGAAATATAAATTATGGTTAGGTGTGGAGAACGACTTGTGGCAAAAAAACCGAATGTAATCGTTGTAATAAATCTCTTTGTATATGGACAAACTTATTTTGAACGAGCTGAGTATCAATTTGGAGGAACATTCAAGAAGGTAATACAGTACCACCTCAAACACTTATTTTGCTAGATAATTGCAGATAGTTATTTACTTCTGATTCATCACATTCAATTGCATAAACTGAACCACTTATCGTATGAGCACTTGCTTTGTGACAAATCGTGTTATCTATTATAAGTGCTAAATGCGCATGATCATATAAATATTTTGCATACTGTGTAATAGGTTGTTGTCTTGTAGAAGGTCTTTGGTTACTGGCGTATCATTCATTTTTCCAAGTATCAAAAACGCATTCCAGTAATTTTTTTTCCTCTCAAAAAGCACAAATCGGAAATGACCAAAATAAACCGTCGCACAACATGTATGCTTTGCCATCTTTGGTATACAACAGAATTATAGAAAAATTTTTCCTCATTTGGAAAAATGCAAAATGATCTGCTGAGACGTGATGTAAATATTGTAAACGTGTAGAACAATGATTTATCTTTTTGCAGGACAAAAATCCTTGATATTTTTCGTCATAAATTGTTTTCAGATGAATCATTGGTGTGTATTGATTTGTAAAATTAGATATATGGGATTGTGTTTACTGCTCTCGAGGGGGAGAATGATATGATGGTAATGCCAGAAACCCTATCAGTAACTACTCCACCTCGAGAGGTTGATGTATCCTTGAGATACGCCAGCATTGTAAAAAAACAAAAAGAGAAAAAAACTGACAAAACAAAGAAAAAAATACACAAGCCCAAGAACCAGCCCACAAAGACAATTTTCGAAGGTTGGCTAGTCAACTGTGTAGATCTGTATAAAAATTTCTTTTAAAAAAAAGATGTACCATCAGGATACATCATAGCGTTTCTGTGGCAGTCCCTTATAAAAATCCAATTTAAAAGCTACATTTGACAAGGACAAAACCAAGACAGAAAAACATAGGTCGTCGTAGGTTTTATTGCTCTTGTGTCCAAACAATTCTTTTTTCTCCATTCACTTCTTTGAATTCCATCGCTTTGACACGGATCTTATCACCTATATTATAAACGTCCTTTCGTGAAATACTACTCGGCACTTTGATAAAATTTTTGTGTAACAAACCATCGATTCCCTTCACGATCACGAAAAGTCCATAATTATATTTTAGTTTTACTATACCATCATACCGCTCGCCGATTTTGAGATCTTCGAGTGTAAACATCTTTTTCTCAACATCAGGAATACCAACAGTGTTAATCGCTGGTTGCGAAGTTTCTGATCAAGCAGTTGGCGTCTCTATAGTTGTAGGTTGTGTAGAAGCAGACTCTCACTGTTTCTGTCTTGGTGGTTGATTTGTTTGCTTTTGGGTAGGTTCATCCTGTGCATTTGCTTCAGCATCTTGCTTCATAGCTTTTTCAACCGCTTTCTCGATTGGCGAAAAGGTTTTACTCGACCATATTTTGATAAGCGACTCCAGTTTATCACGTTCCATTGCATAACGCTGACGGGATTGCGAACGAATTTTATCTTTTATCTCAATAGATTGCTCAGGTTGTGAGAGAGGTATAGTGGACATACTAAACGGATCAGACATGATTCCATCTATTGTCATACGGATATATGCACGGAATTTAGGTATTGAAATCAAATCATTTGTCGTTAGCAATCATTTAAACTGTTGCGAAAGAACAATCGCATCATCATATCACACATTAAACG
This sequence comes from uncultured Candidatus Peribacteria bacterium, assembly GCA_964565575.1. Lineage (GTDB taxonomy): Bacteria > Patescibacteriota > Gracilibacteria > Absconditabacterales > Absconditicoccaceae > JBDHUW01. Next base: position 6,423 of record CAZMFL010000008.1, read on the forward strand.
TAAGGATAGAACCCACATTCCCGAATATTGCATCACGAATATTTTCAGTCAATTGTGTCGTATATTGATTTGCAACGATCAGTGCTAAACGATATTTACGAGCTTCGGAAAGGATCACCGCAAAGGAATCCGTAGCAAAGTTTTGGAACTCATCAATATGTAAATAGAACGGACGACGATCTCTTTCTGGAATATCTGTACGAGACATCGCATCAATCTGTAATTTTGTCACGATAAACGAACCAATCATCTCAGTGTTGTCTTCGCCGATCTTTCACTTTGAGAGGTTGATAAGCAGTATTTTCCCTTCATCCATTACTTTGCGGAAGTTCAATTTCGTCGACGGTTGTCCAAAGATATTTCTCACGACAGAAGAAGAAAGGAATTGTCATATCTTGTTTGTAATCGGTGCAATTGCTTCATTTCTTTGCGTTTCGCTTCGTTTATCAAACTCTGTTCTCCAGAACTTCACAACGATTGGATCTGTCACATTTTCAAGCACTTCTTCACGGAAATTTTTATCGGTCAACACACGCATGATATGCATAATCGTCGCATTTGGATACTCAACGACAGAAAGCATTACATTACGCAACACGTACTCCAAACGAGGCCCCCAACTATTTGAAAACATTTTTTTGAAAACAGATACGACTCACGATACTACAAGATTTTTTTCTTCCTCAGAGTTATATTGTAATAGATTAAATCAAATTGGGTTGGAAGAGTCAGAGACATCAAATAGGATAACATCATTTGTACGCCACGTTGGCACATGCTCCAGAACCGTATCAACGAGATCACCATGTGGATCGATCAGACAAAGTCACTTATTGGTATACATATGTGATTTGATGATATTTGACATGACTGTAGACTTCCCTGTTCCTGTTTTTCCTACAATGTACAGATGACGGAATGAGTCTTCATCTTTGATTCCGAAACGAACCTCCTGACCTCTATAATCAGTTTTCCCAAGAAGCGTAAGCGCATTTCTCTCTACCTTTTCGGTCGTTGGAAGTGAAATCGGTGCAGGAAGTTTCCTATACACAGAATAATCTAACGCATGCACGGTATAATCTGCTGTTGGAATATGGAAAAAATTAACTGCTTGAGAAAGCGTCGCTTCTGAAGAAGACTTTTCTGGCGTGATTTTCACTCACCCTTTGTGGAGGAATTTTGAAAAAATCCCTTTTGCGACCAATTTGACTCCTTGTTGCATAGCAGGGTCTTTGGTTTGATATGCTATATACATTTGCAACTTGCACTTAAGTGAGTCTTCTGGTTTCTCTTCTTTTTTCTCAGCTGCTTTATCATCTGTTTTGCTTAATCACTTGCGAATTACATCAATAATCTCTAGTAGTTTATCCCAAGTAGTTTTTTCTTTTTTGAACACATACGAGCAAACAAAAGTTAGATTGGTAGTTGGATCAATCGTATCAAAAGCACCAAACAGATCTTTGAGCGGATCAAGATATGCGCCTTCTTTCATGAAATCTTTGTCTGACATAAGTACATCATCCTTCCCATAAGAGATCCAATATTGTGCAGTTGGTAGAACAAAGGTATAATCTTTTATGAGTTCAGACGTGGGGAAACTCGCATAAAATACATTTTCGAAATAGACTACCAAGTCGTTTGGTACAACTGCATATATAAGAATATTGGTTCTATCGCCGGTTATCACATATTGAATTGTTTGGGTGATGTCCATAAAACTCTTGAGAAATGATTGCCAATATGCTGTTCCATGATCATTATCTTTAAAAGGTCTGATACGATAAATAGTTTTCCCTGGCATAGGAGAAACCAACTGTTTTTGTATCTCCTTGAATTCGGGTTGTGTACTATTCTGTTGTACTTCTTGAATATCTGTAGTAATGCCCGTTTCTATGTTTGTTACAGGTTGAATTGTCGGTTGTGAAGCAGGTTTGGGTTGTGTTCCACTTGTGATAGTCACTTTCGGGAAGGTTTGCTGTGAAGCTTCTGCTGTTCTTTTGGCTTCCTCTAGCTTTTTTTCAAGAAGCACATCAACATTTTTAGATATCTTTTTTATATTAGCATCAGGAGAACCAGAAAAAGCAGAATCGCTAAGCCATTTTCGAAGCGATTTTCATAATTTTTCCAAACTATCCAATATTCGATCAGCAATCATACATAAAGTATACTCAAAAAGCCCAAAAACGCAAAAAATTATAGAGAAAATTCAGTATTATAGAGGTTCAATCTTATAGCATTTCACGGATTGATGAAGAGCTTTTTTGTATTAGTTCTTTTGTTTTTTGAGCATTTTTTGAAAAATAGGTATATTCAGCAAATGTTATCTCTCAAATAATTGTTTCCATCTGTTTTTTACATGAATCATCTATATTTAAATCATCTAACACAATGATGTTTTTAGGAAGATGGGTGGTGGCATTTCTAGAAGTGGAACCACTAACAATAAGTTCCTCTCAAGAAGAAAAAGAAAATTTATAAAGACGAGTAGCTTTTTCTAGTGATATATCGTTTTTTTCATAGTACATTGAATGAGTTTGACTTAAGTAATCAAAAAACAAGAACACGTTATCATGTATATATACTCCTCTTTCAACTCATACGATATTTGTCTCACGTGGCAACAAACTACACACGTAAGGATCTTCCGCCGAGACTTTTAGTAATTGAAATAAATTCTGATAGTTCTTTATAACTGCATTTTTGCAACTTTCTTTATCAGAATAAAGATCGGTGTGCAAAAGCTTTAATTTATCTTTACTGATCATGACTTTTTAGTAGTCCTAAAATACAGCAATTATATAGACAATTTTTGGAAAAACAAATTAATAAGCATAATTTTTTATTGGATCTCCTGTATCCACATCGCATCACCGAAACTCAAAAATCAATATCCGTGAAAAAGAGCGTGTTCATACGCTTTTTGCATATTGTCATATCACATAGCACTTGCAACCAACATCAAAAGCGATGATCAAGGCACGTGGAAGTTAGTAACTAGGCTTTCTATAATACGCCAGTGAAATCAAGGATATATAAAGATTTTGGTTGTAATCTGAAGTTGGGATGACTCTTGGATGTCGGTTTTTTCAACATAAATTTTTGTTGTATTGTCATATTTAGGTAGATTATCAAGAGCATCGTCTTCTGAAACGCCTTCAGAACACTCTATAATATACTGTTTTGCTTGATCGTGGGAGATGTCTTGTGTTGTGGCATTCCAAAAATCTACTGTTTCTAGGGAAAAATCATTTTTATTTTTTAGCAATTTCCATATATACGGTAGCGATTCTAACGTTCTGGCAACTGTTGTGCCGACTCCAATGATACGTTTGCCACTTTCTTTATATGAAGCAATCCTGGTGAAAACATCTGGAGAGAGCCATATTTGTTCAGCATGGATTTGGTAGTTGCGAATATCTGGGGTTTCAACTGGTTTAAATGTTCCAAGTCATACATGGAGCGTCACATAATCCAAGGTAACTCCTTTTTTTTCTATGGTTTCCAAAAGTTGATTTGTGAAATGAAGAGAAGCGGTCGGCGCTGCGACTGATCATTCTTGGAGCGCAAATACTGTTTGATTGTATTGTTCTTTTTCTTCGGTTGTGTGGATATAAGGAGGCAAAGGTAGATGACCGAAGTTCGTGAAAAAATCATCAACCGTGCACCCTTGTATTTTGATGATAACTCCTCTTTCATTTAACTCGGTTATTTCAAGGACAATCTGGAAGGATTTTTTTGGAATGGAAAGATTTGCAGGTTGTATGTATATTTTGATCCCAGGGCGAGTCCTTTTCAAAAGAGTAACCAGACATTCGCAGGTTTGATTATCAATCTTTTGTAACAAAAAAACCTCTCATTTTTCTAGTTGGATTTCTCTTCAGACTTGATTGACCACGCGCACATTTTCTAGTGGGACTCTTGCTTTAATCACCTTTGTGTTATTAAAAATTAGCACATCATTTGATCTTAAAAGATCGGCGATATCAGAAAATTGAGCATCGTGAAATGTATATGAGCTATCAGATTGGGGGTTTGTTTCGTCAGAGTTCTTATCCATAGAAACTGAACTGTCTTTTTTACAGAGCAAAAATTTACACGTATCTGCTGGGATAGCTGGAAATTGTGTTATAGTATCTTCGGTGAGTGAATACTCGTAGTCGGACAAGGCAAACATAGATAGAAAGATAGTGTTTTGATCTTATATTGCTAGTAAATGTAGCGACAATTATTAATTGTTAATTGTTAATGATTAATTGTTAATGATTTATCCACAAAAGCATCTAAAAAAGTCCGCTACGTGCAGACTTTATGATATGATAAGAACTTTTCGCTCGAGTTAGATTTTTTTACATTTCTGGACTATTGTTGAACGGATTTTCGCAAAATCGACGATTTTCATCCTGTCCAAAGAACCATTACAAAATTCTGTTGCTTGGAAGACGAAGATTGCTTTCATCTTTCACAATATTTTGACCGCATGAGCATTTACATCAAGATCTTTTTTGGTGCGTTTTTTCGCCAGAAGTTTCTCCCCTCTTTGTGAAAGGAAGTAATTTTCATGGCCATATCTCACTCCTAATTGTTTCGTATTTTGATCATCAAGAAGATAGATAAATCTTTTGAACATAGCAAAATTGACAGTGAGCTTTTCCAATTTCCAAGACGACAATACGGCGAGGAATCCATTGATCTCTTCACGCAAAAAACCTGCTATGTCCCACTTAGCTATTTGCATTTTTAGATTTCTTCTCATAAGAAGAGCTTTTTCTTGTTCATTCATGTTTCAGAAAGATGCGAGTAAATAAAAGACCACTACATAACACGAGTAATTTTTGCTCATGCCAGGTGTTCTTGTACATACTGAATGAGGTTGTTGTCGTGGGTAATAAATATTATGGTTTGTCATTTTTTATTGGCTTGCATAAGCATCTCTGCAATCATTTTGGATGACTCTCGATCCAAGTTTCCTGTCGGTTCATCTGCAAAGACACAGGTTGGTTTCGTAATCAATGCACGCATGATAGCAACTTTTTGTTTTTCTCACCCGGACAACAGTGCGGTTTTCGTTTTTAATTTCTCTTCAAATCCAAACTCTCTTGCGATATCTGTAACTTGATTTTTCACATCCTGTTCTGTTAAATTTTGTATTTGTAACGGAAGAGCAATATTTTCAAAGGCAGATCTATCAAGCAAGAGTTTATAGTCCTGATAGACAACGCCAATGCGTCTCCTAATATCCTGTAATGCTTTTCCATGCATGTGACTCATATCATGATTTTGCAAATATACCATCTCAGCAGGAGGAGTGATTTCTCCCGTTACTAGTTTCATCAATGATGTTTTCCCTGATCCAGAACTTCCCACGAGAAAACAGAATTCCCCTTTCTTGATAGAAAAATCAAAATCGGTAAACAATGAACGCTGTCAAGGGTATCATCGTGTTAAGTTATTGATTTGAACAATTGCATCTGAATCTATCATACGAGTCATTTCATAAAATGTAAATCATATAATATACTATACAGATAATCTTCTTTAGAACAAAAAAAATATCCTATCTAAGCAACATCACAAAAGCTACAAGCACCGTTTTTGGAAGAAATAGTAGAAATAGTTGACATTTGTGAATTTCTACCTATTTCTCCTTTCCCGAATATGCGACTATAAATGAAAACAATGTTCTTAATTTTTATACACACATATATATATCTTTAAGAGTAAGTTTTACCGTTTACTATAGTGAAACTAATCATTCATTTTTATTTTTTTCTCAATCGTATGCAAAAATCATTTCATCGTAATTCATTTACCTTAATAGAGATGCTGGTTGTAGTAGTCATCATCGGTATCCTCGCTGGTGTTTTAGTCCCTAGGCTTGTAGGAGCCAAAGAAAGAGCAAGTGACTCTGCTCGTCTTGTAAAGGTATGACAACTCAATACAGCAGTAGAGACATATGCACAAGACAATGGTGGAGTTTATCCAATAGCACCACTAACAACAACAGGAACAAGTATCGCTACGCCATTTGTATCATCTGCAATTGGGTCATATTTAACAACTATCCCAACTGATCCAGGGAAAGGTACGCTAGCCATTTTAGGTGCATCTGGTAATATCATGGTAACATGAGACTCATTTGCATACTATACAAATACAGGATGAACAATGTATGCAATCACCGCACTAATGGAATCAAAGAAAGGGAATACCACAAATGCCATAGGTGTAATAGACTCAGATAAACAAGGGTGATATCAAGTATTAGGAAAGGGACTAGCGTATTCTTATGCCCTCTGAGGGAAAGCACCAGTAGGGATAACACAGAATTGAACTGATTTGATTATCTCAGACGGAACGAATACTTATGTTATTATGGATAGAAATCTCTGAGCATCTATAGCAGGAACATGACCTGCGTCGTATGGATACTTCTACCAACGAGGAAATAATTTCGGATTTTGGAATGGTACAACATGAACCAATCAAGACTGAAGTGCAACAATAACCACAACTTGAACAAGGGTAAACAATGCACAACCAGGATATACTAGTGGCACATTTGTTAAACGAAGTATGTGGCCACAAGATTGGTTAACTACTCAGAATGATAATTTACGATGAGATACAACGGATACAGTAATAGCAAGAAAATGACCATGTCCTACATGATATCATGTACCAAAAAAAATTGAGTGGCAATGATTATATTTAACATGGCTATCATTAAACCCATGACAAGGATCTAACTCAGATCTCTTTAGAGATACTCTTAAATTACCAAAAGCAGGCAGATATACTAATAATGCCGTTATGGAAAGTCAAGGTTTTGTCGGCTACTACTGGCAGTCTAGTATTGGTGTCAACGGAGGTGCCTCTTACATTGAATTCGCTGGTACGCTCATTATTCGATTTAATAGCCAATATCGTACATACGGCTTCCCCATCCGTTGCTTCAAAAACTAGCCACTACCCTTCTATCCTCCCAAAATTTCATTCCTCATTTTCTGTACCAATCTATGTAAGTACACAATATTGTGAAGCGACAATAAGATTCCGCCAAGCATCTCATTTTCTTTGATAAGGTGATGGAGATATGCTTTGGTATAGTGTTCTGAGACGAATGAATCAGAATCGTCTAATGGCGAGAAATCATTTTTGTATTGTGCGTTTTTGAGTTTGATGTATCATTGGTCGGTCATTGCGGTTCCGTGTCTTCCAAGTCTCGTTGGTAAAACGCAGTCAAACATATCAAATCATGCAAGGATCGCTTCACGCACACTTTCTGGAGTACCGATACCCATGATATATCTTGGCTTATCAACAGGCAATTTCGGTCAGGTGAAATGCATAATTCTCACGATATCCTCGTAACTTTCGCCCACACTCACACCTCCGACAGCGATGCCATCGTATGCAAATGGCGATAATGCAGCCAACGATTCTTCACGCAAATCTTCATATGTTCATCATTGTACTATCGGGAAAAGGACCCCTCTTTCGGTATCATATTTTAGCATAAAATGATCATATTGACGCTGGGCTCGTGCATGCGTTGTTTTCATCTGGTAGTAGTATTTCTTTTTGGTAATTCACGCAGGAGAACACACATCCAACATCATCATTATATCAGATCAGAATTTGCATTGTGTATCAACTGTTCACTCTGGAGAGAAAAAATGCTGCGACCCATCATACGGAGAGTGAAATTTAACACCGTCTTCAGTGAGCTTTGCAAGCGACTTTCCAGACTTCCCTTTCGCAAGTGAAAATGCCTGAAATCCTCATGAATCAGTCAAAATCAATTGATCCCAGTTTTCAAAAGAGTGCAATCATCCCACCTTTTCTCCATCACGCACAAGTGGATTTCTCACACCAGCTTCTTGAATGATATCTGCGCCTGGATGCAAAAAAAGATGAAATGTATTCGCAAGGATAAGGTTAATTGGCGGTAAATCACCTATATAATGTGGATCACGTAACAGATCAAGTATCAATCATTTTATCGTTGCCTTCGTTCAAACCGGCATGAAAATTGGTGTTTTCACCGTAACACCATTGAGTGTAAACTCCCCTGCTCTTGCATTTCCTTTTTGCGCAAGGATGCGAAATTGTAATTTTGGATCTCTCATAAAAAAACATAACTATCATAAAACATGTGCTTTCTATACTAGCAATTCACACCCATAAAATCAATGAATTATTTGCAGGCGAAGAGATATCGACGCCTTTGCCCGTCCTATCTACGGTTAGCTAGTTGCACAACGACAGGACGGGCAATCCCCGACTCGAGTCGGGGAAGATTGATGCTTGTGTAAAGGTCAGGAAAAAATATTTTTTCAAAATAATGCAAAAACGCACTGGAAACCAAGACACAACCAGAGGAAAAGTAGCTTTTAAAAAAACGCTGGAAACCAGCACACAACCACAGAAAAAATGACTTAAAACAAAAAAAACTGGAAGGCGAGAATGTAACCGCAGAAAAAATAGCTATAAAAAAGTAATGCAAAAAACGTTGTAAACCTGGAGACAACCACAGAAAAAATGACGTTAAAAACAAGAAAAACTGGAATGCGAGAATATAACCCGCAGGAAAAGTAACTATAAAAAAGACTAGAAACCAAGACACAACCAGAGGAAAAGTAGATAAACCTACACGTTTTTTCTTCTATCAATAATTTCTTTTTCCCACTTTTCTTGTGCAACAGAAATTTGATCACTAGAAACAGTTGGCGTCTTTTCGCCACCTGTGAGATTTGTAGCTAGATTACCAGCTTTTTGAGATATATTTTCTACAATTGTGGAATCTTTTTCGACGGGTTTCGGTGGAGTCGCAGAAAGCATAGAACCTACAGAGCTACTCAGTTCTTTGGTGCCGGTATCTCGTATATCTTTGATTGTGCTGAGAATGTCGTTTGACGCTTTGCTTTCAGGCATCTGTGTGTTAAAAAGTCACTAAAATTCTATCTGTGGTAAAGACAAATATTTTCACTTTTCCATTCACTCAATATTTTTGTTTGATCAAAAAAAGCGCTTGTTTTGAATCAGCGACACCTTTGGTTCATGGTAAGATAACTCAGGTATCACCTGTATCATCAACGATTGCAAATCCATATAATTTAGGTGGCGTCGTAGGTATTTTGGTAATATTGGTCTCCTCAAAAAGCGTTGTAACCACGTCTAGCGTGATCACTTTTGTATCTTTGACTGGTTCTACAAATTTGGTAAAAATCATCTGCAAAAGTTCTTCCAAAGGTTTATCACTTTCCACTACTCATTGAGAATATTGGAGTTTCCCATCTTTATCAAAACCGGAAATGAACAATCATTTCGTTTCACGAAGTTTGTATTTTTTTTCTAATGCTTGTTGTAATTTTTCTAACATACTACCAAAATAGTTATTTCGGAACCTCTTACAAGAGCAAATATCTTAAAAAACTATCGTTATGATCTTAAAATCATCTAGTCGTGCGTGATAAAGCTCATTTTAGTACTTCAAGGATCTGTTGACTTATCAAGCTAGAGTATTATAATATCAAGTACGATTTTCAAATAAAAAAACAAAATAAACAAACACAAACAAACAAAAAAATCATGGAAAAACAAAGAAATCCAACGGGCATCTTGATGCTCTTAGGGCTAGTATGTATCATTTTGGTACTAGTTGTAGCCACTTGCTCTTCTTGTAGCAAGGTAGAAAAAAAACGATCATTAGCACCAGAACCCGTAAAAGTGCAGTTGGGAACAAGTGATTTGGAACAGTCGAATATTTTGTCTATCAAAAACATCCACATGGACTCTTTGAGAAGCACGATATTAACTGATTCAATTGGCATTTCGCTCACACCAGTTTCGAAAAAAGAGATTAAACTCTTAACGCCGCAGGAAGAACTGAATTTGATATTGCCTAAACTAATGCAGTATCGATTTGACCACTCGCCCATACCACCGTTTAAAGGGAATGTTTTTGACCCTCGATCGTGGGAAAAGTACATTATTTTTGTCAACTCGTTGTTGCCCAGCGCGTTAAAACCAGATTGTTATTTTTTACAAGAAGACAGTTTGCGATTTAGAACGTTGAACAATGACAAAAAACAAAGTAATATTTTTTTGTGCTTGAGTAGCCCAAATCTGATCTACAAAAATGTTGCGAATGATGTAAGTGATAATTATATCTACTCAACACAGTTTCTTTATGATGAAAACCGCAATGTCGTTCGCATGATGTTGCCACAACCTGAGTTGCTTTTATCAAAAGATGTATGGGATATCTTTGTAGATCATGAGTTTGTCCACGCAAAGGAATTTTTGGGCATGGTACCTACTGCTGAGTATTGTGACGCAGAAATGCTCGCATACGTAAGTAGTTTGAACCTTTTAAGGTCCAAAAACAAACGGACATGGAATGCTTTTGTAAAATATGCTGGTAGATTTTATCAGCAATATGGGTTTGGAAACGAACTACGCAAAATGTGTGCGGTCCTGTATCGCACAGATGAACTATCTTTTCTCGAAAGAGACATGATGGAACCAGCGCTCCTTTTGATCGTTGCGATGAATACAGAAAAAATCTCGGGTCTTGAAAAAGACAACGCAAAGTTTGCGGAGACCATGAACAATTTGTATGCATACCTGGATTCAAACGAGGCGCTAGCATACCAATAAAAATTTTTGTAAAATATGCCCTAACTAAAAAAGGAATCCCTAGTTTTTTGCTAGGGATTTTTTTGTTGAAAAAAAGATGTATATTATGCTATTGCGGGTTGGAATTTTGCTGCCTCAATTCTTAATCATGGTCCAGATGGTATTTCTAAGTCGATTAAAGATTCCATCTGTTTTGCTTCTTTTTCACTAATTTTTTTTGTAAGTTCCCTAAATTTTTCTGATCACCAAGGAAGGAATATTTCAAGACGTCATTTTTCATCTGCCATGAGCCATTCATCAATATTTGCAGGTTTATCTTTCGCTATTGCCGTAACAAATCTTTCAAAGTGTTCTATCGAAAAGCGTGGTAATCATCTGTCATTTGTAACAAAAGATTCAAACATTTTTCGCATTTTTTCATTTGCATACTCTCACAAAAAAGGGTTTGTTTCTTTTAATGTATTACCTGTGTAGGTTTGCATAAGTTTATTTACGGAACTTTCAAAACGATTGATTTCATTTCCTGAAGCAGTTTTCATCATATTGCGCATTACAAAAAGCGATTTATATTCTGGCGTGTTAGGGATGGTATTTATGCTTCCTTGATAGTATTTCATAAAAGTATCTGTTTTGGGTGGATTTGTCGGAAATGTTTCTTGGAATTTTGCAAAAGTATCAAAAAGTTTGGTAGATTCCAATGTGTGTCTCATACTAGAAGAAGCCATATTTTCTGAAAGCTCTTCATTAGGATTATAACTCAATATATTATGTACTCTTGATTTTAGCGCTCTAGAATAATCTCCGTCTTTATAGACATTCGGATCAGATGCAAGAACTCTATCATGCCATTGTTGAGAGAATGTTGGCTTATCATCTTTTAACTTATGTACCATCTCGTTCACTGGGATAAGTCTTCCAGTCAGTACTCTTGGTGTCTTTTTCAACTCATTTTGTCCATTTTGATTGTCTAATCCCATCATATCCGTGATAGAAATTTTACCATTTGGATCTATATTAATTTCTCATTCAAGTCAAGGAGTTTGTGTAGTATGATATTTGGCACATTGTGCAGTATGGTATTTAACACGCATTCATCCAAACTCATCGTATTCTATTGCATCTTTATCGTCTTTAATAAGTAGTTTATCTCATCCAGCAGAGATCATATCTGATACTTTTCCCAGATACTCCTCGGCAATTTCTTTTTTCATAATCATTCTAGTGTAGACCAAAAAACTTTTTCTAAATAACATATTAAGTTGCATTTCCTTTTGGGGATTAATTGGAGGATGATTCTCTTTTGTTCATTTAATATAGGTTTCGTTTATATAATTGCTCAATGCGTCTGCATATGTATTTCTATCTGCTTCAGAATCGACAATTCATTCAATTACAGCAAATATTTTGGCTCTAGACATATTTTGGATTACTTCATTGTTTTTTCTAATTTCCCATTTTGCATTGTCTGCATCTGTTGGTTTTTCTCACTTGCCATTTCTCATTTCTGCAATTTCTGATCTTAATTCGCTTCCCCAAGGTAATCCAATATCTTCTAGTTCTCCCTTGTCTTGTGTCAATCGTTCCCTAGAAAGGACCTCCTCTATTTTTCTATCTAAATACCCATCAAATTTTGAATTTCCACTGCGGAACTCTCCTCTCAGTTTGGATAGAGAGTTATCAAATCCATTTGGATTTCATTTGACTACTGGTTCTTTCGTTATATTAGGACCTAGTTTACTTTCTTTATCATTCATAATTTTCTCTACATCGTCCAACGTTTGTTTCAATTCTTGACCATATTCCTTCTTATAACTATCCCTATACTCACCAACGGTAATCTCATTTCATTGTTCATCTTTTATCTTCTCACCATCTAATGCCACTGATAAATATCTAAGTTTCGCATAGGTTTCATTTGTCAAAACATCTCCAAGAGGCGTCCCTTTGAGTTTTTCTGCTGCTGCTGGTTTATCGTCTTTTTCTTCTTCATTTAACAAAAATTGAGCATATTTACCGTATTCAATTTGCATTTTTGAGACGGAAGAAAGCGCTTGTTTAAGTTGTTCATTCTCTTGTTTTAACTCTGCTTTTTCTTCTTTTTTAACGACTATCCTTTCTTTAATCGCATCCTTCTCTTCTTTTTTAACGACTATCCTTTCTTTAATCGCATCCTTCTCTT
>CAZMFL010000008.1:19342-21565 GCA_964565575.1 uncultured Candidatus Peribacteria bacterium
GCATCCTTCTCTTCTTTTTTAACGACTATCCTTTCTTTAATCGCATCCTTCTCTTCTTTTTTAACGACTATCCTTTTTTCTGCCGCTGCAAGTTTCTCTTCTAGTTGTTTTTTCCTCCTATTCATGGTAATTCTTTTTTTGTAGTTAGTCGTCATTTGTTCTTCAGTTTCATACTGTCCTCTATTAGCCAAAAACCCTTCGTAAATTTTGGCTTCTTCTTGCGAAACTCTCAATCATCAAATCTCAACAGAATCGATTGGAAGTGTTGTTGTGGCGTCTTTTTGCAAGATGTTTTTCTCACATTTTTTGTCTTGTCCAAATAGACCACCCATTCCTGACAGGAGTAGCGTGGTAAAAACAGCTTTTCTGATTTGCGTTTGTATACGACCGTGAGGAGCTGATCGACTAAAGGTATTGATTCATTCTCACAAGTTGCCTGACATGGGTTTTTTTAACATATTCTCCTAACCAAAGAATAAAAACAATCCAATTATACTATCTGGCAATTATTTGTCAAGCAAATCAATAAAAATGGAGAGGATCTGTTAAAAAATTAGTATTGAACAGAAATATAATCGTACAAGACTCCTCACCCTATAAAATTCTCTCTCCTAGCGACAATCACAATCATTTAAAAAAAATATGAAAATGCTATTCTTCCTCGTCCTCTTCGTCACCAGTTTTGTTGCGAGCTCTTGTTCATCATAGTGTTTTTTTCCTCTCTATCGTGATGCGATCACGTAATTGTACTGGGAGAGTACCTTCTTTGTAGTCGTGTAAAAGCACAGTATCATTGGGTTTTGCATATTTATCTATCAAATTAGCAGTAAGTAACTCATCCAAGAAAGTTGCTGGATCGTTTACGATTGCTCTTTCATACTTCCTGGTAGAAAGCATATAATTTTCTCCAAAAAATCTAGTTTCTTCACGAGATTGTGCAAAAACCAGAAGGACACTTGCGAGAGATTTTTCTTCTTTTTCTAACTCCCTAATTTTGGCTTGCAAAAGCCCATAATCATCAATCATGCGTTTTAGTGTACGCTCTCCAAGTTCACTTGGGATAACCTCATCACTGGAATATTTGTGCTTCCATGCAGGACATACAATCTCAAACGCACAATATTTACAATGATCACCTGTGGTATGTACAAATGCTTCAGTATCACCAAGTCCTCCATTGTAATTCGCCGCTTTTTGCCTGATTTCTGCTATCGTTTTCATGATTTCATTTTTGATCTCTTCCATGCGAGCTAGTGTGATCTCTCTTTCTACTTCTTTTTCCATGTGCAGATAAATTACTCTTCCAACGATCTTAGAGAATTTTTTGCCATACATTTGATGGACTGCGAGACCATAGAGAACGAGCTGTTCTTCATGCACATCTTGGTCATCTGGATACAACCTTTGGTTCGTTTTGTAATCAGTAATATACACAGTATCGTCCTTAGAATCTAGTCTATCGATAATCCCTGAAAGTGTTGTATCATCATCTATTTTGTAGGTGATACGTTGTTCAAATCCCCAGGGTCTTGCTTGTGTAAACGGCGCATAGGTTGTAAAATACCACTCCAAATAGGACTCACCTCTCGTCAAAAATTGCTCTTCTTGTTCTGGAGTTGCCAGTTCCATCAATGTGCTTTTTTCATTGTTCCACGTATCTTTCATAACTTTTTGGGTTTGCTCAAGCGTCGGTTTCGCATAGGCACTCACTTGTTTATACAAAAACTCTAAAGCGGTATGTACAGCGGTTCCAAGCAGTGTATAGATCGTTTTTTCAAATGGCGCTTCCAATTTATCCACATACTGAAAACGGTATCTTAGCTGACATTGCTTATAAACTTGTAATTGCGAATGTGAGAAACGAGCCATAAAGAGAAAAGGAGATAAGGTAAAAGCGGTGGGTGTTAATTGTTAATTATGAATTATGAATTATTAATAAAAAAGAGTATTAACCATTTATCATTAACCATTTATCATTAACCATTAATCATTTTTTTTCCTACATTCTACAAGAGATGATTTTTGCGTTGCCCGTCCTATCTGAGCTCACCTCTCTTTCCAACGACTGTGCGGGCATTTTAGTTGTTGACAATTGGTCTATACTGCTCGTCTCGGTGTAGCGATGTGTGTTTGTCATCTCTATCGATTTCAGTTTACTGGTTGGCGATTGGTTGATGTTGCTCGTTTCGGTTTCCAAGGAGGGCACTTGTATCTACTTTTATC
>CAZMFL010000009.1:0-19793 GCA_964565575.1 uncultured Candidatus Peribacteria bacterium
TATTATAGAATCTCGCAACGATTGCAAGATGGATTTTCTCGTATTGATAGTATTTTCTATCTATACTGAAATATAAAAAAATCGCAAGGCGATTTTTTTACCGACGGTCGGTCGGTGACCGACGGTTTTTTTTGGAAACTGTTGGCGTGTAGGAAACAGTTGTGAGTACGTGTGTTTGCCCGAAGGGAGTTGTAATATAAATCGTTTCTTTATCATATGGTTTTGATTATCTTGTAATTAGTTATTAAAATTAGGAGTCCAACTCCCAAAATTCGTTATAATTTTATGATTAATTACTCAATAGCATACTAAATCAAGAAAAAATCCGATCAGAGGTAATTATAATAGCAAAAACGCAATACAAATTTATGTAAAAGCATATCGAGCACAGAATTGTTTGCCCGAAGGGCAACTTCCGAGAGGTTGTGATTGTCTAGGTGCGCACAGATAGGACGGAAGACGGCAACGGGTAGATGTTGTAAGACAGACAGATCTTATCAACTATTTTTTCATAGTTTTGTCAGTAGATTTCTTTTTAAATATAATCATACTCGCTTCTTTTTAAGAGTTATTTCTAAGAAAATGAGAGTAATTATCACGCATTATATAGAAAACAAGGCAATTTTATCTTTTACGTCCTTCCATGCTAAACACAGAATCATGAGTCCAATATACAGATCTAATTTCAACTATTGGCAATTTACTCAATCATGCGAGAAGTTTTGCTTACCAGCAAGTTAATACTATTTTGATAGAAACCTATCGAGAAATAGGAAAACATATTGTTGAATATGAACAAAATGGCAAAGAGAAAGCAGAATATGGGTCACAACTTTTTGATAGACTAGCAAAAGATCTAAAAAAATGATATGGAAAATGATTTAGTAGAAGTAATCTGTACTTGATTAGACAGTTTTACATCAAATATCCAATTTTCCAAGCACTGCCTGGAAAATTAACACGAACTCATTTTGCAGAACTTTTAATTATAGAAAACGACTTAGAAAGATCTTTCTATGAACAACAAACGATAAATGAGAATCGAAGTACGAGAGAAATGAAAAGACAAATTGAAAGTTCGTTATATCAAAGACTAGCATTATCTAAAGACAAAGAATGAGTTTTGGAATTATCTAAAAAATGAATCACAATTAAAGAGAGTAAAGATATCCTGAAAGATCCATATATACTGGATTTTTTGTGATACAGTGAAAATAGTATCTATTCGGAATCAAATTTGGAACAAAAGATAATCGATAATTTACAAAAATTCATAATGGAACTTTGAAAATGATTCACTTTTGTTGCAAGACAATACAGAATAACTCTCAATAATACGCATTATTATATCGATCTTGTCTTTTATCATAGAATTTTGAAATGCTTTGTTTTGATAGATTTGAAAACGAAAAAAATCAAACATTGAGACATAGGGCAAATGAACATGTACTTAAATTATTTTAAAAAAGAAGAAATGACCGAAGGAGACAATGAACCAATCGGTATAATCTTAGCAAAAGATAAGGAACATGCCATGGTTGAATATGCTCTTGGTTGAATCACGAATCAACTTTTTGTTTCCAAATATCAACTATATTTGCCAAATAAAGAAGAGTTGCAAGAAAAAGTTAATGGAATTGTAGGGACAGATGAGTAATCCCCCGATATAATTAATGAGTATAAAATCATATTTTAAGAGCACATATCATAATTTTCAAAATGCTTTAGCGCGGTTTTGCCCGAAGGGCAACTTCCGAGAGGTCGTGATCGTCTAGGTGCGCGTCGATAGGACGGAAGACTGCTGAGGGTAACTGATGGAGACCGGTCTCACATCAAAATATTGACTTCCTTTTTAGATAAGATATACTCTCTTTTTTATCTGTTTGATACTCAACCTAAGTATGTGATCATGAAATTTTTGAAAAAGCGACAAAAACCGTGAAAAAGATCGTCATGAAGCCTATATTTTGAAACCAATTATTGATACGGTAGATCCAATTATTGCCACAGTCAAAAGCATCATTGATAAAACAACTAGACCGTGAGCCAAAAAAGTACGCGAGTATGCCAACAAGATTGCAAACACCTTGGCGTCTAGCGAAAATATTGATGAAACAATTGTTTTGGACCGAGAAAACGAACCATTTCATATTGATATTACTGGCTGGACTGTGGGCAAAGACATAGATGGAAACAAAATTTTGTGTAATCCAGAGAATGATGTAATAGAGTATTTGGATTGACCAAATAGATGATTGCAATATTTTACACTTGCATCAGCGAAGAGAGAGACCGCCAAAAATGGAAAACAACTTATCAAAACTGCCAAAGATTGTAGAGTGCAAATAGAGAAAAAATATAGACCAAGGACGCGAATAATGTTTCAAGAGACCAATCAAAGTAACCTAGAAAACCATGATTTTTTCTTGGAAAACGAAAACATTAAATTTTATGGAGCACTTAATAGCAAAAGAAAACTTGGGTGAGGTGGAGATTTTTCATGATTCCGATGCGATGATGGTATGGCATTTTGTATAGAAAAGTGAATGCCATCTGAACAACAAAATGGAAAGACCGTTACTGCGGAAAAATGATGTTTTTATGTACAAGAGCTTCCGGCGACACGAATGTTCCCAGTATTTTGTGCAAGAGAAAATAAGGAATAACAAGCCATCAGGAGATCATCAATATTTCACCATAAAGATTTTTTTTAGTTTATAGATGGCTAATTTTTCAGTGAAAAAAAAAGGGAAAACTCCCACTACAAATACTCAAAATCGTTCCCCTGCGGGAAGCTAGAAATTTCAACAGCAACCAAAAAAATAGAAGAAAAAACACCACGCCTAGATAAAATAATGTGCTGAGGTTTGAATATCAATATCATCTGGCGCCCGCGTGCGACCAAATGTTTTCAGTCACTTCATGTGCATCAACGGCACGACAAATGAAAAAGAATATTGTTGATATTTGCTATTAAACTCTTTCATGAAATATTCGTTATTTGTTAGGGAAGATACAAGAAAAACATCGCCCTTCATATTGTAAGTACGCAATCGACGTATCAACATATCCACATAAAACACAACAGACTGTTCCACGAGATTTTTGGCATACGGATTGTTTTCTAGCGTCTCACTTGTCGCATCAAAAAAATCAGTTATGTTATTTTCTGCATAGACATCTTTGAGTACTTGCCATCCTAGATCTACAACTTCTGAATTTTTGTAAACCCCATTTTCAAATACAATACGCTTGGTATAGTGCTGACCCAACGTCAGGATCGTTCCATTTTGTTTTTTTAGTGTATCTTTGATATGATGGAGCGTGAAAAAAGACGCTGGATAGATATGAACGTTCTGGATTCTATCTCAAAGAACTGCTTTTGTATCATACCAGTTATCGCGTCGTATTGCTACCATTTGCAACGAAAAACGGAACTCCCCTGTTTTTCAAATATAGTAATCAGTCGGCTCTCAATTTACACAAATATCATCCATGTGATAAAACAATCTCTGTGTATCACTTCTCAGATGTGCATCAAAAATAGGATCAATAATAGCTTTCATCGCACTCACGGTGCATGGCCTATCAAAATGCGCAACAACTGGTGCGCTGACCCACAAAAATTTCTTCTCGTCTAACAAGAGAAGTTTCCTTTTTTTATCGCTTTTTTTGACCATTTCTAGGAGATTTTGATAGTCTCCTGATGCATGCAAAAACCTACTTGTATTTTCACCGAAAACACATGCTGTAAAAAAACTCTGCTTTCCTGCATCCACTTCACGAACGATAAACATATGTGTGTTATACTAACCCCAAAGAAAAATGCAACTTTTTATTGGTATTACTCAATCAGATATCTATACTTTGTATACGTTTTATTCGTAAAAACAGCACCATGACAAAAACTTGTGAAAATTGCGAAGGTTGAGAAGATTGCAACACTGAAGGATCTTTCTTCGCGAAACTTGAAGAGCAACTACCAACAGATATAAAATTAACTATGTATAACCCATCAACTGATGCAGTAGAGGGAAAAACCATCGGTGATTACAGAGGGAAATGGCTCGTGTTATTTTTCTATCCAGCTGACTTTTCGTTTGTTTGTCCAACAGAGCTCAAAGACCTTGCAAAAAGATACGATGAGATCAAAGCGATGGGTAATATAGAACTATTGGCGGTAAGCGTTGACTCAGTATTTGTGCACAAAGCATGGATAGATACAGAACCAATTATGAAATGATTTCCTTATTGTATGGTAGCAGATAGAACAACTGAGCTTGCAAGTTATTTTGATATCGTAAATACGACAACTGGAAATGCAGAAAGAGGGACATATATTATCTCACCAGAAGGAGTATTGAAAATGATCGAAATAAGTACAGATGCAGTAGGAAGAAGTGCCGCTGAACTTGTTAGAAAACTAGCTGGTCTGTATTTTGTATCTTCAAATCCAGGCACGGCTTGTCCAGCAAGCTGGGAAAACAATATGCCAATTCTACGCCCATCAATCAAAGCAGCATGACATGCGGAAAATATTTTAGAAGGATTTTTTGATGAGCCACTCACGAAATCTACGTAATAATGCACAGCGAGTTATCTACATATAGCGAATTACAGCACCCGATGGGTGCTTTTTTTGATACTTCGGGGAGAAAATTTTCCTCTTGAAACCGCATCCGACTCTGCTACACTTATAACCATGGAAACAATCATCCCGTTTATCGGTAGTGCTGCGATATATATTGTTATCGCTATAGCAGGTTTGGAAATTTGCAAAAAATGGAAAATCTTGGATAAACCAGGACCAGATGTTCCTGCAAGACCTCGTGTTCCTACACTCCAAGGCATATTTCTCATTATCGGATTTTTTGCTATTACCGCAATAATCTTTCCCACATATTATGACATGCCAGAGTTCCAAGGCCTGGCAGTAGGATGAGCATTTATTATGATCTTTGCACTTATCGACACACGGTTAGAATCTCGTGGGAAAAAATGAATAAAGGCAAAATATAGGCTTGTTCTCCAAGTTTTGACTGCTCTCATTGCGTTGGGGGTTTGATGAGTCGGGATCCAAGAAATTGTTATTTCCTGATGAAATATTTTGCAACTATCTAGCTTTTTCATGGTCTTTGTGACCGTGCTATGGTTTTTGTGATTTATGAATTCCATAAACCGGTTTGACTGAATATATGGCTTAGCTAGCTGAGTTTCAACGATTTGATTTATCACGATATACTTTTTGTTGCAAGGCGTAGTGGTTCCTTATTACATAGATGTTATCTCTGCCGAAAATTTATCAATCCTCACAATCGCGACAAATATATCTTTTGTGTTAGCGCTTTGAGGAGTTATCTACACTACGATAGAATATAAACCCGTCTGATTACTCAGAGATATTGGAATACTTTTTTATGGATACGCGCTTGCATATCTGGCTTTAATGTGATGAGCCAAAATTGGGACAGTGTTAGTTGTGCTTTCTTTGCCTATTTTTGATGCAATCTGGGTATTTGTAAACAGGATTTTCATCATGAAAAAAAATCCTATGAAATGAGATTTTACGCACTTGCATTATAGACTGATGGGGCTGTGATGGTCCAGATGAGAAGTGAGACGATTTGTATGGTGATGGTCTTTCTTTTCAATGGTACTCATGATGCTACAAGGCACAGCCAGAACCAACAAAATCATAATATTCTCACTTATGGCAATCATATTTTTTGGCGTAAATATCTATCTTTTCTGGATCAAAAAACTGCCCATGGAATACAAAGTAGGAAAAGAAAAAGATAGCAATGTGTAAATAATTATTTTTGAAACTGTTGTAATTCTTCTTTTATTAGGAAAAGATCTACATCTTGGGGAGTTTGTTTTTCATCAAATCAATTTGTTTTCAAAATAATCTCACATATTTGATTTATAGAGGCTGTCTCTTTGAATATTCAGGTATCTCTCATCTCTTTGACTTTTGAGAAAAGAGTCTCTTTTCATTTTAGATGAATTATGCTTATTATTTTTATTGTTTCGTCGGTCTCTAGATATTTCTGTAACGATAAGATAATAGAAACATACCTAATTCACTCTTCCAATTTTTTCAATTCTCAACTCGCATTAGAAGGTAGTTTCTTTCATCAGAAATAATCTGTATAAGGTGTGCGATATGTAGGATCAATTTTTTGTACAGGATTGTAAACCATATTACATTTTTTTTCAACAAGCCATTTTATAAATCATTCCATTGTTTTTACTCAATTTTGGTGGGCGGATTTTAAATAATTCATCGCTCTACTCTCTCACACATTATATGAAAAAATCATCAAGGCTTCGCGGTCTTTTTGGGAAAATTGCAATCCATTTTTTTCCAAAGAACTTTTAAGGTTTTTTTCTGTAAGTTTTCTATATAAAACTCACAAAATGATATTATCAACAGCGTTATTTTTGTCTAATACCAAACCGTTAAAATCATATATCCTGTTTATTTCCTGAACCGCTCTGTCAGTGAGTTGCATATACCCAACAGCACCAGTACGACTTGTGCGATTATTGTCTAACGAGCTTTCTTTGGTTATTTTTGGTAAGATTTTTCCATAAGAGAAATCATCCATCGTCAGGTATTTTTTCAAAACATCACTTGATTGTGTTTTTTTCTTTGCCTTTAAAAGATCATATTTAATTGTACTTATTAAATTTATATCAAGCTTATATATCTTATATTCTCGTGGTTCCACAATTGTGTTTTTATTTATTATTTCTATGCCATTCTTATCTTGTGTCGCTTGTTTTTTTTCTGTTCATGGTTGGCAAGAAACAGTTTGCAACAATCAGGAAAGCGCAAGTGCTATTGTAGCATTTTTTAATATTTTTGTATGCTTTGAAAACTCTGGCTCTTTTTCTTGCATTTATATACTGTTACAAAATATAATTTTTATAATTTATTTTTTCTTTTCGGCTATCTTTTTAGATTCACGTAATCAAATTGTCATATTTGTACAATGAGTTTTTGGATATGATTTTTGAATAGCACTAAGGTTAGAATTAACTTTACCCTTTGCAACATTTGGGTCATACAAGACATAATTATTTGGCAATTTTAATTTCGGCCGATTTACAAAATATGGATCAGATTTGCGCCCTCTTGTATTAAATTTCGGCTCATACCCTATCTGGCTATGGGTTAAAATATCAGATACTTTTAGTTCTGGATTATATCTTTGTGCAATCCATTTTAATAAAGATTGAATTGCATTATACTGATCATTTGACCATTCTTTCCCAGCATCCGCTTCAACTTCAATTCCGATTGAATGGTTAGCAAAGTATTGTGAATTTAGATCTCACCAAAGGGCAGAACCCGCATGCGTCATGCTCCTAAGTGCTCAATTTCTTTTTATTTGGATTATTTTTCCTCATTCACTTATGAGAAAATGGGCATAAATTCACTTAGCTTGTTGTTCAATTTTTGACTCATCATACGCTCAAGCAGTGCTATGAAGAATAACTTTTCCAACACTTTGAATTACATTTCATGATTTTTTTCCACTCTCAATAATATGCATTTTTGGAGAAGGAACACCATTATAAATATCTAATATCTTCTTATTTCATTGTGTCTCATACTCTTCTAGAAAATATTTTTTTCAACTCATAAATCTTTGACGAGATTGCTCAACTGTTGGCCACGCAGAAACATTCTTTGTCTCTTCTACTTTTTCTATCTTTTCCTCTTTCTTTTTCTCTTTCAATGCATCTTCAAAAACTTGAGCAACTACTTTATTATTTATAACTATTTTATCTCAAGGGTGAATGCTTGCTGGGTTTTTGAGCCTACCATCATCTTGATTATCTTCTTGGATCGCAGTCAATAATTTTTGATGAAAATCATAATCAGTCGTTGGCGCATACGTACTATCAATTGTTTGTTTTACATGAGCAGTCACAATTGAAGAAAATGTTTCCCCTGAATTGACAATATACTCTTTTTCTTTTGGTGCACATCCAGTAAGTAATTGGAAAACAATAGCACCTGAAAGCAATCATTTTTTTATCATCTTTGGTGTTTTTTTGATCCCATTTTTTACAGTAATCTCAAGGTTGTCTAAAGATTTTTTTAGTTTGCCGTTTTTGTCATCAGGATCTTTGAGAAGAAGATTATCAGGCGATGAAATGGTTTCTTTTTTTTCCATTTAGTTATGTTAATAAAAATAAATCCATGCATACTAATTATAATCAGAAGCGATATAACAACAAAAAAAAAATGAACAGTGTTTGAAATACAACACAATCAGGCCCCGATAATAGAAAAAAATGATATAATCATGCGTAATCGTGAGCCCTGGTGATACAACTCAACACCTGTTTAGCTACAACCTTCTTGTTTTCTCGCGTCTATTCTCTATACTCGCCTGTATGCAACTTCTTGCTTTTTCTTGTAACAATATTGGCCCATTCTTTAACCGCACAACGACGGTTCATTTTCTTGATGGAAAATATTTAATCAAAGCACCGATATGATCTGGAAAAAGTTTTTTGTTTTTTGATGGTCCGCTGTTTGGCTTGTACAAATATAGCTCTCGTCCTATGCTTTCTGTAAAAGCTGAAAGTGGATGGATAAAAATTTTGTTTGCACACAACGATAAAATATTGCTCTGCGTGAGAGATATCGCAAGGACCAAAAGCTGAAATGATACGGTAAAATCATCAATTTTTCTCATCGAAGATGAGATTTCTGCAGTACAAACTATCCTCTCTGGGGAAGCTGAAAAAGCAATAATCAACCAATCTAGCGCAGACACCAGTAATAAAATTATTCTTCGAGATATAGATCTACTTGAAACGTTGGTTAAAAAGACACATACAGAGGCAATTGTATCCAAAAACGAAACGGATGTGCAAGCGACGCTTGAGTCATTTCTCCCGCCCAAAGAGGTGTTTTTGAGCACGACAATGCTCTTGCAGGATAGCACAAATGTTTTTGAATTACAACCGACAGAGAGAATTTCACTTTTCAAAGAAATATTTGGATTGCTCAGTATCGATAGCGCAACAGATCGCATCAATGATGAGAGAAGAAACGCTACCGCCACGCTAAAAGCCAAGTGAGATACAAATACCGTAGACAAAAGATTGCAAGAATATTTATACAATCTTATTGCGTTTTGAAAAACATTGATTTCACTTGAACGCTCACCCACAAACAAAAAAACAGATATACTGAAAAATCTAATCGAAGAAATAGAGCTTGTCTATGAGAAGATCAGCATCAATGGATTTTCTTTGGGAGACGAACGAACGGCGATCATCAATGAGGTAACAACGGAAGAAAATGCAAGACGCGATCAACTCCAAAAAGATCTTGGAACAATTGAACAGCAACAAACTCTTCTAGACAGAGGTGCTACAGAAATCAGATCATTACAAACAACTATTGCACAAACCAACAGGGAGATTATAGATATTGAGCATACACTAAAAAACACGTGATTGGAAATTCTGGAAAAACATAACGCAAGAAAAAAACAGTTACAATCGGATATTGATGCGCTCAGGAACTGATTGCCACAAGAGCGGTTTGCGGAAAATAAGCAATTGGAGGGTAACCTAACAGCTCTGCGAAACAAATTACAAGAAGATATCCAACAAGGGAAAATGGTTGTTGAACAACAAAATTTCGCAGAAAAAACCCTTTCACAACTGGAACAAAAAAAACAAGAAGAAGAGGAAACGATACTCCATCAAGAGAAAATTCTGGCACAACTACAAACATATTATCAGAACAAAAAAATATATTATTGTGAGAAAACAGGAGCTGAGTGCCCTTTTATAGAGCTTATCAATACGGGATTTTTTGCCACACTGCAAAAGAACATCCTTCAAACACAAACCACACTAGACAGCTACAAGAAAAAATTTGATACGATAAACACACGTTGAAGTATACTTGCACAACAAGAGAAACTAGATGCTATTGCAAAAGAAATAAAATCATTGAGAGAATTAGCAACGATCCGTTTTATCAAAGAAATAGATGCCACAAAAAAACAGTTTGATGCCTATCAGGAACAACTACAAACTCTTCAACGCGAAGACAGTACATTTGAACTACAAGCGCAAGAACGTCAAAACAACATAATCAAAAAAGCACAGCTTGAGGAAAAACTATCGCTCTTAGAAAAAACTCTTTTGCAAGCAAATGAAAAGCAACAAGAGTTACAAAAAAATATAGATAAAAATACGTTTGAAGAACTACAGGGTGCGCTAAAAACCTCTCACAGTAGGCTTGCGACCTTAACCAAAATCTCACAGAACATCGAACGCATTAACGATCTAATTCACACACATAAGGATCTTCAACGAGAGATACTCAGACTTCAAGAAAGGGAAAAATTATTGACCGATTTGTATCGTATTTTTAGCAAAGAGATCATGATAAAGGTACTCGAAGATGCGTTGCCTTTCTTTGCTGAATACATCAACAACCTGCTAACCAAAATGGTGCCTTTTACAGTGCGTTTTCAACCGAAAAAAACGACAACAGACAAATTAGAATTGGATATTTCCATACAAGACTCTCATGGTGAAAGAACTGCAAAATCACTATCTGGCTGACAAAAAGCTATCTTAAGAGTCGCTTGGATACTCGCTGTCGCTCAGATGACCGGCACCAAACAATTGTTTCTGGATGAAACAATCAACAATATTGACCAAGATACAATTGGACAAGTAACAGATATGTTGAAAGATTATCTAAAATTTACAAATATATCTTTGTATTTAGTAACACACGCGTCGCAACTACAAGAGATGAATATCTGGGACGAGACGATAAGTGTGGTATAAGTATGATTTTTTTGAGGTGTTTGAAAACATACTAACAACCTCACATGTTTTTACAAATATAATCTTGTGTAGCCGAATCCCATTTCCAACTCGGATGAACGGGATGTCTAACATCGTAATTTCAAAAAAAGAAATTTTGTCCGTCGAATAGAAACATTCCTCTTTGATAATAATTTACATCTTTAGGTTTTGTGGTGGCTGTTCAGTACCAAAGATCCTTAATTGCATTAACTCTGCTAGAAAAGTCAGTTGTTCCAGAATACACTTTTCGGTAATCCATATGTGCATCGTTAACTGAACTAGCCATACTGATATCCCGAGGCATTCAATTAGGACATGCCCTTACCCAATCTTTAGTTGTTTTAATCTCTGGAGAATAAGTCAATTGTACAATTTGTTTATAGGTTCAAACCGGCGTATCATAACAGCCTATATAATAATTTGTTGAATTAACCCAAAAATTTCCTCGGTTAGTAAAAACATTAAAAGCAGCTCAATCTATTATGTCAGAAACTACATATGAATATACCCTATCATTACTAGGTTCTTTGATGGGGGCAGACAAATATTTAGGGACCAGAAATCATAAAAAATCATTTCAGAAAATTTCGCAATATTTTCATGAATTTCATGCATAATATTTTCATGATCACAATACACATATACTTTGGTTTTCCGACTCATTTTGGTTTAATCCTATTAATGGGTATTTTTTCTCTTCCAAATAATATATCCCCAATGCATCAGCTGCAACTTTCATGTCTTTTATTCTAATAGCATCTCTGGTTCTTTTGGCTGCATCTTGCAAACGAGGAATCAATGCGGCAGCTAATACACCAATTATCACAACAACTACCAATAGTTCAATAAGCGTAAAAGATTTTTTGATGAAAGCCATCTACATACTTGGAGAAAATAAATCCTTTTTAAAATATATTTTTTTCTTTCTCGTTATCAAGAGAAAAACAGCTTGTGTTAATTATAATTCACTCATCATTCAAAAAACGACGTAATTATCTCTTTCTGGTAGTTTTTTTGACTGGCGTTTTTTTGCGAAATCGCTTTTTCCCACCTGCACTTCATGCTCATGAACTGTTTTCCTGTCATGGGATATTTTCTGCGTGTTTGCAGTCTGGATAACGAGAGCACGCCAAGAAATAATTGCCACGACGAGCTTTTTTTACGACTAAAGTCCCCTCTTTACAATCAGGGCAAACTCCACCTCAATGTTTCGACTCAAGATCTATTTTTACATCATCAGGAATTGACGATATTCGTTTCACCTCTGGGTATAATGACGATGTGAGAAATGGTCCGAATCTCCCTATTTTAACAACAATTGTCCCTCATTCTGGACAAGGTTTGCCTTCGTATTTCTCTTTTAGTGGCGCCAAAGTATCATTTTCCTCTTGTGTTTTTTCGGTGTAATCACACTCAGGATAGGCGTCGCAACCGATAAATTTTCCAAACTTAGTAAACTTAAAAATAAGATTTCAATCTTTGCATTTTGGGCAATGTCTTCCTACTGGCATAGTAGTCTTTTCTCATTTCTTTGCTTCCAAAAGCTGTGTCTCAAATCAATCATAAAATTGTTGCATCATACTCTCCCATTTTACCTTGCCTATTGCGACATCATCCAACTTATCTTCCATTTTTGCCGTAAACTCATAATTCATGAGCTTTGTAAAATATTTTTCCAAATAATCTTGGACATGAAAAGCAATCTCTAAAGGATAGATTTTTTTGTCTTCTTTTTTTTCAACATATCCTCTATCTTGTATCGTAGCAATAGTAGGAGCGTATGTAGAAGGACGTCAAATCCCGCGTGATTCCAACGCTTTCACAAGCCCACTTTCAGTATAACGAGATGGCGGTTGCGAAAATAATTGTTTTGCAAGCAACGAACTAGCAGAACAAATAGTTCATTTTTTTATCTTCGGTAATGTTATTTCTTGGATAATTTCCTCATCTTCATCTTGTGTGCTATTTTCATCATCAACTGATTTTGCTGGTTTTTTAGGCGCAGGCTTTTCACCATATAATGTGAGAAATCAAGGGAATGTTATAACTTCGCCTTTTATACTTCGAATGTGATCGATGCCCTCTGGCCCGAAATCATATGTCGTTTCTTCATACTCAGCACTTGCCATCTGTGAAGCTACTGTACGCAACCAAATCAAACGGTATAGTGACAGTTCTTGTCCAGCAAGGTTGCTTTTTTCTGGCGTACGATCTATATATGATGGCCTGATTGCCTCATGTGCCTCTTGTGCATTTTTGCTTTTTGAGGTAAATTGTCTAACTTGATGATACTTTTCTCCAAATGTACTTGTAATATATCCTTTTGCCGCACCTAAAGCGAGAGATGAAAGATTTGTACTATCCGTTCTCATGTATGTAATATATCAAGCTTCATATAATCTTTGTGCTACACTCATCACTTGTTTTACAGTCCATCCAAAACGCCTAGAAGCTTCCTGCTGCAATGAAGATGTAATAAATGGCGGAGACGGATTTTTCTTTCAAGACTTAACAGTTATATTTGTTAGTGTAAATGGGTGTGTATAGTTCAGATCAACCAGTTGATTTCAGTTTTTTTTATCAGCACCAATATCTTTTTGCGTAAGAGCGATTTCATATTCTGCAAGGAGATTTTCTATATCTCAGAGTGTTTTCAAATGCGGAACTTTACCTTTGATTTTGGTTAGTTCAACTGAAAGAGAATAGTCTTCATGTGTCAGCTCTGAAAACACTTTTCGTGATTCTTCTGGTTTGAAGTTTTGGATTTCTCTTTCTCTTTCAACAACGAGTTTGACTGCAACAGATTGTACACGTCCTGCTGATAATCCACGCTTAATTTTTGTCCACAAGATTGGTGAAACAGAAAATCACACGATCCTATCAAGGACACGTCTTGCTTGTTGTGCGTCAACTAAATCAATATCTAATTTCCTAGGTGTAGAAACTGCAGCTTTGATAGCTTCTTTTGTGATCTCATGAAAAACGATACGAGGAACCTGCTGTATATCAAGCCCTAGCGCATTAGCAACATGTCGCGCAATAGCCTCTCATTCACGGTCCTCATCAGTTGCCAACCAGATTCCATCCATACCAACAGCACGTCTTTTTAGTTCACTGATTACTTTCTTTTTTTCTGGCGCAATTTCATATGTTGGTTTGAAGTTATCTTTTATATCGACACCAAGTGTCTTATTTGGCAAATCTGCAACATGTCAAAAAGATGCTTGCACATTTACATGCCCTCCCAAAAAACCTTTGATTGTCTTGGCTTTCGCAGGAGACTCAACGATAACAAGATGACTCCCTTTGGATATGTCAGATAAAAATGTGGTTCTTAATTTTGCAGAAGATGTTTTTGCAATAGCAGTACTCCCTGTTTGCTTTGTTATTGCGGGCTTTCATGCTTTTGTTACTTTTGCTGGTTTTGGTTTGCTTACTTTTTTTACTGATGTTTTTTTTGTAGATTTGATTTCTGAAATTCCTTCTCCCTTTTTTGCTTTCGCAGCGCTATGGGTTGAACGCGTTTTTTCAGTTGGCATATAATATTCAATTTTACTAATAAATAATATGACGAATATAGGAAACGAAAAAGTTTTTGCAACTAGAAAGATAAAATTGTTTTTGGGTTAATATCATATCATTATTCGAATTTTGGCAAATTAGAAAAAAGACCAGCATGGGAGTGCCGATCTTCTCTAGGATGTTTATGCCATTCAGGCATATACTATAATGATGATTTGATTACGATTTTCAAGAGATTTTTTGCAAAAAGTTATTTTGCTACCGCAAGCATTTCATCTATATTCGTCTTGAATTCAGTTGCTGGATATGCTCCAAGAAGCAATCTCCACTCTCCAGTTTTTGTATTGAGGATAACATTTCCTGGGGTTCCACGACTTTGTGTGAACATAGCAAATTCATTCCAGTTTGCGTCATAAGCACCTTTCATTTCGTTGTTTTCAACACAACCATCAAATTTATCTGCGTTTAATTTTAGTTCCTTTGCATAATCTGCAATTGCAGAAGTTGGTACAACTTTCTCAGGTGTTGAATTTCCATAGATCTTCTCATACATTCCCTCATACGCTTCTAATCCTCCGATTTTACCAGCACAAAGCATTGCAAATGATTTGAATTGTGTTCCAGGATGGTTTACTCATTGTACAGGTTTTGTAATTGTATTTACAGAACCATTAAAAGCTGAAACCATTCCCTTTAATGTCCCATTTTGGTATTGTACGATACAATAAGGGCATTCTGGATCAGTATATTCAATTATTGTAATTGTAGCATCTTTGTTTCCAACGATATATGCGTCTTTTGTCACGCTTGCAATTTGTTCAGCGCTTAAAGTTCCAGTTGCATCAACTTTTACTCCATTAGTAGCAGTGTTGTCAGTTGGTTGTTGATCAGTCGGCGCAGTTGTTGTTCCATCTGCCGGTTGATTTTTTACACTATCTATAGCTTGTTGTAAACTTTTTTGTTGTTGTTCAATCACTGTTGGAGTTGAATACAATTGTTTAGCTAATTTATAATTTTGCAAACCACCGAATTGTAAAGCGAATCCTTCCTGCATTGCACTATGAATCCATCGTGCACTTATGAGTACTACAAGTGTTGTGATAGCGGACAACAATGCCGTTATTTTCGTTAATAATGAGTTTGACATAGATATTGACTATAAAATAGTAAAGAAGAAAAGAGAAGCTATGCTCCCCTATCTATGCTGTTTATAATAAGAATATTAATTTGCCACACCAGATTCTACTACCGCAGGGATTTCGCCACTAAGCTCATCAGTAGTTGGAACAACGTCTGTTTCTTCCAAAGCTGGCTCTTGTGAAACATCACCAGAAGCTGCTTGTTCTGAATACATTTGCATCATTTGCTTGTTTTGTACAAGTGCTGCTTCTAACTGTTCTGTCATCATTTTTTGATACTCAGGAGTATTATAAACCTCATTGAGAATCCTTTCATAATTTGCAACTCCTCAAGCTTTGAGAGCTGGTTCTCTTTGCACTTCTGATCTTACGATGTTTGGAAGAACCGTAATCATGTAAATAAGCGATACCAAAATTCCAAGAAGAAGTAGAATCACTACTACTGGCAAAGGTTGAGAGCTACAACTTTTGCAATTTTCATTCTTTTTTTCTATAAATTCATGTTCCATCTTGTTCATTGTAATTATATAATAAAAGATAAAGTAAATTTACCGTATAATCTAATTGAAACCACCATAAAAATCAAGTCAGAAAAAAATATACATATTGACAAAAAAATAAATTTTTACGCTATTATTCAATATTTGGAGCACCACATTGAGGGCAGTAATCATATGCCCAATGATATGGCGCTTTACACTCCTTACACACAACAACCATTTTCTGCCCACACGTCACACAAAAATCATGATGAAGCGGGTTTTTCATACCACATGCAGGACATGTCGCGGTCTGAACAACCAATGATTCTCTCCACCCAATACGTTCCCATTTGAATTTTATTGGCCTAAGCAAAAGATAAATAGGTAGTCAAATAAAAGGTGTTCATACCCCAACCACTAAAATAGCGAGTATCTGAGCAAAAAGATTGTTTGTCCTAGAGGAAACATCTTTGATCGTTCGAAGGATGGCGATGATCCAATAGAATACGACCAAAATTCCTATTATAAAAATAAGTGGGTTTTGGATAATCGTTCAATTTAGAAGTAATTTTTGCGAAATAAATCACCAAATAGTTTCTCGCATTTGTTGCATCTGATAGATCGTAAGAAATAAATAAAATAATTTGAAAAGGAATTTTTTATGATATTTCCCTTTTTATTACTTTTACTATTTTGGAATGCTTTTTCAACTCTTGTAATAAATATGCTATTTTGGCTGGATATGAGGTGACACTATTTATGTCAACATATTTGCTTGCGCCATCTGTATCACGCACATACTCTATCTTTTCTAAATTGAATCCCAATGACGCGTAGACATCAAATATTTTTAGCAGAACAGCGGAAGAATTATCAAATGTCCGAAGTCTCATATAACAATTATACATGGTTGATTCCTGTGCTTCTCGATGCGCTTCAAGGAACTTTTCAGGAGCAACAGATGCGACGCCACGACACGAAAGTGTATGAATCTTGATACCATCTTTCCCCGAGCGAGCAATTATTTTGTCTGCTGGTGTGGGTTTACACTCGGGACACAAAAGATACCCCAGGCGCAATCCTCCGTCAATCATCACCTCTGGCATTTTCTCTCCTGCGGATATCTTTTTGTGAGGAGATTTTTCATCTGGAGGCAGTATTTTATGATATATTTTTTTTATAAATGTTGTATATCACATTTGTTTATCAAGGAGCTGTAATAACAAACGATCAAACGCCTCTCATTTATGCTCTTTTGTGATCAGGTCTCACTTCGAATACAAAGCAGGTAGTTTAAACTCTTTGAGTTTCTCCTCCAAAAGTTTGAGCGATTTGTTGATTAATTGAGTCTTTTCCTTTGATTTCAAAAACCTGGTTAATTTGGACTTCGCAGAAGGAGTGTGAAGATATTCAAGCCAATTTCCCGATGCACTCCATTTGTTTTTGAATGCGTGGACCAGCACGATATCCCCAGTTTTTAATTTATGTGAAATCGGCACAATAGAACCGTTCACCAAAGCACTTTGAAATTTTAATCAAAGTTCTGAGTGTACACGAAAAGCAAAATCAAGTACCGTGCTTCATTCTGGCAATTCAATAACATCTCATTTTTGTGTGTAAATGAAAATGTTATGCTCGAGCAACTCTATATTTAACTCGTTTTTGAATCACTCTTTATCGTCATTTGTCGTATAAGCAGAAACCAACTCTTGCAATTTTTTTATCCATCTTGATTGTCTCTCCGAAACGGATGCGGGTCATTTATTTTCTGCATAAGCAAAATGAGCTGCGACTCATCGATCAGCAATTTCATCCATTTCTTTGGTGCGGATTTGTATCTCTGCCGGGAAATCATACAGCCCAAGGACGGTTGTATGCAAACTTTGATATCCATTAAACTTCGGAACAGCTATATAATCTTTGATTTTTTTGATGAGCGGTATGTAATGGTGATGAATTACCCCTAAAATATTGTAACAATCACCTACTGTTTTGGTAAGCACGCGGAAAGCGATCACATCATTGATATTTTCAAAATCCATAGAGTGATATTTGTTTATCATTTTTTCCCAGATCCTATACGGACTTTTGAATCTTCATACAATAGAGAAAAATGGCACCTGCTCCAATGAAAGAAGGTTTTGTAATTTTTTTATTCCTGATTGGATCACATCTTCATTTGCGAACTTCTTTTCTAAAAATTGCATAATTGCAGCAAATTCTTTGGGATGCAAAACGCGAAATGCACCATTTTCCAATAGTTGTTGAAATGAGAAAAGCCCTAGTCTCTTGGCGATGGCGACATATATTTTTAGAGTTTCGTTTGCAATACGCGTGCGTTTTTCTTCTTTCGGATGATATTGTAAGGTTTGGATATTGTGTATACGGTCAGCTAGTTTGATAAAGATAACGCGCAAATCTTTTCCCATTGCTAAAAATGTTTTTTTTAATGTCTCTATTTGGCGCTCTTCTCCACGATATTTCACTTTTGAAACTTTTACCATACCTTCACACAGATCTGCAACTTCTTTTCAAAATATTTTTTCTATCTCTTCGGATGATACTTTTGTGTCTTCAATCACATCGTGCAAGATGCACGCTTGAATAGTCGGCAAATCAGGCATCAAGTCAATCAAAAAAAGTGTCGCTTGGAGTGGATGCACAATATATGGCTCGCCAGACAACCTCACTCACTCTCCATGTGCTAATTTTGCAAATTCGTATGTTTCCTGAATTTTTACATAATCTTTGGGCTGTAAGTATTTGCTGGTGCGAGCGATGATTTCATCAACCAGAAATTGTGTGTCTCCATAGACAGGATGGTAGTTGAAAAACTGCTGTAAATCAGTGATACGCATACAAGAATAGTATTAGAGTTATGCTTATTTGCAAGGGAATTGTATCCAGAAAACACAAATTTGGTTTTTTATGATTCTATCTATACGAACTATTACGTGTTTTTCGGTGCGTTATTTTACATAGTAAGTCAAACAAGAGATTAGTTTGCCTTTTAGTTCTCAAAACAATCAACATCTTAAATAAGGAAATCTATGTTTTTTTTTGCGATTTATCGCAATGCCCGTCCTATCTGTGAGAACTAGCTGACCAACGATAGTACGGGCATCTCGCCTTTGGCGAGGGTTGCGTGGGAAAATGGATAATATTTAAATAGAATCGAGATAGTCTACAACCATTAAGAAAACATAACTATTGATAATCTATGATTATGATTTAATCTGTGACAGGAAAACCAATAATTTCTACAAAAAATTACATACCGCCAGATAGAATTTGGGCTTGCATACCTCAGAAAGCAAGGAATAATGAGAGTGTAAGTCAGATGCATGCCATAGATAAAATAGTTCAGACAAGAACATCTATTGGATAATGTTTTTTCAAAACTATACGCGAAAGACCAACTGTAATATACACCAAGAACCAGAGCGCACCTAGAGATAACCGAAATAGTTTATTGAAAACAAATGTGTATTGAAACATATGTAAACATAATGCTACACCGAAAAAGGAAATTGTGAAGCCATTAGCTGTATGGATACTCGGAAATGACGATGCATCGATTTTTTGAAACCGATTAGAATATGTTTGTGGCGCTGGGCGTTCTTTAAAAAAAAGAAATTTAATTGCACTACCTACAAGCAGATTGAAAAAAATTGCGACAACAAGCATCAAGGTATCACCCAACCATGATGTCGTAAACAAAAATGGATACTCTCAAGGAGTTATTTTTCAGAGCAACGCAGGACTATCGTGTAGGAAATTATATGCG
>CAZMFL010000010.1:0-19538 GCA_964565575.1 uncultured Candidatus Peribacteria bacterium
ATTTACCCGGGTCTGAAAGACCCGGTGTGCCAGCTTCGCTGAGCACACAAACATCATTGATTGTTATAATATTCAGATAGTGTGCTAGTTTGCTTGGATTGGTAAAACTTGTGTATGTATAAAAATCTTTATTTTGTAATGATATTTCATACATATTGAGGAGTTTTTTGGTCGTGGCGGTATCTTCACACAAAAATATAGAACACTCTCTCATCAATCTAAGAGCGCGAAGTGTAATATCTTCTTTGTTACCGATAGGTGTTGGTATAAAATAGAGCATTCTGGTTCAAAAAAATAAAAAATTTTTGTCGTAGTGTTTACGATCTTTCCAAAACCCTTTTCTCATCTACAAAAACCAAGACAGATGGTTTACCGAAAATAATGCCTTGATCAACAATATAATCAACTTGTTCAGTGAGTTGTTCTCTTAGAGTTTCAATCGTTGTATGATTTGGTTCGCCAGTGATATTTGCTGATGTAGAGATAATAGGTTCGCCTAATTGCTCTACAAATTGTTGTATCGGATGTTTAATGATTCTTACTCAGATAGTTGTATCCTCAAATCACTCCTGAAAAAAAGAAAAATAAGGCGATGTTTTTTTGGGTGATAAAATATAGGTAACGCCATGATATTTTTTAAAACACTCTTGTATATACATTGGATCATGGACAACAAAGTGTTCTTTTATTCGATCAAATGATGGTGCAATTATAGATAATTTTTTTTGAGTGTTGCTTTGTTTTATCTTGTTGATGTGTGTTATGTTTTCAACTGTAAAAAGAGCACTTATGCCATACAGCGTGTCAGTTGGAAGAATTAGTATTTTGTTTTTTTTGAACTCATCGATGAAAAATTCTTGTTGTTGTACAAAATTCGTCAATGTAATAAGTTTGTTTTTCCCTCAAATATCATCTTTCATTTTATTTTCTATTTTTTATCTTCCAAAGAAAATAAAAGAATTTTTTGTAAATAATATCGTATGATCACAAGAATTCTATCTTTTCACCTCCAAATCCTTCTTTGAAAAGTCCTACGTTGTAAAGCGGATGATCTTTTTCCCCAATAGGTCATCATCATAAAAGGTCGATAGTTTTGATTCATCTTTCTTGTAAATCACAAATTGCATATCGGTTTACAGCATGTCATACGCCAATATTTCATGCTTCTCTATTTGTTCATCCATACAAATACACTCATGCGTTGGCGTCTGGATCAATCAAATAAAGTGATCAACCAACGATTTGATCATTTTGAGTTGCGATATATAAAAATCATTTTCCATTTGCCATACACCATTCGCATAGGTCAACAAACTTTTGTGTGTGTATAGTGTTAAATCATTTTGATTTTCATGTGTTTTCTAGGATTGCGAAAAAATCTATAAATTCTGCCTGTGTTGTTGCAATATGGCATGAAACATGATTTGTAATTGCTTTTTTAATTTTGGTTTTGTGATTTGTCGATAATTTTCACCACAATCTTTCTTTTGTGGTAGATGTATTTATCATATATGTACTTGGAGGGAGATTTTCTTTTGGAGAACGAACAAACCCCATTTTTTCCAATTTCTTTTGATTTGCAATACGTTTGGGTATTAAATTTTCTATTACAATGCCACTTTCTACATTTTCACAAGAAACATTTTCTACAATATCACTAAATCCAAACTGAATAAAAATTGGTTTATATTTACGACAAATTTCTTTTAAAATGTTTTTTAGTCATCATTTTTCTCAATCACTCAATCCTTGTACTCATAAAAATTGAATCCATCTAAATTTTATTCCAAACGTTCTTTTTTCCCATACAACACCTTGATAATTGACTCAAAAAAATTGTGCATAAACAGTTGGCTTTTTGTACACAACGTCGTTTATTTCTTTTCGCAATGGAGATTGATAAAAATTGTACATGAGTTTAAAAAAAATGACAAAAGATATATGTATCTATATCGGAATGGTATCTTATTGCAAGAAATAATAAAACACTCCTCTTAATCAAAATATTTTGTCTGTTTTGGAGATATAACATAACGCGGAGAGTGATTTGCAAATCATAATTTTATTTATTTTTTTTTAATTAAAAAAACAACCCATTGGGTTGTAAGCTATAAATGGAGGCACCAGTGGGATTCGAACCCACGAACGAAGACTTTGCAGATCCCGCCGTTAGACCACTCCGGCATAGTGCCACATTAGATTTGTTTATAGAGTAGTATCTCAATTTGTACTTATTTGCTTTGTGTTTACAATAAAAAATTGTTGTATTTCGTTTTTTTATCTTTATAATAACTATAATTTATCTTTAATATTATCATATGGTTATGAAAACAATCGAAATACCTGAAGACTTGTACAATGCAATTCAAAGGTTAAAAGAAGTTTTTAAAGAAATGACAGGACAAAGCGTTGAGAAAGACGAGGACGTGATTGCTATTCTTGTAGGTGGGTTAATTGATTCTCTTTCTCAAGCGGAAAATCCTGAGAGCGGAACAGAAACCACATCATAGACACCATAAAATCAAAATTCACAAAAAATATAGACGATAAAAATCTTTGTTTTCAAATAAACGAATTTTTATATCGTTTTTTTAAAATTTTTAAATTTATTTTATTGAAAAACCTCTTCAACCATCTGATCAACAAAAAGTTTGCCATCTAGGTGATCTATTTCATGTTGGATGATAACGGCATTCATATTTGAAAATTTCTTTTCATGTGATTTTCCATCTGATGTTTGATATTGTACCTTTATGTGACGATGTCTAAGAACATTTCATTTTCTACCTGGCACGGAAAGACAGGCCTCCTCAAATAGATAGGTTTCTTTAGATCTTGAAGTTATTACGGGATTTATCATCACCTCTTCTCCTATGTGAACAATATCTTCTCTTATTTCTCATCATTCTTTCCAAAAAGTGACAGCAATAATCCTCTCTAATACTCCAATTTGTGGAGCAGCAAGTCCAACTCAATCATATTTATAAAGATATTTCATCAATACATTGCAAAACTCTCTAACGCTTTTGGTTATTTTTTTGACTGGTAAACTGTGAGATCTTAGGATCTCATTTCTGATTCAAGTTAATAAAGGATATGTCTTTTCCATTTTATCTATCTATTTAAGCTGATAATAACTTGATTGTATAGAAGAGAAATTTGATTGCAAGCCCTCTTGGTTTTAGAAAATTCTGTTTTCCGTCTAAAAAACTCATTTCTTTGGCTTTAAATGCTGTTAATCTAAAGATAATGCTTTAAAAATGGCTGATTGTGCCAATATTTTATACATATAAAATTCCTTGAAAATCAATCTGAAAATCCTATTATCTTGAGGGTATCCATATGGATATTTTCATTCAACCCCAAAAGCAAAATAATAGCTTTTGTATGATTACACTCTTGTGGAGAGGTGGCAGAGTGGTTGAATGCGCCTGTCTTGAAAACAGATGTCCCTTCACAGGGACCGTGGGTTCGAATCCCTCCCTCTCCGCCATTTATTATTTTATCGTTCTATGGTCAAACACAGCTACCCTAAACGTAAAAATGTAACCAAAATTTTGATCACACTTGCTTGTTTATTGTGTTTTAATTACCTAGTTATCTATGCTGACCAATTTCAAGTAATATTGGATTCGTCTGGAGTGAAAGCAAACTTTGTAGATACTACTTCTACTCAATGAGCTCCATCTACGGCTATTGCCTTGGATAATGTAATTATAGACGATTCACAGCACAATTGAAATATAACATATGTAATTAAACAAGGAGATACACTAGTGACTATTGCGCAAGAAGTTGGTACAACGGTAGATAATATCAAAAGAGTAAACAATCTTGCAGGAGATGTAGATGTAAAAAATTGAACAATTGTAAATAAAGATGGTATTGCTGTAGGTAGACTTACTATCAGCGAACTTCCTGGTATCGTTATTGCTATGGAAAATCAGACATCCGTATCAGAATTTGCAAAACATTATAATTTAAATGTAGAAGATATTAAATCATTAAATAACATAGCAGACGCCAAAACAATTCTTCGTAAAGGAGATGAGTTGTTCCTCACAATGACCGAAAAAGATGCTATCAAAAAATGAATTTTGGAGGATCCAAATCCGGCACCTGAACCGACAAAACCAACCCAAACTACAATCGCAAAAAATACAACCAAACCTTCAACAACTTCGAAACCATCAGTTGTATCCAATAGTACAAAGACTACTCAAAATACAAACACAGCAACCTCGAAACCCGTTGCCCAAATAGTAAGTACAAGCACATCAACAATTGAATATAACAAAGGAACAATACTTGCTAGTCGGTTCCAAAAAGATGGGGGTTACGCGGGATTTGCTGCTGGTAACTGTACAAGTTATGCTGCATCAAGAAGACCAGACATATTCAACAATGCGGATCGTACATTTAGAGGAAATGCAAATGCGTGGTATGCCAATGCAGCTGAGGCATGAAACAAAGTTGGTAAAACACCAAAAGTAGGAGCAATCATAGTTTTTACTCCTTGAGTCGATGCTAGCGGATATGGACACGTTGGTATAGTAGAGAAGGTTGATGGCGATAAGTTAGTTATTTCTGATATGAATTATAAAGGGAGATATATCGTTACAAAGCGTGTTGTCTCAACAAGTGGTATACTGTGATATATTTACTAAAACATTATATATTATACAAAGATTGCATGCTTACGTGTGCAATTTTTTTTATTTTTAGTCGCAATTAGATTTTGAAAGAGTATAATTGGCACACAATTTACTTGTTTTTTTATGAATTATGCAATATTACTCAAAAAATCAACAGTATCGTCCCAAGAGATCATTTAATCGTTCTTCATTATCTCGTGTTGGTCTTAGATCAATCCATACATCATGATTTTCAGAAAAAATTCGTTCTTTTTTTTCACATTTTGGATGACGATGGAAGGGAATTTTATTCATAGTTATTCTATTGTTTTTCGTTTGTTTTTTGCGATTCTATGTGGCTATTATAAAAGACTTACCAACCTTTGATAAAATAAAAGATTGATTTTCTTTGTCGACAAATATCACTGATAGAGATGGGAATACTCTTTATAAGGTATATGATCAAAATAGACAATATGTAAATATTGCAGATATTTCTTCAAATTTAGTTCACGCAACAGTTTCAGCAGAAGACAAAAATTTTTGGGAAAACCCAGGTATTGATATGGGTGGTCTAATAAGAGCTGTTTGAAGGTCCATCCTTAAGTGAAGTTTACAATGACCTGGTGGATCTACAATCACGCAACAACTCATCAAAAATATGCTTTTAACAAACGAAAAAACTATCACTAGAAAATTGAAAGAAATGGTTTTGGCAACAAGAATTGATGGATATTTGCAGGATGAAGTAAAAAAACAAAACCCAAAACTGAAAGGAACAGAATTGGATAAGGCGGTTAAAGAAAAAATACTTGAGATGTATATGAACTATGTGTTCTTGGGTAACAATGCGTATGGAGTTGAAGCTGCGTCAAATACATATTTTGGAAAATCATCTAAAGATTTAACTGTTTTTGAATCCGCTGTTTTGGCGGCTACATATCAACTTCCTTGAACATACAATCCTTATAGAAATGTCAATGGTTTGATTGGTTCATTAAAAATAACATGAGAATGATCAGATAATCTTGTAGAAAATACTGGCGCAATAGCGCTTGCAAAAGAAAAATTTTTAACAGCGTTACAAAAATCTAATAATTCAATAGCTCGTTCTTCGGATTGAGTGAATAATTGGGCAAAGGAAATTGGTGCATTTTCATTTTCTTTTTCCTGAGAGGACTACAAAGTTACTTATTCGCCGGGGAGAAAAGATTATGTTCTTTCAAGAATGTTTGAGGATAAAAATATCGATGAATCGCAGGTTAAAACGGCTGTAATTGATTGAGTATCATATGTATTTAAAAAAGCGGCGATAAACATAAAGGCACCTCATTTCGTATTTTGGGTACAAGAATTTATCAAGAGCGCTTCGTGCGGAGAAAATAAAACGATTCCAGTTTGTTATACAGACGAAGATTTGGCAAAATGATGATTGACTATAAAAACAACACTTGATCCTCAATCCCAAGAGATTGCAGAAAAAAGCGTAATTGATAATTTGAGTACAATTCAATCATATGGCGCAAACAATAGCTCTCTTATTTATTTAGACTCTCGTAATGGAGATGTTTTAGCATATGTGGGGTCTGCTGATTATAACGATGAAGAGATAGATGGAATGGTAGACATGGTTCAACAACCTAGACAACCGTGATCATCTATCAAACCGTTAGTATATTCTTTGTGATTTATGAATTTGCCATTAACACTTGATACGCCAATATTTGATCTTAGATTTAAAGTAGGGAATGATACTCCAAACAATAATGATGGTTCTTTTATGGGACTTTTGCCATTGAAAAAAGCCCTTGGATATAGTAGAAATATTCCTGCAATTAAAATGTATTTTTCTGTTGGTTGACAAGAAAAACTTGTGCCTTTTTTCAATGAAATATGAATTGATTCTTACAAAAAAAATGCAGATTATGGATATCCTATGGCAATCGGTTCAGCGGAATTGAAAATGATAGAACTTGCAAATGCATATATGCATTTAAGTGCTATGGGGCGCCCTGCTACTATAAATCCAATTGTGGAAATTAGATGATCAGATGGACAAATATTATATCAGAAACAACCCAAACAACAAAAGCAAATTATCCCTGAATGAGTTGCGCATTTAATTCGGAAAATACTTGCAGATAGTGCGAATCTACCAAGTTCATGGGTGAATAATTTTAAAGTAAAGTGATTAACATATGCAAATAAATCTGGTACTACTGATATGAAAGACGCCAAAGGGAAAGCGCTTCCAAGAGATGGTTGGTTAGCATGATATACTCCATCTAAGGTTGCAATATTTCGAGCAGGAAATACACAAGGAAATGCAATGCATGCAAATGCATATGGAGGTTGGGTAAATGGAAAAACATTTAGACAATTTTTTTCGCAACTTCTTACTTCGGGAAAAATAGCAACAGAAGAACTTTCTCCTGTAGAAGTAAAAGATGTTGCTATATCTAGATTATCATGAAAATTGGCTAATAACAACACTCCAGCACAATACAAAATCAATTCTATGGGTTATATAAATTCATTGCCTACAGAAACAGATAGTACCTTTTCTCCGATTCAAATAGACAAAGCTTGTATGGGAAAGGTCACAGAGATGACGCCAAGATATGATATATTAGATACATATATTGTGAAACCGGTTTCATTTATGCCAAACCAGATGGACTTGCAAGATATCATAAATCGGTTTGCTTCCAGTGTTGGTACTTGAAGTGGATCATGAAGTGTTGAAGGTGAAGCATGAAATGATTTTGCAGGTTTGGTTGTTAAGGAACCAGATACTATTTGTACGACACGTGCGTTGCTTCAAGAAGATAGTTCTGTAGTGGTAAATATTAGACAGCCAAAAACGGGAATTGCTGTCGGCGTCACAACAAATATTTGGTTTGATGTAACATCAACTAAACCATTAGCGAGCGTAAGGATTTTAATAGATAGTGAAAATGTTGGAGAGTATGCCTATTCGGGTAGAAACAATGTCTCTGATATCAAAACTGTAACTATTCCTGATAATGGGAAAACTACGCACACCATATCTATTGTTGCATGAAATCAAGATGGTGGTTATGGTAAACAGATGATAGAAGTCACTATCGCATGAGCAGATACGACACCTCCAACATTGTTAGATAATAAAATGTCTGTTGTAAAAAATGCTGAAAATGATTATACAGTAACTGTTCTGTTTATCGATGATATATCGGCAGTAAAATGAGGGAAAATTAGCATGACTAATGGGGTTCTATTGAAAAAGTTTAATGGAAGCGTAGCATCTCTCAATATTCAAATACCTCAACCATTAACTTTTGAAGTAACAGATACTGCTTGAAATACCGCAAAATGAACATTAGAAGTAGAACAGTATGTGCAATAAGGACGAAAAAATTGATTAAAAATTTTGATATTTATTTTTTTCATCTTAGGAATGAAGAAACTTCCATTCATCCTTCTGGGTTTGTATCTTATTTTGTTTGTGATTTGTGCGATAAACCCATACGATAGAAGCGTTTGGCGAGCAGAAAATATACCAGTATTGCTTACTGTTCTAGTCCTTGTTTTGACATACAAAAAGTTTACTTTTTCGCCTTTCGCTTATTTTTTAATGTCATTATGGATTTTTTTGCATACAATATGAGGTTACTACACATTTGAGCGTGTGCCGTTTGATCGATTTAATAATTTTTTCTGATTTGAAAGAAATATGTATGATAGAGTAGGACATTTCATCATTGGATTTTATGCGTATCCTTTGGCTGAGCTGCTGTACAAAAAAAATCTAGTTTCTCGCAAGCGGATAGTTTTGCTCTTTCCAATATGTGCAATATTTACCATAGCAAGCGTGTATGAAATAGTTGAACGATGGTATGCTGTTAGTGCGGGGTGAGAACAAGGGATTGCTTTTCTTGGCTCGCAGTGAGATGTTTGGGATGCACAAAAAGATATGCTTGCAGATGGTCTGTGAGCGATAACATCAATGATTTTTTTTCTTTTTCTTCACAAGGGTCAAAAAATTAGCTAATCTCTATATATTTCCATTTTCTTTTTTCTAATTTTTCAACATTCCAATCTCATATTCTCATGCGACAAAGATAGGTAACCTGAGATCAGATTGCTTCAATCATTCTTTTTACTTGGTGGAATTTTCCTTCGGTTATTGTAAGGAGAATTTTCTGTTTTTCATCGGTTAAATTTGATTGTCATGAATTTTTGTTACTTGCATAGATTGCTTTTGCAGGCATCGTTTTGTAGCCGTCGTCTAAGAAGACTCATTCCTCCAGCTTTTTTAGATCTTTAGAAGAAATTGGAGTTGATGTCTCTACATAGTACTCTTTCTCTAGATGCTTTTTGGGTGAGATGATATTGTGTGTGAATTGTCCATCGTTTGAACACAAAACAAGTCACTCAGTATCAAAGTCTAACCTGCCAGCGACATGAAGAAGATTAGCGTAAGGACAATCTTGTAGTAGCGTCTTGTAAGATGCGTGTCAGCCTTCGTCTATTTCACTACAGACATATCAAGCTGGTTTATACAATAGGATATAGATAAATTCTTTTATAACAATCTCTTCGTCGTATACACGCAACACCTGTCAATACGATACCTTTTCGTCGCCTTTCCTAATGTTTTTTCAGTCTACCAAAATAGCACCGCTTGCAATAGCTTTTCAAATTGCTCTTCTGGATATGATTCCTAGATTTGCGATATATTTATCTACTCTTATGGTTGTTCACATAGTATGAGATTATATACCAAAGTCATGTTCAGACTAATACGATTGCGGCAATGATACGTAAATATGGTAAAACGAGTTGATAATTGCCCAAAAAAATTTTTGACAATGAAACAATGATTGATCAATAAACGATTGAACCTAAAAAGTTCCATAGTAAAAATTTTGAAATTTTTGTGTGCGATAGTCCAGAAAAAAAAGGAATTATTCACCTGGTGTAATTTGCCCATTTGCTTGCAAAAATAGCAATATGATCATGTTTTTGCATAAATTTTTTTGTTTTTTCTATG
This sequence comes from uncultured Candidatus Peribacteria bacterium, assembly GCA_964565575.1. Classification (GTDB taxonomy): domain Bacteria; phylum Patescibacteriota; class Gracilibacteria; order Absconditabacterales; family Absconditicoccaceae; genus JBDHUW01. Next base: position 9,670 of record CAZMFL010000010.1, read on the forward strand.
CGTTCATGCGTTAGTCACACAATGTTTCCATATGCATAAAAAATTATATTTCATTTTTTTCTTCAAAGAAAAAACGCAAATAAATCACCAATAATTGTACATATAATAACTATGCTCATTATTCCAAAAAGATCTGTTTGAGCAACAAATCATCCAATAACAACGATAAAAATAACGCCTGGGAATATCACATTAAAAAAAGGAATAGATTCAATGATGCAAATAATTGCGACTAACACGTAGTTTTTCCAGCCAAGAGAAATTATGATATCCTTTAAATATTCTAAAATAGTTGTTAGATGTGATGGAAAAAACAATAACAAAATAATCCCTGCACACATAAGTGAAATGGCCAATAATGTACCAAACTTTACCAAATAATTAAATATGTTTTTCATAAAATAAGTGTACTCAATATGCAGTGTTTTTCCATAGAAAAATACTATTTGAAAAATGAAGCGAGTATCATATAATGGATAGATATCACTTTTTTGTGATTATTTCTATATTTAAATAACAATTCTTTGTGCTGGATATTTTTTGTTTCTTAATCGTTATGAATTATGGCATTGTATATAAAATATCGTCCTCAAACATTTAATGATCTAATCAAACAGGATCATATTGTTAATATTTTGAAGCCCAAAATTATGCAAGATGGGTATGCTCATAGCAATTTTATTTTTTATTGACCAAGAGGAACTGGAAAGACATCTAGTGCTCGTATTTTTGCAAAAGCAATTAACTGTTTGAATCAACAAGATTGAAACCCTTGTAATGAGTGCGAAAATTGTCTTTCAATCAATACTGGAAAAACTTTGGACGTTGTAGAGATTGATGCGGCGTCTCATACCTGAGTTGATAACGTAAGAGAAGAGATTATAGAAAAAGCGCCATATCCACCTTCACGCTTGAAAAGAAAAGTATATATCATAGATGAGGTTCATATGCTCTCAAAATCAGCATTTAATGCTCTTCTAAAAATAATGGAAGAACCTCCTGAGTATCTTGTTTTTGTGCTTGCTACTACAGAAATCCACAAAGTTCCTGATACAATTATTTCACGCTGTCAGGTGTTTACATTTAAAAAAGTGCCAGTGCCAGATCTTCTCAAACACCTTAAAATGATTTGTGAGAAGGAAAAAATCGGATATGACGACGATGCGCTAATAAGTATTTCAAAGATCTCTGATGGATGCGTGCGTGATGCCATAAAATATGTTGATCAGGTAAGTATTTTGGGCGATATATCAGGGGAGCATGTTTCTAGTTTTTTGGGAGTAGCGAGTGATTCTTTGATAAAAGGGTTTTTGCAGGCCACTCTCCAAAGCGATATTAAAAAAGCATTTGATGTCGTTAATACATTACAAGATACTGGTATAGATATGGGAAATTTTATCAAACAATGTTTGGTGTATATTGAAGAGCATTTCCAAGAAAACCCTTCTTGATATATAGTTTGCGCTGATATATTAAAAAATGTAACGTATGGGTTGAGGAGCTTTCCAATACCTTCTATTTTGTTAAAGATGGAAATTTATAAAGCACTTGCGAAAGCAGACGATATAGCAGATTACTCAGATGAAGGGAAATCACATCCCAATAAATCTACGACAACAGATGAAACTTCTACGGACAAAAAACATGCAACAAATGAGGAAATTCCATCTAACTCATGACTTGCTGGTGCAACTGCATGGGATTGATGATCTATGAAATCTTGAAGAGATATTTTGGATGCGATGATTGCTGATCCAATTATTAAACATAGTATAAAAAATATGTTGACTACATCTTGTGTTTTGGAAAACACTGAGGAATGAGGTGTTTTGTATGCTTTTAATAAATTACAATGACCAATACTACAAAAAGCTGAGAACCGACAGGATATAGAAGGAGCTTATAAAAAAATCACACAAAGTGATCTTTGATTGCAAATTGTTATTATGACAAAAGAAGAATATTTAGCAAAAAAACTATAAAAAAATCCTACCTACTAAGCATTAGTTTGCGTCATTGTTGTCTGTGGTATATGGGATAGCATAAAATAATAGGTAGAGAATATGTGTTTTTGTTGTGTGTGTGCTTCTATTTTTTAACTAGAGCGAATTATTTAACTGGCTGATTGTGTTGATTTATATATGCTTTTGCGTCTTCAATAGTTTCCCATCGATTTTCACTAATAGTTCAATTGTCTCTTCTGAAGCGAATAACAAAACTAAAAGCAATATTTTGTTTGAATATGGCATATTTCCTTGAGTTTGGAGCGAGATACATGATGCGATTTTGGAACTCAAGATGGTTATAAAGCGATTGAAGATCTTTAAATCATGATTTTCTTATATCGTTTTTGTTATTGAGGGTGCTAAACCAAAAGCGCCCATCCTGCGTTGACCAGGTAAAATATTTTTTTCCTCACAGAGTTTGATACCAAGAAATAGGTGAGTATACAAGACCACTAAACACTAAGCCGGTGGTTCAATTCGTCGCCGTACTTCAGCTTACAACTGGTATCCAAACTCACATTTTGCCAGTATTGAATTTAGGGTTGTTTCGCAATAAAATGTAATTATTGTAAAAATTGTCACTTAACATTGCTGTTGCTCTTTTGGTTGAATCAAGTCACGAGTTGTTAATGGTCGCTTTGGTAATTGTATTTCGTTGAGCTAGTGTATTGAGAAACCCTGTATAAGATCATGTGGCGAATCAGTTAGTCCGAGCTATGTTTACTTGGTTTTTGAAATCTTGTTCCGTGGCAAGTATGTTAGATGCATTTAGCGTAATGGTTGTCCCACTGATAGTGCTAGCATTTGGTATCGTATAAGTTCCATACGAACTTGTAGCTTGTTTTGTTAATTGGATAGCATAATCAGCGAGTTGTTGAAAAGGTTGTCATGTGGCTTGCGCTATAGAAAAACATCAGCTACATAAAAAAGCGATAACTCAGAATGTACAAATAGAGAAAGAAATTGTTTTTTTTCCCATAGAAATATGTATAATATAAATGACTATAGTAATATCATTTTATTTGCTAGATACAAGAGAAATTATGCAAGAACATAACTTGACACCCAATCACACCAAATGACATGTTGGAACAGTATTGGCTGTTGATTGGTGAAAAAAACGTCTTGGATTGGCGTATAATAGATCAGATAATACGGTGATTTTCCCGATTGGTTCATTGGATAATGATGATGTTGTGTTGTATAATATCGCACATATAGTTGCTCAATATAATGTAGAAAAAATAATAATTTGATCGCCTAGTGCTCAAGGAGACGTTCAGAATTGAATAGATGTGTTTATTAAAAATCTTTGATTTGTTCTCCCTATTGATTGTGCGTTAGAAAAAGTCAATGAGGATTTCTCAAGCGTGCAAGCCAATGCTCACATCGGTGTTTATAAAAAAACACCTGCAGAGGATAGCCTTTCTGCTGTTTATATTTTAGAAGAATATCTCAAAAAAACCCCAAAAAATTTTTAATTTTTTTTCAATAGCTTTTTTTGGGATAGTGTAGAGTGCTTTTTTATGAAAAGAAATAATTATATCGCTTTTTGATACACACATTCATACTGAGAAATAGATGGTTGCATTTACATGCATAAATAAATTTTTTTGAAATGTAATATTACCAGTATCTAATGTTGGACAATGCTTAAATGAAGGGATTTGTATAGATTATTATTGTGCTTTTTCTTTATTTTTAGCTTTGATTGCAAAAACTATAACCAATGCGATAAAGATAGATCAAATGATTCATACAACAACAAGCACTCGTTTTAAAATTGTTTTTGCAATGCTTGTTCATGCGGTATCAATTCATGGTTCGTTTTTCGTATCTCATATTGTTTCTCAATCCTGGTTTTTGCAACTTGTTCACGATATATTATAATATGCCACAATTTTACAAACCTCTTTTGTTATATTATCCATATCTGCTTCTGTTAGCGCTCATTTTTTGACTTCTTCATTTCAAATATCAGGAATCTTTAATAGATTTGTTTTAATTTTTTCATTGTCACCCGCAGCGTTTTCTATTTCTAAAAAGAGATCTTCTACTTCTGCTCTACGGCTTGTAGGCATGGCTGAAAAAATGCTTTGTTTGGATGTTTCATATGTTGTCCCTCACAATGCTGAGATCGTCGTTTTATCAGCTAGTGTCGAGAGAATTGTATCAAGTTGTTGTTTTATAGAAATAGAAATTTCTTCTTTTCTGTTTTCATATATGTCCTTTAATTGCAACACAAGAGAAGATGTTTCATCTCCAGCCATGATGGCGTTTCTTAGAAGAAGCAGAATGCTTTTGATTTCTGGCTGTTCTGCTGGCATGTCATCAATCGTTTTGTTTATAAGTGTATATATTTCCTTTTTTTCATTTGGTATTTCCATGTTAAAATCTATAAATTCAATAGGAATATCTTTGCTAAGCAGTTGATCTCAATTTCAGAAATATACTCTTGCGATCGTTGATCACATATATTGATTTTTATATTCAAAAAGAGCAGTTGTATTACATGAAATATCGTTGTTTTGATCAGGCGTTCCAGTGTTTTTTGAGTCTGAACTAATATCAGTATCTATATAACAATCTCAACTACCATTATACGCAACATAAAACAAAATCTTATTTTCTAATGCGTTTCCTATAACAACTTTACCATCTTTGCTAGGACTTGGTAATGTAACTATACCTATGCTATTTGGACTTTCTGGCGTATCTTTGATTTCAATGATGTCATTTTGTGCAGATGTTTCTCCATTCGATGCTTGAATGTTATACCTAACCACATACTTTCCCGGCTCTGGATAATCCTTTTTGAAGTACGTTTGATTTTCAATTAACCAATTTGGATTTGTTTTGCATTCTCTTGCGTCGGCACAAAATTTTCGGTTTTCAATATCTCCATAACTTGCATCTCTTACGATAAGTGTTTTTCAAACGGTTGCGTATAGAAATCATGCTTTTACTCATTTTTCTATATCTATTCTTTCAGCGGTTGCAATTCCACTACGTCCTCTGTATGTAACTTTTACTCTTGGAGAAAATGTGCCTGTTTTTTTGTAGACATATGTTACTTTAGTGTCTTTTGTTGTCATATCCCGCACTCCATCTCATTCAAAATCATAATTGATTCTTCTTTGTGATGCAAAGTCTGATCTTTCAACTCCGATTTTTGCAATTGTTTCTAGTGTGATGATTTCTCAAACTTTTGCATTCGGTTTATCAATTTTCAAGGTCACTATTGGAATATCAGGTGTGGTAGTAGATGGAGGGAAAAACACGACTGGTCATTTACCCAGTAGCATTTCGCTATTTGTTATCATGCCATCGTTGTCGGTAATCTCTACTGCGAATCTATACTCTCCATATAATCTTGGCACTGTAAAATATGCATATGGTATTGTAGACGGAGTATATTTGATTTCTAATATTCTATTTGGGTCATCAACATTGTAATAATATCGTTTATATGATACAATAGATCAATCGCTATCTCTTCCATTTGTCACATCAAGTCTAAGTATTACTGGATCAATATCGGCTTTAAAAACATCTGTGTTTTGTGTGTTTTGTCAAATACCAATACCAAATGAATTTCCAACTTGAGGAAACGTCATAACTAAATTTTGCAATGTAGGAGGAGCGTTTTCAATATCAAACCATATTCTTTTACTCGCTGTTTTGTTGACAGCAGTATCTTCAATTTCCATATCAATAAAATGACATCATAGTTCATCAAATTTATATGTTAATTGATTGTTTCTAATAATATTTCCTCACTGTGGTTTAAAATATATTGCTAGATTTTCATTTCATCATTTAGTATTTACTGATCCATAAGTATTTATAGATACCTGTTGATATCTTAGCACCTTATAAGAGACATTTGTTTCTCACTTATCATCTTTACAATTTCCTTCAGCCAACAGGAATTCTCAGTTCTGATTTAACACACTATATACTGGAATTGGCTCGTTTGCCTCTCAAATATAAACTAGTGCGATTATATCATTTGTTTCTCAATCGGCTGTGGATACAGAAAGTTTTGCTCTTTGTGTTCAAGCTTTTTTGTAACGATGCACAATTTTGTTTTCTTGAATGATTCTGGTTTCGCCATCACCAAAATCCCAAGAATAATTTACGATCTGTTTATTTGATTTTACATGAAATGCAGTATCGATTCATAATTTAGAAGCGATTGGAGCTACTGTTATTTCTGGTTTTAATGATGATTCAATTTTTATTGTTCTAGAAATTTCTTGAATTTGCCCAAAGTTATCCTTCAATGATAATGTTATTTGATAATTTCATTTTTCTTTAAATGATACTTTTATTTTTTTGCCCTCTTCAAGTGTTTCTAATATATTAACGTTTTCATTGTTTGAAAATGCCCAATTATAAGTTATAAAATCATTTCACTTTGGAGTATCTATATCATAACTTGAAGACGCATCTAACCAGTATTCAGAAGCAAGACGTCGTTTTTTGGTTGGTTCCATGGTAAATTGTGGAACTGGTGGCGTAGACTCAACATCGATTGTTTCAGAGTCCTCATTTTCATTTCAAAGCTGGTCTATTACTTGCAATCTAACCCTATATGTACCAGGTTGTGCAAATCTATGTTGAATATTTTTTGATTTTTCTCTAAGTATTTCGTTTCATTCAGCATCAGATACAATCCATAAATAAGATTTTAATGTAGATTGCACCGAATATGACGTGCTAGCGTCAAAAGAATAAAGCGAACTGGTATTACCTTCTGCAGGCGTAACCTTTATTTGCGCAATTGGATCTGCGATTATCAATGAAAATGACTTGGATACAACATTATTCGTGTTATCAGTGACTTCAAGTTTGACAGTATAATATCATTTTTCTGGAAATTTTTCTTTTAAACTACTAGGTACTCCCATGCCATTTGTTTCACTAATCTTTTTTTTGCTGATCGCATCAAAAATGGTCCACAAGTGCTTTTGAATTACACTTCATCATTCTGGCATTGTCTTACTACCATCCAAAATTATTCCATCAGATGCTTCTTGTGATGTAAATTTCAGTGGTTTAAATTCATCCATTTTTTTCCCATTTGCTGTGATGATAATATTTGCAATATGTGGAGTTACATTTATAACCATACTTTTTTTTCAGTCAAAAATACCTTTGGCTCATTCATTTCTACTTCTTGCTGTTAAAAAGACGGTATATCTTCATTGGTTTTCAAATGTGTGATTGACTATTTGTCATTGTCATTTTCATAGAGGTTTTTCTGCTCAATCTACATCTATAAAATACCAAAAATATCCATTACTTGGTATTGTTGCTGAGCTATCAACACTATCTCCTCAATTGAATGTGACAGTTAAAGGAGCAGGTCAAGAAGTTGGTCTTGCTTTAATGTTGGCTATAACTGAGTTGTTTTCAGTTATATCGTTAAAAATTTGTAGTAAAGGATCAAAACAATTATTTTGGAAAAGTGAAAATTGACTAATGCTATACTTTTTTGATAATTCTTCCGCATTAACACGACAAGATGCATATACTTCCTTATACTCTGGTTTATTTTGTGGAAGATAATTGAATACAATGTTAAAATTGGATAAAAGTGAAGAGAATAATGAGGTGTTGATTGCTTGCCCATTTTTCTTTAAAGCACTAATATTGTACATTGTTTCTTCAATTTTTTCTCGCTGTGTTGCGAATTTGTAGTTTGGCTTATACTCTGCCGGAACTGACGCAGAAACTTCAGGTCATGGAGTAGTTAAGAACATACCTGCAGATAGCCCAAGCACGCCTAGTGTAAAAAGATTTTTGACGATGTTTTTTATTTTCATGTGTTTTTTGTGAAAAACTAAGATAATACCATTATAAAGAAAAGAAAAAAATACGGAAAGAAATGTATGGGATTTTTACGTTTTCTAATTAGTTTTGTGTTGACATTTTGTGTTATATCAACATATAAAACCATTTATCTATACAAACTATTTCCCGACGAAGTCGGGATGCCCGCTCAATCGTTTGTAAAATCGCAATTCTAGATTTGGACGGGCATCAACTTTGTTCCCTATTGACCAATGTATTTCGTTTAAATATTTTTTTAGGTTATATGTTTTTTGATACCTAAAACAACTTTTTATAATGAATTTTAGTTCCTACCAATAAAATATCTAATTTGGAATGACGACAATTTAAATATTTCTTCAAATAAAAAACCGACTTTTTATAGCCGGCTTTCTTTTTCAATATATATATCAGTTCTTTTCTAGAAAACATTATTTAGTTGTTCTAAATCTATATACAACATATACGAGCATCAATAGAAATGTGCTCATGAGAACAAGGTTTAATGCTGGTCCTGTCGCAGGAGTTCCTTTTCCTGGAGTAGGAGCTGTAGTAGTGATCTTAACAGTTAGAATCTGTTCTGCGCCTACTATATTTCCATCAGCATCAACAGGAACTATTTTTATACTATATAAACCAATCGCTGGAATAACAAATACAAATTTTTCTTTAGTTACTAGTTCAGATCAAATATTTGTATACGTTGTTCAAGTTGACTCCTTTGATGCAAATGTGAATTTCGTTGCTCCTTCAATTTCGTTCCACTTCACTGTAACGTTATTACCTGAAAGTGTAAATGTGAAGTTTGCTTTTGTTGTCTCAGCAGAGCCAAGAGATGGTTCTGTAGTAGTTGCGGTTGGTACTACTGCGGGTGCGTCTGTCGCAGGCGTTGTAAACGATTGTTGATCAGATGTAGTAAGTAGACCTCACTCCTTGTTGATAGGTTGTACTACAAAATAGTACGTTGTGTTTGCTACAAGATCTTTTAATAAGAGCTCAGCATTACCATTTTGTGTTTTGAATGTTCCATTGCTGAAAACAACCTTTTTGATTTCTGAAGCATCGGTTTCCGTCGAATCTAAACTTCCTTTTGCGTAGCTTACATTGTAATTCATGATTGTTTCATTGTTTGCTACATGCAGAGGAAAAACGATTTTCGCTTCTGTGGTGGTTATTCATGTGATCGTAATATTAGAACCAAACTCAGTAGAGGTTCACCCCAATGCATCTATAATTGAAGAATCAGAAGCATGCGAAACATATATACTTCCAAAAACGGCTCAGATAGCCAGAAATGCAATAGCAATTTTTTTTGACCCTTTGGTCATGGTAGTTTGTATTATAATGTAAAAAGAACTGTATAAGTAGGTATTATCATTTTTATAGATAAATGCAAGAGGAAATGTCAAAAAAATGTTAAATCTTTGTCGGAGAAAAAATTACGATTAGTTTTGTTTTTTACTTTTTATAGAAATACAAAATTTTAATATAAAAAAAGGCATCTTCGTTTCTGGAAGAGCCATTATATTTCGATTAAAAAGCCGGTATTTACTACTCTTTTTATTAAACCTTCATGATCTCTTCGTTTTTAAGATCTGTTGCGTGGGTGATTTTTTCAACTTGTTTTTTCGTTTCGGTATCAACCTCATTTTCTAAAAAAATCTTTTGATCTTCAGAGATAGATTTTTCATCATGTTGTTTTTTGATTTCCTTCATTCTATCTTGTCTTATATTTCTTAGAGCAACTTTTTGTTGTTCAGCAAGTTTTTCGCAAAACTTTACTAGTTCTTTTCTTCTTTCTTGCGTAAGTGGGGGAATTTTGATCATTAAATAATCTCCTTGATTTTGTGGAGCCAAGCCAAGTCATGAATCATAAATAGCTTTTTCCATTTTATTCATTACACCCTTATCTCGTGGTTCAACTTTGAGCGTTTGAGAGTCCATTGTAACGATACTAGCTACATCTTTGATTTTTTGATACATATCAGGATATGCTTCAAATGAAATATTTTCTATAAGACCAGA
>CAZMFL010000011.1:0-1546 GCA_964565575.1 uncultured Candidatus Peribacteria bacterium
AGTTAAAATATTATGCTTTATAAAAAGCATTCAAAGAGCAAAGAAAAAATGATTTTTTGTTAAAATTGAGGATCTTTCTGATGAGTTAGAATTTTTTGTAAGAGAGTCCTTTGATTGGGAAAAATTTGACATATTGATTTTAGAGTGATTTAAGGCAAAAAATTTGAGAATTACAAAAGTTATTAGAACGTCACTTGATTATATTATCCAAGAAGCTGAAAAAATAGGGCTATACAACCCAGAAGAAACAGTCGCTGATGTAAAAGCAAAAAGATTATGAAAAGATATTTTTATTGGCCCTACATACGCAAAACTTGTTTGAGAGGATGAATCAGAAAAAGATTCTATGGATGATAAAACTAGGATTTGACCAATCAAAAAAACAGAGGTAGAAGACGCTCTTTTAGAAACTGCGCTCGACGAAATTGAGGAAGAAATGGAAACAACGATAGACAGCGATATACCGTCAGTTGATTCTTCAGATGGAGATATGGATGAAAAATTTAACGGAGATGAAGAAGCTGAAAACCTCATCTTCAACAATGTATATACAGAAAATAATATCGTATATACAGATATAGATTCGCCAACAAATAAAATCATAGATGATAAATGAAAAACACCATGAGTAGATGAAGATAAGATTAAAGCAGAAACTGAATTGGTAACAGAAAAAATTTGATTCAGTATTCCTGAAGAACCACAACTTTTTGAAAAAGCAATTAGTATAATAAAAACTTTTTCTTGAGAAAATGAAGTACAATTTTGAAACAAAGTAGTATTTATGTCCGAAGAGTGAGTGGCTAAATTGAAAGAGCTGTTGAAATAAATATATCTCCAAACAAATATGATTACAGAAAAACAAAACAGATGATTTCGGAAATGATTTTTTATGCTCATGTGTGGGACAATCGGAGCATGATTTTTTGCTCTTCCAAATGCAATATTAAACACGGGAGTTATACCAGCAACGATAATAATTATTTTTTTGGGGATGGTAGTTATACTATTCCATCTAATAATCGCGGAGATAAGCTTGTCTCTACCATGAGAAAAAACGCTTTTAGGTATGGTAAATTATGTTCTACCAAAAAGTTTTTCTCAAATTTTTTCATTTTTGATTACGTGATATTTATTGCTTTGTTTAATTGCATATGTAACTTTATTATGAGGATTTATTTCATTGCTATGATGATTCCTTGATATCCCTCTGAATCCAACTCGATCAACTTTTATTTTCGTTTGCATAATTTGATTTTTTCAGCGAAAAGAGGACAAGATTTTAAATAATGCAAATATCACATTATGATTGATCTTGCTATTCTGTATTTGATTGATTCTATTATGATGATTAACTGGTGAATATAGCATTTCAACAATATGAAATAATCGATCGAATCGGCACATGACATATGGAATTGCTTTTCTAGCTTTAAATGGAATGATCTCAATTCCACTTTTATATAACGCCACTTGAAAAAGTGCCATAAAAATGCGTTCTGTTATATTAAATGCATGATTTTCGGTGACGCTATTAAGTCTATTT
>CAZMFL010000011.1:1556-19479 GCA_964565575.1 uncultured Candidatus Peribacteria bacterium
AAGCATCAGTTGAATAAGTACTTCATTTGATAGCATTCTAGGATTATCAAGGATTTCTCCTTTTCTGGGGTATATCGGTAGCGTATTATGACTAGTAGCAATAGCTTCAAGCCATTTAGCAGCATGAATCCATCTCCAAAAAATAACAATAAAGGATTTCTGATTTCAAAAATTGCCAGCACGAGGACGAGTTGTTCTAACTCCATTTATAGCTTATCTTTACTTTAATCCAAATATTATGGATATATTGTGAATAGCATGAGGGATAATATGAAGCCTTCTAATAATCCTTATCGTATATGTAAATATTCACTTGCATAGAAGAGGACAAAAGATAAAAATAGTTGCAATGATAGATCATGATCAATTTCGATCAAAAATATTGATTATTATTTGTCTTGTTGGTGTCCTTGCGCAGTTATTGTCTTTAGTATACTAATTTTATCTTCTATATTGTGTATTATGAAAAAACGAGAAGCATGAGTTGCCGGAATTCTAGGCTTAATAGCAGGGCAAGCTATTGTTATTTTTTCAAAAGAAAAAAAATTACGCAAAGACATGTCACAAGCTCCCTGACTTTTGGCAAAAGGCAAACTTTTTTGGAATAAATGGTTAGAAACAAACAAGAAAATTATTGATGAAATCACTGAAGTTGACTTGAAAGAAACTGCGAATATTATACGTGAAGATGCTGAATACGATACTGAAAATATTAAAGAACGAGTAAAAGAAAAGAAAAAAATAGATCGAGAAACAGAAGGGAAAAATGCTATGAAACTACTACTGGCAAAAGCACCTACAAAGAGCACAATTGAAGAATCTGTGCAAAAATATAAAACGAGAGTGTTAGCTCGATGGGATGAGCTTATGGAAACTGTTGAAGAGAAAGCAGATGAGATTGAAGAACAAATTGAAAAAAAAAGTGACGTAATAAAAGAAAAAATTGCGGATAAAATAGATAAAACAGCAGAAAATGTAAAAGCAAAATTGCATTCGGAAAAAAAGAAGTAATTTTTTAAATCCCAAGAAAATCTTGCATCTTTAGGTTCAATCTGTATAGTACAAATATTCTTTTTAACACCTTCCCCTCCAAACATGTTATTTGATTTTCAAGCATATCTCATGGAAATGAGAGATAAAGCGGAAAAAAAGGAAACAGTTGAAAAATATGAAAAACTATTTTGACCAATTGTATGAGACATAAAAGATCAAACTTGGTACAAAGAATACATTAGTGTTTTTCAACCAGCAAAGTACCTTATTCCCGAAGAATTAACGGAAGACTTTGATTGGGATCTTCTTTCTCAGTTGGTAGCTTGATCTTTCAGTTCAGATTGAAACCTCGACACTGTTCTAGAAGAATGACAGACAGATCCAGATTTTGTCATAGCAGTCCAAAGTGGTGATCAGCATGTCGTTAAAAAAATATCTGAACTTCGAGGATTCCAAATATTAAGACTGTACGAAATATACATAGAAGAACAAATGAACCTTCAAATCATAATGACAGAAGATGAAAAAGAAAAAGACGCCATACTCTCTCAAAGAGAATCTAAGATAGAAAGATGGAAGTTGATTATGGAACAGGAAGAAAACAAACGCCTAAAAGCTGAAGATGAAAAAGAAAAAGCAGGAAAATTAGACGACCTAATGTGACAATTATAAACCTTACATCTTTTCAGTGACCCATTGCACCAATTATGCAGTATAATTGACGCCACTTATACTCAGAAACAAATAGTTTTCTCGGTTATTTAATTGTAAGAAAAAATTTATTGATTAATTATCATCTCTAAGAATTTTTTTTACAACAACTCAATCAATGTAATTGATGCCGGGAGATTATAAATTTTTTCATTTCAAAACAAGATTTATATAAAAAAATAGGTATAAAGCCATCTTTAATATAGTTATTTCGTAATTTTTCTCTTGAAGATTGCCCCAAAATTCATATAGTGGAGAGGTTATTTACTCTTTATTTTTCTGTTACAAGAATGGCAAAAAAAGAACAAGAAAAAGAACTTCCACTTATTCAAGAAAATATTACCTTACAGGCAGTTGAACAAGAAATATCCCAATCATATATCGCTTATGCGATGTCAGTGATTATTTCTCGCGCACTTCCTGATACAAGAGATGGTTTAAAGCCAGTAATTAGGAGGATATTGTATGCAATGTACGATGTGGGACTTATACACACAGCAAAATATAGAAAATCTGCTACTGTAGTCTGAGAAGTCCTTGGTAAATATCATCCACATGGCGACTCCTCTGTATATGAAGCCATGGTTAGATTGGCACAACCATTTTCTATGAGATATCCTCTTGTAGATGGGCAAGGTAACTTTGGTTCTATTGATGGAGATGGAGCAGCAGCAATGAGGTATACTGAAGCAAGATTAACAAAATTGGCGGAAGAGATGCTTCAAGATATCGAACAAGATACTGTTGAACGAAGAGACAATTATGACTCTTCAAGACAAGAGCCTGTTACACTACCTACCAAGTTCCCTAATCACCTTTGCAATGGAACAATGGGTATCGCTGTTGGTATGGCAACAAATATGCCTCCTCACAATCTAGGGGAAGTGATAGATACTTGCCTTATGCTAATTGAAAAACCAGAAGCTACTATAGAAGAAATCATGGAAATAATTAAATGACCTGACCTTCCTACTGGTGGAATAATATTTGATAAAGCTAATATTTTAGAAGTGTATACAAAAGGAAAATGAGGAATCGTGTGTAGAGGAAAAACACATGTAGAAGAAGGGAAATCTGGTGCGAAAACCATTATCGTTGATGAAATTCCTTATCAAGTAAACAAGTCAACTCTTGTTAGTAAAATCGCTGAATTGGTTGTTGACAAAAAAATTGATGGCGTGACTGATATCAGAGATGAATCAAACAAATCAAGAATGAGAATCTCAATATCACTAAGAAGAGGTGTTGATCCAAATTCTGTACTTGTTAAGCTTTTCAAATACACAGAGTTGCAGTCAAACATCAATATCAATAATGTGACGCTTGTAGAAAAATGAGCACAACCAAGACTGTTGAATATCAAAGATTTACTTTGGGAATATATTGATTATAGAAGAGAAGTAGTATACAGAAGGACCGTATTTCAACTTGGAAAAGCGAAAGATAGACTCCATATTTTAGAAGGTTTGAAGCGCGCTATTGATATTTTGGATGATGTTATCTACACTATTAGGCATTCAGATGATAGAGGACAAGCTAAAAACGCTTTGATGACAAAATTTGATTTTTCAGATGTTCAGGCGGAATATATTCTGCAAATGAAATTGCAATCTTTGGTTGGATTAGAAATTCAAAAGGTGTTAGATGAAATAGCTGAGAAAAAAACTCTGATTGAGTATCTGGAAGGACTGATTGCTGACCCCAAAAAACTAGATAAAGTTATAACTGATGAAATGAAATATATCAAAAAAACATATGACGATGGAAGAAAAACCGATGTAATCGAAGAAGATATGGGTAATCTTTCTGGGAAGATAAAAGATATTATGAAATTTGAGGATATGCAAAAAGAAGATGTTATTCTCTGGATTGGCGCTGATCACACATTCAAAATCCTCTACCAATCTCGCATCAATATAATTCCTGAAGATACCGTAGAACTTATTTATACGCACAATCAAGACAAACTTGTTGTTATTACAAACAAAGGAGAACTTGTTGTACAGAGATTAAAAGACATTGGACAACATATTATGAAAAATCCTTGAGTAGATCCTAAAGAACTGCGAGCACTAAAAGGCGATGTCGTTTTCATAAATACTACTCTACATGACTACAAAGAGTTAGCTATGATGACCGATAAGAATAACCTCAAAAAAATCAAAAAAGATCTACTAGAGGGATTCAAGAAATTTCCAACTACTATCATGACGCTAGAAGCAGAGGAAAAAATCATTGCGGTAGAGATGGAGATGCTATTGGTATTGTATCTGAAAAATGACATATTTCTCTTTTCCCAGAGGCTCAATGTAGGCCAATGGGCAAAACTGCTTGATGATTAAAAGCTATAGATGTACCAAAATCAGATCAACCTGCGACATTATTTATTTATAAAAATGAACCATTTATTATGGTAAATAGCACGAATTCTGCGAAGATGGTCGCTGTTGAAGACTTGATGTTTGGAAAATCACAGGGCATGGGAAAAAGAAATGGAAAAGTTATTCAAGTAGCAGAAATAACAGGAAAAGATAAAATCACTGGCGCTTTAGCTATGGTTGAATGATCTGTTAGAGTTAGATTGACAACTGGTGAAATAAAAAATGTCCACTCAGATAAAATTCTTTTGGATATGCCAGAGGAAAAATTGGAAGAGATTGTAAGTGGTAGTATCGATTGTATTTATAGACCATGGGAAGAGAAAGCAGAAAATAAGGCATACAAAGAAGAACGTAAGGCTGAAATAAAAGCAGAAAAAAAGCTTATTGAAGAAGAAGACGCAGAAGAATAAAAAACAAATGTTTGGAACGTCGCATTTATTGATGCATTCACTACCTCTTATCCAGATGAACAATAAAAGAACCTTTACTATCATCGAATTAATAATCGTCGTTGTTGTTATCGGTATTTTGGTAGCAATTTTTGTTCCGAAATTACTAGGTGCACAAGAAAGAACTAGGGACGCTGTTCGTCAAGTTAGCCTACGTGATATTTTTAATGCAGTTGAAACATACGCTATTGATAACAATTGATTGTATCCAGTAGCAAATTTCGTTACATTCGACTGAAATACAACAAAATATAGTTCAATTCAAACAGTTGATAAATTATATAATATTCCATTTTTAGAAATTCCTAAAGTGATTGCTGCAGAAGTGCAATCTAGTGTGGAATCAATTAAATGATCATTAGAAAGTTACATTACAAACATTCCTACTGACCCGTTAGTTGGCTTGCAAACTGATGTTTGATGAGAGTGTAATAAAGATGGGAAGTATTTTGCATATTTTTCAGACGCAACGGGAACAATGTATGCTATTACTGCACTGATGGAAACTAAAAAATGAAATACGACAAATTGCAAATGAGTAATAGATAGAAATGGTGATTGAGAATTTATAGTAATAGGAAAAAAATTAAATGACATTTTCCATCCTGTTACTCCTCCTACGCGATACAATGGATTTGGAGATCCAGTCGTTTGGTGTACAAACAATATAACATCAAATGAAATTGCCGATTTAAACAATCTTATCACAAGATTTTCTGGTATACCTCAGACTCCAAATAACCGATGTGGACTACAAGATTTTTCATTAAAAGATTGAACGTTTGGGATCGTTAATCCTCCTAGTCCAGACGCTGGGCAAAAGGTAGAAATACCTGTTGGTTTTAACAAATTAGTGTGATTGAGAAACCTCGATCTTTCTGCTGGTATTATAAACATCGCGCATCTCACCTATCCAATGTTTTTCTTAAAAAGCATTCATTTAGATGGAAATAAACATCTGAAAGATCTCATACTGCCGAATTCATTCCCAAATTTAGAAGAATTTGTACTACAAGATAGTTTATTATCAGTCGTATCGTTCCCTGAAGTTGCACCAGCATTAAAAAAGATAAATATTTTTGATACGAATTTACAAATACTTAATTTACCTGCAGAACTACCAAATCTCGAAGAGCTTCGTGTAAATGGAACCAAACTACAAACTATTTTTTTCCCTATAAATATGCCAAAGTTAGTGACGCTTGATTTAAGAAATAACAAATTTGTTGCGCCACTACCAGGTAGTACATGTGCGCTATTGCTAGCAAAGTGATGGACCTCTTCCACCTATATCGATAATTATAACAAATTGTGTAATTAAAATATTTTTTATACAAAACAGAATATTAGACAATGATTATTTTTTATGGAAAATGAAAAGTTTGAAATGCGTTTGTAGAACTTTGCAAGCACTTAAATAAAGAGTGTATTTTAATGGACGATGAAGATCGTGACGACAAAAAATTAACTGATGCACAGATTATTGTTCCAACACCTGGGGTATCCCAACTCCACGATGTATATACAATTTTTGGGGATAAAATTATCTCAGAGTTAGATTATCTTTGGAGCATTATAAAAGAGAATAAAATTGATGTATATACAATTGGCATAACTGGTACAGATGGGAAATCAACTGTTACATGGATAATCGCTCAAGCGCTAAAAATGCTCTTAAAAGGCCATCACATTCACATCCCAGGAAACTTTGAAGACCCGATGAGCCAAACAATTTTAGAGATATTACAATCGGGAGAAAAAGAAAAGAATATTTTTGTGACAGAGTGCTCTTCATTTATGCTCTATCCAACAAAGCAATTCCATTTTAATATTGGAGTATGGACAAATTTTGCAACAGATCATCTGAATTGGCATCCGAATATGGATGAGTATTTCTCGGCCAAACAACGCATGATAAGTCTTTCCACATACGCATACACATCAGTAGATATCTTTGAAAAACTCACGCATGATCTACAAGGGAAAACAGAAATATACCCCACAACATATGATCTACACAAAACACATTTCGTGGGTAAGCATAATCAAAAAAACATGGCTCTTGCGTTTCAAGTTATTCTAAGAACATGCAATGAAATACTATGAGTTGGAACCGTCTCTTCAGATAAAATAAATGCCGCTTTGGAGAGTACATACCCACTTGAACATCGCTTACAACCTGTAAAAACTATCCAAGAGATCACGTGGTATGACGATGGCAAATCGACATCTGCACAGTCACTTGGTGCTGCTCTTGAATCATTTAACGAACCAATTATTGCTATTTGTGGATGATCTGATAAGTGAGATAGTTTTGACCATCTGAAAGATTCTTTTTCACGGACAACGCATGGCATATTTCTGTGAGCAACTGCTCCGCAATTTGCGAGTTTGTTTGAGCAACGAGGAAAACCATATACAATAGCGCAATCTATGCAAGAGTGTGTCGCGCTAGCGCGACTTGCTGCGAAGCAGCACAATGCTAAGGTAATCTTATTTTCCCCTGGGTGCGCCTCTTTCGGTATGTTCAAAAATTACAAAGATAGAGCAGAACAATTTCTTTCTGCTGTGGAAAAAATTGAAGAATAGATTTTTATTTTCCTCTATTTATCATCTCGTTTTCCATACGCAAGAGTTTCATGAAAAGGACTAATCGTCCATCTTTTTTCGCATCGTACTCTAGAGAATAATTTCCGAAAAAATAATATGGGTTTCATAATCACAAAGGATATGCACTTAGTGGACCGGAAAGACCATTATATAAAGCGGCAAAAGTTTGAAGTGTGTCAATGTTATAACTATTATATCCATAGTTTATAACTGGATTTTGTGTTGTATTATACCAATCGAATTTTCTTTTAATAAATGTTTCAAAATCTATTAATTCATCAGCAAGTGTAGCGATATCAATATCCCCTGCTATATAATGATTGTTTATAATTTGAAATATTCCATCTCCATTTGCAGGATTGTACATACGACAAGTTGACTCAATATACCAGGTTGCAAGCACAAACATAGGTGGGATTCCCATTGCGCGAGCCGTATGATCAACCAAAGGATACTGGTTAAAACAAGGTTGTAAATTTGCTTCCGTTGCTCAGTCTAAAAGCATTGTAAAACTATATTTTTTCAAAAATGCTTCTGCGTTATCGGTATATCAGGTTTCTTGTTGCTTCTGATGAAATGATGATAGATAAGTATGGGCCATTCCAAAAATGTGTGCATACTTCGGTTGGCTTACTTGATAGGTTTTTTCCAGTTCATGCAATCTATTTTGAACAATTGTCATTTCTTTTTGTGGCCGATTTTTATCTTTAAAATAAACAAATAATTTGTTGATAACTGCCCACGTCAGATTTGTATCTTGTGCAGTAGGAGTGTAAGCGTACGTTTTAGCAGGTATATAGAATAGAATTCACAGTATTCATACGAGACAAGCAATGAGTAATAATCTTGTCTTTTTCAACGGTTTCATAGCAATGATTTATTGTACTAAAAAGGACGGAAAACGATTGGTTTTTATCGTTTCCAGCGTTACATATGAGTCTACCACACGCGCATCTGCACGTATAATTGTATTCAGTCATATCATTGGAACAATTTTATCAGATCAATCTCCCATTGTAAAACAAACACGAAAAGGGGCTATTGTTTGATTTTTATTCTGAGGGTTTGATACTATCAAGAAGTCATTTTTTTGTATAGTATTATTATTGAACAGAGAACTGGCGTAATATTCTTTCATTTGTCAACCAACTGAAGAAGATTGCGTCAATATTTCACTTAACAGATCTGGTCATTTTTTTATCATACCAAAAGGTCACTCGTCTGCCTTGTATAAATATATTTTTCCTGAAGGAGTTCAATTATTGCTATCGTCATATACTTTCATAGTAAGTAATCATAAAGAATTTGCTAATTCAACAAAACTATTATTATCTTTTTGAAAAGTAAATAGACCAGAATCCGTATCAGCAAACAAAGGGAAAATAACCGATTGTCAGCCCGAAACGACAATTGCACTATTCGCATCACACATACCATCAGTTGGCTGGATACTCGTATCAATACGTGGGAAACGTGCAATGATATTTCACGTTACATCACAATTTAAACACTGCAGTGCTCAACTAAAATTTTTATCTTTTACTTGATATCCCCACCCACGATGAGATTGTTGTGTGAGAAGCACATCCATCGATCAACGAGCCATATAGTATGCTTTGTAGTAGTTTGTCAATGTAGAAAATCCAGAAAGCATATGGACAAAATAACGCATCGTAACTAGCACCAAAAAACTTGATACCATCATGATAATCAAAACAACAACGATTATACTAGCTTTTAGATGTTTTTTAGGCGCTTCCGCCATAGCGTTTTTTATTCATAAAACCCACTACTCCTCTATAATTTCATAGAATTTCATAGTATCTCACTTAAAGTGCAATGCCAATTCACCGGTCACTCCATTTCTATTTTTTCTCATAAGAACATCAGCCAATCCCTTGCGGTCCGTATCTGGATCATAATAATCATCTCTATACAACATCATCACCATATCTGCATCTTGCTCAATCGCTCCAGACTCTCTAAGGTCAGCCAATTGAGGTTTTTTATCAACACGAGCTTCTACATTACGAGAGAGTTGTGAAAGTGCAATAATAGGGATTTTGAGGTCTCTTGCAAGCTCTTTCAAACCACGAGAAATCTCAGAAATTTCCTGCACTCTGTTACCAGCAAACTTTGATCACGCACCAGACATAAGCTGTAAATAATCGACAATTACAAGGTCTAGTGAACCGCGTTCTATCTTAATTTTTCTTAATTTTGATTTCATCCTAGGAATAGTTGCGCCACCTTGATCATCTATATAAATACTTGTTTCTGAAAGTTTTGCCATTGCATCACCAATTTCTTCAAAATCACTATCAGTAAGTGTTCCACGAGAGATATGCCCCAATCAGACACCCGCCACATTTGCCAGAAGTCTATCAGCTATTTGCTCTGCTCCCATTTCAAGCGAGAAAAAAGCAACAGATTTCTTGGCTTTCAATGCAGAATAAAGGACTATATTGAGCGCAAAAGCAGTTTTCCCCATCGATGGACGAGCTGCAAGCACGATCAGATCACCAGGTTTAAATCAACCAGACATTTCATCAAGTTGTTTGTAGCCCGTCATAATTTTGTGTTCGTTTATAAGCTCAGGATTGTCAACCATTGCCATATGCTCTTCCATTCTTTGTTCCAATATATCTTTGATATGTTTCGTCGTGTCTGTTGTATCATATTGTGTAAGATCAAAAATTCTTTTTTGAATAGCATCTACAATTTCAATCGTATCTTTTTGTTCATATACATCACCGATAATTCCTTGTGTCGCTTTCAGGATATTTCTTAATACTGCTTTTTCTTTAACGATTTTGGCATACTCAGAAGCAGTAGCAGTAGTCATCACAAAAATTGACAACTCATACAAATAATCTTGCCCACCTACAATATCAATAATCGCATTTTTACCAAGTTGGTCAGAAAGAGTAATCACATCGATCGTTTTACGCATTAACCAAAGGTCTTTGATACCTTGAAAAATATATTGATGCTCTTTCAGATAAAAATCTTCAGGCACAAGAAAGTATCCATCTGCGATGAACAGCACTTCATTATCCAGGAAAATTGAGCCTAAAAGCGCCTTCTCTGCTTCAACATTATGTGGAGGCAATTTGATATCATCGATGCTTATCATGTCTTTCTTATCAAGAATAAAATCCCAGTGATAGTAGTTGTACCCTTTTAGACGCACGATGCAACATCTCTATTCAAGGTTTTTTCAACAGATTTTTGACAAGGAAAGAATAGGGATTTAATTTTTGTATTCAAAGCATAACCAAGAAGAAGTTTGCATCTTACAAAAAATAGGGAAAAAAATATACTAAAAGAGTATTTATCAAATCATTAAATTTATGGCTCTGCACAAAAAAAACTACCACGCTTATAGAAATGCTGATTGTTGTTGTAATAATTGGTATTTTAGCTGCAGCATTGATTCCTAGGTTGCAAGGTTCACAGAAAGAACAAGAGACATGATAAGGAAAAAAGATATAAAAACAGCGGCTGATGCACTAACGGTATATTACATAGACAACCAAAGCTTTCCACCAGCCAATTGTATAAATATTGGTTGTGTAGAAAAAAGCACAGAATTAGAAAATTCTTGATGAATATTAGCATCTTTTGTCCCAAGATATGTTTCTAAACCGTTTTCTGATCCTATTGAAAAATTAGGAAGTCCATATTCATATTGGTATTGAGGGTATCCATTTACCTGAGACACGGCGATTAATTGCATTAAGCCAAGTTGTAACATGACACGGCAACCATCTCGATTAGCAACATTATTTTATCAAGCAGAAAACCATAACCGTTCTAACCGATTCAGAGCATGTCCAGATTGAACCCCATGGGATTCTACTCCTTGTGCCGGCAATTTATCTTTTGAAAAACGGCAGAATTGAATGTGGATATTTGATGCTGAAATCGTCGCAGTGGAAGACAAAAAGTAATTTAGAAAAAAATTAGACCACCTAGATCTTAATGTTATTATTAGGAGGAAGCATTATTTAAAAATTAAAAAATCTGGGAAAAAAACTATACCAACACACTCGCCAAGTTCTCTATGATCTCTCTCATCTGAGGGTATAATGGCAGTTTTTGAGCATCCTCAATCGTCAACCATACTGCTCTTTTTATCTCTTTTGGATCAATTGTGAAGGAATCCTTTTTCACATATCCCACAAAATACGTACTATTTTTGAAAACTCTTTGTCACTTTCTGGAACCAGACGCAATCTCAACAAGATATTTTTCACAAAATTTTACCTCTGGAATAATAGTTATTTCCTCTATTCCGACTTCTTCTTTACACTCTCTGAATGCAGTTTCCAACTGTGTTTCTTTCTCATTTGGGTGTCATTTAGGAAAACATCGATGTCCATCATCCTCTTGTTGCACAATCAGAACTTTTTTCTCACCTGCAATCTGTAACACAGGAATAATACCAAATAAAAAATCTATCTTCCAATCTGTTGTTTCTCCAGTTGCCATATTTTTCAAAGCAAACATCCCTCTTTCTTTTTCTCCTGCTCCCAAAAGTACGCAGTGTGAGAATCATTTTTTGTCAGCATACGCAAACTGTTTTGCCAGTTTTGCACTGGTAGGATAGAACTCACTGCACAATCACGCATCCAAAAACCCTTTATATAACTCTAGAATGTCCTCTTTTGTATCTTCAAAATTAATAAACAAATACGAGTCTGGTTTTTTGATACTAGTAATTTTTTCCATCATCAAATAGACGAATCTACCAAGGCTCGCTCATACACCAGAAAATGATTGCTTTGGATCAATAAATGATGTTAACCCATCATACCTCCCTCATCACGCAAGAGACCCAAATCCCGTATCAGTTGGATCCATCCACTCAACCACCATCCCCGAATAATAGTTTTGTCATCTCACTATACAAATATCATATTCGTAGCGCATTCCAAGCGAATCTAGTTGCGTACAGATTTCATCAAAAACGCGAAAGCTAGGTAGGTGGGCTAAAAGTGTTCTATCTTTTGTATGAATCACGTGCATCAATTTTTCTGTTGCCTCTGCGCCGATTACCTCTTGTAACGATCACGCTGTTTGATCCTGTGTCCTTTTATAGTAGGAATCAAGGACTTTCAGGACAGATGAACTCTGCTCTTGGTTCGCACCTATGCTCGATAAAAATTCTTTTGTTAATCACAAGTGTGATATTTTCGCAATCCTTTTGATGTCAACTACAAAAGCATCTGTTAATTGTTGCATAGTCTTGTCAATCACATACAGGCTCTGCACATCATACCATGTACCAACATCGCTATCAGACGGCCAAATAGTATCAACATCAAATTGCCAAAACTCTTTAAATCTGCCTCTTTGTGTTCTCTCTCCTCTCCACACTGGTTGCATTTGATATCTTGAAAATGGGAAAACAAGATCGTTTTTATGATCTAGAACATATCTTGCAAGTGGCACAGTTAGATCAAAATGAAGAGCATACTCTTTTACATCCTGGGGTCACTGAGCCAATCCATACAACCCAAAAATCTGTTGATCAATTGCATCACCTCACTTTTTTAGGATATCAACATTTTCTACTGCTGGTGTCCAAACATGTTCGTAATTATGTTTTTGAAAAACTTCTTCTATTTTTTGTAAAATTTTATCAAAGAGATATTGCTCTTTTGGTGTCCATTCTGGGAATCATCAAGGTCTATACATTTTTATTTCCTAATAGTAAATAATTGTTGAATATTGTAGAATAAAATATTTTTTTAATATTGTTATCAAAATGTTTTTTAATACACCGGAGGTGTTTGCCCGTCCATTCGTAGTAAGCTATCTGAACAAAGATAGTACGGGCAATCCCCGACTCGAGTCGGGGAAAGGATTGTCTATTCGATCGTTTCTATGATATATAATTTACTTTTTTTCTTCTCAAAATCTATAAGTAGTGCATCAAAAGCGCTTTGTCAATGTTGATGAACAAAAGCAATTTTAGCTACATCATCGATCACGTACAGTGTATTGGTATCAATTTTTTCTTGTAGTACATTGCACGCATCCAAAAAAGGCCTGGGTTGTTTGAGAGGAATTGAAGATGTTATATCACCAATCTGAAAAAATTCCTCATCCGAAATCGTTTTGTTGAATAACTTCCAAATTCCGATTGCCAGGAAATCTAGCGTATTCCAAGCATATATATTTGCAATTGCCGAAAAACTTTGGGCAGCTTCTGCAAAACGTATCCGCGCCTTCGAGGATGCAATCTCATTGAGATCACAATACGCTATAATTTTCTGTTCTATGTTCATTTGCATACCCCTACTATAACAAAAAATGTTTCTCTTGCAATTGGATAATAATTCTATATTTATATGCTATCTTTTTAGTCTTTATTTTACACAATCATGAGAAAATTCTTTTTACCAGCAATCATGGCAATCCTAATGGGTATCATGTGATTTGCCACAATATCACCAGCTTTTGCAACAACTACACCGCCATCAGAAGGCACAGCTCCAACATCCCAAAATCCATTTACTGATACACAAAGAGGCGTGGACATTGGTACGAAATGAGCAGGTAATTTAGCAAAAAGCGACGCACTAATCACCACAATTAAAGATGCTATCAATATCATCCTAGGGCTATTGGGTACGATATCTCTTGTTATCCTTCTTTGGGGTGGTTTCCAAATGGTTACTGCTGCAGGTGATGAAGGGAAACACAAAAAAGGGTTCATTATCTTGAAACAGGCAGGTATGGGACTTATATTTATCGGACTAGCTGCACTATTCGTTCAACTTATCTTCTGGTTTATTTCTTCGATTGCGAAATAAATAGAAGATTCACGACATAAACTAACACAAAGGTTATATTCTCTTCCAGGATATAGCCTTTTTTTTTAAATCATCTTGTATATAAAAGAGAGTTCTATATAGTAGATTTGTCAAAGAAGCCGTTGTTCAATAATTCATCTGCATATGTTTAAACCTGCTAATCAACATCCAAAACGATATAATACTCTAGTGGCTTTTTTGCAAAAAAAATGATTTTTTTCTCACAAACAAACAAGGGAACAAGGGGTTGTATTGTTTTTTTGATTTTTGCTGTTGATACTCATTGGTAGATTGGTTTACTTGCAAGTTATTCAGTGATCATATTATCGCAACCTTCTTTCAGTACAACACAATAGCAAAGTAGATATCAGCCCAAAAAGATGAGAAATATTTGCATATGATGACGCTGGGCAACCCATCACGCTTGCGACAAATGCAGACATTTACACGCTTTTTGTCGACCCCAAATTTGTCTGGGATATCGATAGAGTAAATGAAATCCTGACGCCACTTCTGTATGAACATTTTTGCAAAATCTACTGATTAGAAAATCAAACGAAAGATCAGTGCATCACAAACATAGAAGGTTTCACACAAACGAGCATCCTTCCAAAATACCAGACCATCCATTATCAAAGTATTCAAGCAGAAGATCCAACGACATCATTAACCTGACAACTAGAACAACAAGGAACTATAAACATAGAAAACGAAAAAATCACCACACAAAGGCAAGAAATCATAAATGGTTTCACACAAGAAGAAGCGAAAAATCGTATCGGAGCAACACTAAAAACACTACTTGAACCGGGGAAGAAAACCAAGAATTATGTGTGATTCTTTGATAGTCCAGCTTTGTTAGAAGCTCTTTCTTGAAAAAATATTGAATCGATTGCTTTCATTAACACATACTATCTATATATCCTCCCTGAGAAAGTTAGAAATGGATTACAAGAAGCAACAGCATTACAACAAATTCTAAATACATTTTGATATAACTACTCTTTGGAAACATTGCAACCAAAGTTTACCTGGCAAGATACAAGATATGTCAAAATTACAGATAATATAAATGCAACGATTGCGAAAAAAATAAATGAAGCGATTGCCAATAATTATACAATTAAAAGCTCTTGCGCAGGGAAAAAAATTTCAGAGTGTGAAGCTGGGATACCATTACTCCATTGATTGGGATTGGAAAAACATGAAAAAAGATACTATCCGCTTGAAAAATTTGCAGCAAATATATTATGATATATCACTCCTGAAGGCAATGCGCAGTATGGAATAGAACAATATTTTGATGGATTATTAAAGGGAACGCCAGGACATATCGTATGACTCTCTGCTCCATGGATCTGAGAGATTTGATCAAATGACGTCAGTATCATAAACCCAATCGATGGTGAAGATGTCTATCTCACGATAAACCCTTTTGTACAAAAAAAGGTAGAAAATCTTATGGAACACTATCTTAGAGAGTTTATTGCGGATAGTATTTCTGTGCTTGTGATGGATCCATTTTCTGGAGACGTTGTTGCTTCTGCAAATGCTCCTACCTTTAATCCAAACAATCCACAATCATCATATGCACTCAAGCCACTCACACCTGAAGATGCATACATCGTAACAAATGATACTTATGTTGATATACCAGTGTATTATGTAACAAGTGGAAATAAATTGAAACAAGCCACATTTAAAGAAAGGACTAGTATGAGTGGCGATAAATATGTTGCAAAAAACATGCTGGGGGCGCAAGTATTCGTTGATAAAAATATTGCTTTCCCTTATGAACCAGGTTCGATCATGAAACCTTTTACGGTAGGAGCGGCTCTTGATAATGATGAAATCACATTATACGATTTTTATTCAGATCCTGATGGAGAGGTTAAAATTGATCTATGAGATTGAAACTTCCAATTCATCAGAAACGCCGATCAAACACACTGTAGATGAACTCATACGTTTCTTTACGCGCTTACCTATTCGTGTAATGTTGGGATCATCAACATAGCTCAAAAAATAAAGAAACAGGGGTTTTTCAATTATATGCAAAACTTTTGATTCGGAGCTCTTACAAACATAGAACTGGCGGGAGAAAATGCCGGGTTTTTAGATACCGCTGCCGGCGCATGATTAGCAAGGTTTTTCAATGTCTCATTTTGACAAGGTATGCTTGCAACCCCCATCCAAATCGCAGCCTGATACAGTACGCTTGTTAACTGATGATATTATGTTAAACCTCGTATTGTACAAAAAACATATAACACAGAAACCAAAAAAACCACTGAAAATCCGATAAAAAAATGAGCACAAATTCTAAAACCAGAAACATCTGAAAAAATGAAAGACGCTCTTTTCCAAGTTGTTTATGGCTGATTAACCAAGAATTTTGGAATACCTGGGTATACTCTTGGATGAAAAACTTGAACATCACAGATAGCATTTAAGTGATTGTATCGTAGTGGTCCAGGACGAACAAATGCTTCTTTCGTGGGAATAGTGACGAAAGAAAATCTAAAATATGTTGTAGTAATTCAAGTGCGTCGCCCAAGAAGCAATCAACATGGTGAGTATACCGCAGGGAAAATGTTTGGTGATCTTTCAAAAATTCTCATCGAGAAAGATTTGATTATAAAATAAAAGACACATCACAAATAAATTCTTTTTGCAGCAATATCTACTAAACACGATATTCTTTATAATAGACCTTCATTCATATGCTACCAGAACAGATAAAAAACCAACTCAATATTTTGAAAGAAGAAATTCAACAAGCGACAGATATCGCCTTGTTTGGGCACGAGAACATAGATCCAGATAGCGCATGAGCTATGTTATGATTTGGGCTTGTTTTAGAAAAACTTGGAAAACATGTAAGCTACTTTACGTCAATTGCGCCTACTGAGTCAAATCAATTTATGCATTGAATAAAAAAGATAAAAACAAATTTTGATTACGGTAAATATGATTTAATTTTCTTTGTCGATTTCTCTGGATATGAACGTATATCATGAATAACAAAGGATCATGAAAGTTATTTTGACACCAAAAAAAAAATTATAATAGATCATCATATTGAGACGGAAGAAAAACCAAATTCATTTGTTTTAAGAGATATTGATAGCGGCAGCACTTGTGGTTTATGTTATGAAATTGTTTCAACCCTCTGGAATGAGTATATCGACAAAGAAAGTGCAACATTACGATACACATGATTGCTCACCGATACTGGAAACTTTATGCGATCGAAAGACGCAAAAAGAGATTATTCTATTGCTGAGAGCCTCATGAATCTATGAACAGACAAAGACAGTGTAATAAAAAACTTATATTTTAGTTCACATCAAGGATTGATTGAAATGTCATCAATTACCTTAGGAAGGGCAAAGATAGTATGAGACGTTGTATATACATGGTATACACAAGAAGAGCTAGACAATTTCGGCATATCCGACGACGAAATAGAAAAGGCTCACATGCTTCTTAGGTGATTAAAAAATATTCCAATTTTTCTTAGATTGAGAAAAGAATGAAATCAATGGAAATGATCTTTGAGAAGTGCTTGGGATGGAGATGGAAATAGATATAATGTAGAACGCATTGCTAGTTCGTTCCCTTCTTGAGGAGGACATATCTATGCTTCTTGATTCTCAATTGAGGAAATGGCAGGAGTATGATTACAGGACAACATACAAAAAATTCTAAAACACGTACAAGCGCAAATAGATATTCAAAAAAACAATCGGAAAGCACAATAAAATCATTTTTTAATATAAACCATATCGCACACAACCATGGAATCAATATTTAATCCAATCGCAATCGAATCGTTTCGCAAAAAACATAATTTACAACCTTTTCGTATAAAACAAATTTATCATGAAATATTCAAAAATAGTATTCTAAACTTCCAAGAGATAACAACTCTTTCAAAAGAACTTAGAGACGA